>CAWUII010000041.1:0-24579 GCA_963922575.1 uncultured Opitutia bacterium
CGAGCCTAAAAACCAAGCATGTTGGTAGCAGTAATTGTCACTGTCAACCTTCGCGAGTGGTAAAATTGTCAGTAGGGTGTGATTTTTTCTGCGAGGTAGGTAGCGCAGGTGCCTCCGGCACCGCATAGAACGTTTAAACGCTTTAGTTTGTACAACGCAGGCAGGCTCTACCCAACGAAACCATTTTGCCCCGCAGAAAAAATCATATCCCCGTCTGTTCAGGCAGGATTTACTTAAGCCCGGAACCCATGACCATCCAGTATGTAAAGTGGGCCAGAAGGTTAATCTGCTGAGGTTCCATTCCGATGTCTTTGACGGTGTCGTAGTTTGGGAAGTTGCTGTACTCGCTTTCAAGTTTCTGACGTACGTGGTCTTTTAGCTGGTTGGTCCAGTCGCTTGCAGGTGTCAGGTAGTACCAGGTTACCTGTACTGGTTCACCGCCACGGATGTTGAATTTCTCGTTCTCAACAGTGGTCAGCGTTTGTGTGAAGGTTGCTGCGCGCACACCCAGGTCATTTTCATCCGCATTGGCCTGGTAAAGTCCATCGAGTAGCGCTTCGAAATCGTCGGCGGCAAAGATCTGGTTGTTATAGTAGGGTTTAAGCGTTTTGTCCAACTGCTTGAACTGCGATTTGCTTAGTTCGGAAAAGCGGTAATACTTTTTCTCATTGTCTCCGTCCAGTTTGAGCATCGGTGTGTAGCCGAAAAGGGCTGCCAGGTTGTCCTTCACAGAAAGCACTTCTGTGCCTTCGGATGTCTCCATTTCGAGAGGATTATTTGAGTTCATGAATGAGAGAATACGTCTGTAGTCCTTGCTCACCAGTGTAGCTATGCCGGTGTTCTCCAGTCCACCGCCGTCGGCAAAGTAAAAGTTTTTATCATATGCGGTTCCGCTCTGTATGCTTGCGACGGACCAGTAGGGATAGATTGGTATGAAGGTTGTCTCTTTCTCCAGTTCTTCCAGCCAGGCATCTCTTTGAGTACTAACCCATTCGACCAGAAAATTTGACAATAGGTCGTCTGCGGTCATCTGAATTTTCCATTTGTCTTCCTTCAGAGTCGAGATGATGTGGTTTGCCAGTGCGGTAGCAAAAAAGGCACTGCTGATGCCGGCGGCGTCAGCGAGTGATGTTTTGAGGAGTTTTGCTTTTACGCTAGTGTCCTGTTGGGCTGTTTTAGGTTCGGTCGATGCAAATGCATATGCATTGAAGAAACCACCGCCGAAGGTGAAGTCGTCTTCGGTAATCGTTGCGGAAAGGCCGGTCTTTATGCCATTAAATTCAAAGGGTATTAGCTCGTGAGGCTGGTCTTTAAGATTGCTGAACAAAGCACCGTTGATAATCAGTGGAGGGGCTGTTTCATCGTGGATGATCTGGAATTCACTGGCGGGAATAAGGCCTACATTGTTGGACACCCAGGCGAGTTTATCTCCGAGATAACGGGACGGTCTTCCCGCTCCGTCGATTGGGTTCAGGTCGAAGGGTTCCAGGATCCTTTCGCCAACAACACGCACCCATATCTCTGACCAGTTGTAACCGTAGGTTTTCTTGAGTTTGATTGCACTGCGAAATAGGTCTTCAATGTAAGTCTGAGTCGGAACGATACCCAGATAGTTTTCCGGTACGTAAGCCAGGTTTTCCGGGGAATCCACAACACTGTCCCACAAAAGTTTGCGCGGATTAATGACTCCGGTGCCAAGAAATGCTTCGTTGATGTATTCATCTCCACGGAAGACGTAGGCAGCAGCTGCCCAGGTGCCACCGGACACACTTGATATCAGGCCGATATTATCCTTATTTAACAACCCAAGATCGCGCAGGGCACGCATTTGCCCCATACTTGCCATCATGGACCGTGTACCACCACCGGAGAAAGCAACGCCTAGTTTTGCCTGCGTTACCGGCTGTTCCGGTGGATACGTCTGTGTCAATCCTGCTACTCTGCCATCATCCGTTCCGGTTTTACAGCCTGCAATCAGTGTAATCAGCGCTATAAAGATAAGTGGTAAGGAGACATTTCGTTTCTGTTTCATAAGTCAAAGATTCAATTTCACCGGATTATCTGTTTCGAAAACAACGCAATTGAGCAGTATACAAAACCTGTCGAATGAAAATACTGAAACGCTCGATAGTAGGAAACTATTAGACTAACTATCCTTAAATTTTTGAACTTTCAGTGTTTCTACTAGCCAGATTTTGCATGAGTGCAGCCAAGCAATTTTTATTTCCGGCAAGTCTCTATTTTACATTTGCGATTATTCAGTGCACATTTCAGTAAACCCTTTTATCATATGGTACGCCTATCCAAAAAGAAGAAACCGTCCTCTGTCGAAGATTCATCCACTGATTCGTCCTTGAACGCAGTCAGTGCTGATTCATTCCGTTTTAGCACCAAGATAACCAAGGACTCAATCAAGTCCTCGATTCTCAACCACTTACGCCTGACGCTCGCGCGTCATCCTGAAAATGCGACTCACAGCGAGTGGTGGACGGCAACCAGCTATGCAGTGCGTGATCGGATATTGGATCGGTTTATGAAGACGCAGCAAGTGCACCATGAGAAGAAAGTCAGGCGTGCATATTACCTGAGTCTTGAATATCTGATGGGCCGACTGCTGGTGAACAATCTTTATAATGCAGGCATGTACCAGCAGACCCGCGCTGCGCTTAAGGAGCTTGGTCAGGATATGGAGGTAATCGCTGGTGAGGAGCCGGATATGGGGCTGGGCAATGGTGGGCTGGGGCGTCTGGCTGCCTGTTTTCTGGACTCACTTGCATCACTTGATTTGCCGGCCATCGGGTATGGCATACGCTACGAGTTCGGTCTGTTTCGCCAGGAGTTCAAGGACGGGAGCCAAGTGGAGCATCCGGATGCCTGGATGGAAAAGGGCTGCCCGTGGGAAGTGATGCGCCCAAGTTACGTGCAGGAAATTAAGCTCTACGGTCGAGTCGAACACCAGATGAATGATAGGGGAGTATTCTGCCCGACGTGGGTAGATTGCAAGACGATCGAAGGTGTGCCCTACGATATTGCAATTGTCGGTTATGGCGGAGGTACGGTAAACTTTCTTCGCCTTTGGGACTCAAAAGCATCCAAAGAGTTTGACCTGAAAATTTTTAACGAAGGCGGTTATGTTGAAGCAGTTCGCGAAAAGGCGATCGGCGAGACAATCTCCAAAGTATTGTATCCGAATGACTCGACGGAAAACGGCAAGGAATTGCGTCTGGTGCAGCAATACTTCTTCGTCAGTTGTTCACTAAAGGACATTATACGTCGTTTTCGAGTGAACCACAAAGACTGGTCGAGCTTTCCCGACTTCAATGCAATACAGTTGAACGACACGCATCCTGCTATTGCCGTGCCGGAGCTGATGCGTTTGCTGATCGATGAACATGGTCTCGACTGGGATCAGGCCTGGGAGGTCACGCACAAGACCTGCAACTACACAAACCATACATTGCTGCCTGAAGCCTTGGAGAAGTGGAGCGTGCCGCTGTTTGAAAAAGTACTGCCGCGGCATCTGGAAATCATATTCGAGATCAATTCACGCTTCCTGAATGAAGTCGTCGAGGCGAAATGGCCCGGCGATGGAAGCAAAAAGGCCGAACTCTCAATCATCGAAGAGGGCAATCCGAAGATGATTCGAATGGCATATCTCTCGGTAGTTGGCTCATCAAAGGTCAATGGTGTTGCTGCTCTGCACACTGAGCTGCTAAAAAAACATCTGTTTGCGACCTTTAACGAACTGTATCCTGGCAAGCTAATCAATATGACAAATGGCATTACCCCGCGACGTTGGCTGTTGGCCTGCAATCCGGGGTTAAGCGAGCTGATTACCGAAAAAGTTGGTGCTGACTGGCCGACGCGGCTGGATCAATTGCAAGCAATTGCAGAATTTGCCGACGATACCAATTTTCAGGAACGTTTCATGGCAATCAAGCGTGCTAACAAACAGACCTTTTCACAATTTATACAGGAAGACTGCGGCCTGGTGATCAACCCGGATGCACTTTTTGACGTGCAGATCAAGCGATTGCACGAGTACAAACGCCAGCACCTGAATCTGCTGCACATACTTACGCTCTACCGCAGGTTGCTCAATGATCCTGACTATGCCATGAACCCGCGGGTCTTCATTTTTGGAGCAAAAGCGGCACCCGGCTACAAATTAGCAAAAAATATAATCCGCGCGATCAACAAAGTCGCCGAAACTATCAATCTGGATACACGTATCCGTGATAAGTTAAAGGTCGTCTTTCCTGAGAATTATTGTGTCACGATGTCTGAGAAAATGATACCTGCCGCCGACGTATCCGAGCAGATCTCAACGGCCGGTAAGGAAGCTTCGGGGACAGGCAATATGAAACTGGCACTCAACGGCGCCCTTACTGTAGGTACAATGGATGGCGCAAATGTAGAGATCCGTGAAGAAGTCGGCGTCGAGAACATCTTCATTTTTGGCAATACCGTGGAGCAAGTTGAGGCCCTTAAGATGAAGGGTTACAACTCTTATGACTACTATAACAATAATCCGGAGCTGAAGGCTGTGATCGACTGGTTGCGCTCGGACTACTTTACACCCGGAGAGCATGACGCATTCGAGCCGCTCTGCTGGAGTCTTCTTGAGGGCGGAGATCCGTACCTGTGCCTGGCGGATTATGCTGACTACGTGCGTGCACAGGAAGATGTTGATCGAGCCTACAGCGATAAGAAACGCTGGGCTCGGATGTCGATTCTCAACACCGCAAGCATGGGGAAATTCTCCTCCGACCGTACTATCAGCCAGTATGCCGAACAGATCTGGAAATTACAGCCGGTTGAAATAGATACTTTATACTAACACTGAACTTGAAGGGAAAGATACTAAATGTCCGATACTATAATCAAACCCGAGGAATTCATGGATCTCAGCATCAACCAGTATGTTCTTAAACTGGATAAAGACCTGAAGATACTGGGCAAAAACAAGAGCAAAGAGTACCCTTATCTTTTTATCGAGGAGTATAAATTTTCAGGGAAAAGGATGGATTTGTTACTATTTATCGACGTCGAAGATAAAACCTGGCAGGCAAATTTGCCATTTTTGAAGGCGATTGCCACCGGCAAGAAAGTTATTGATGGCGAATCGATTGAACGGGAATATGTGAAGTACATCAATAATTCGGTTTTCGGGAAGTGTAAGATCAGCGAGGTTGCTGACTTCGATGGGGATGGTGATCCAGATTATGCCTTTGCAGTTGTTACCGCTTACGGTCGAGGCGCTTCAAAGCAAAAAGCGGTGAAATCCATCGGCCAGAGCGAACTGCTCGAAGGTCAAGACATGCATGTACAGCTTCCCAAAGGGTACAAAGAGACTTTACAGAAGAGTCGTATGCTCAAGGAGATTGAGAAAGAAGACCGTGAAAAAGATAGAAAAAAGAAAAAGCATACCGGAGAAGAGTCGGTGGATACCTCAGGCGAAATGTCGGAAGTTAGTGATGAAGTTTGATCTATTAAAATAACTCATATAATTACTGTCATATTATGGAAACAGATTTTCTCAGTTCTCAGGGTCGGCTCAGCCGTGTTACCTTTATCGTTCGCATTATTGCGCTTATGCTTTGTGCGTTAGGTCTAAGCTATGTCGCTTATTCTTATTTCGCGCACAGCTTCCATCATGGTGAATTTATTACGCTGGGCATTTTTTGCAGCATTGTAATCGCGCTCATCTGCTATTTTGCGGTGTTAATGCAGTTGTTGAAGCGTCTGCGCGACATGGGCAAAGAAGCCTACCTGTCTTTGCTACTGTTGCTGCCCGGAATAAATGTGCTGCTATTGCTTTATGCATGTACGGCACCCTCGGTTAAGAATGGTGAATAGTTAGACTTTGTTGGATTCAAACTCTTTTCGTTTGGTATTAGCTCTCAAGGTTCAGCGTTCAAACAATGACAATTAACAATATTTTTTGGGATGTTGATGGTGTTTTGGCAGACTTGAATTTTGCGTACTTCAACTTTCTGAAAAATCATCCGAATTACAGCAGCGACTATCAAGAGCTGGAATGGCAGGATTTAGAAAAAGTACTTCCCATCAATGCAAAGTATGGCGCTCTGGAGCTGAAAACACATCCGACCAAGGGTGAGCAAATGGATCGGGATTTTTGCGCAAGCCCTGAGTTTTTTAACAATCGTCCGCTGTATCCTGACGTTGTCAAAACATTGAAAGAGCTAGATCAACTTGGCTACAGGCAGTTTACGCTCTCGGCGACATTCGATGTTGAAACCAAGAAAAAACTTCTGAACAGCCTGCTTGCTGAGGTGACTGATTTTTTGACTATAGAGTGCGTCCAACACGGTGAGTTTATGCACGATACTGCCAAGGAAGATATGCTGAAAGCCTGTTTTAAGAAATATGGTCTCAATGCAGCTGAAACGATACTGGTCGATGACAGGATATACAATCAATATGCCGCAATCCATGCGGGTGCTTCACCGGTGAGGTTAAGGTGCGAATTCACAACAGACTTGCCTGAAGCACTGGATTGGATTCCTGAGTGTAAAACAGTTACTGAAGTTAAAGACTGGTTGATCCGTAAACGCTAGTGGAGTTCTGATTGTACACAGCACCAAAAAGGCAATGGGATTTAATGTGTAACATTATATGGATTAGCTACTAATCTTTAAATCCTTCTTTATCGTTAAATGTCCAATAAATCTGCAGAGTTCAAACGGGTCGCTGTTTTTGGAGCAGGCGTGAGCGGTCGGTCAGCGCAGTCACTGGCAACCGGTCTGGGAGCAGCAGTCTGCTTGTTTGACGAAGGCGGGCAGGGCGATGCGTCTGAATTTAACAGACCGCTGCTGGAGGAATTTGATGCTTTTATTTTCAGTCCGGGGTTTGCCGCAAACCATCCTTGGCGTGTTCTGGCAGAGGGTTCCTCCAAGCCTTGCTACAGCGAGCTCGGTTTTGCGGCGTTGCACTGGCGCGGCCGTTTGATCGGTATTACAGGAACTAACGGGAAAACATCTTTGACGTCATTGATTTTTAAATCGATGAAGGATTTAGGGATTCAAGCAGTTGAAGCCGGCAATATAGGCATGCCGCTCAGTGATTTTGTGCTGAGTAATCAAAATACAGACACAACGTATGCAGTTTGTGAGATCAGCTCATTTCAGGCAGAACTAACGCGAGGACTCCATCTGGATGGTCTGCTTTGGACTAATTTTGCCGAGGATCATCTGGACAGGCATGCTTATATGGAAGAGTACTTTGCAGCAAAGCAAAAGCTGATCAAATGTCTGCGGTCCAATGCGCCTGCATTCCTCGGAACGAGCGTTCACGCCTTTGATCCTTCGCTCAGCGACGCGCCCGATGTTTATGTTATCCGAGAGAACTCATCCCGGATGAAACAACTCGCGCCCGAATCGACCTTTCGCACGTATCCTCAGTCTGCCAACTTTTCGTTGGCAGCGGCTTTTTGGGCACACTTTGATTTCCCCATGGAATCTTTGATTGGCAGCGCCAATACATTTCAGCTGGCAGCACATCGACTGAGTAAAGTTGCAGAGTGGGGCGGAGTGAGCTTTTGGAATGATTCAAAAGCAACCAACTTTCATGCGGCATTGGCTGCACTGGCTGCAATCAACGGCAATATTTATTGGATTGGAGGAGGCAGCTACAAGGGGGGGGATCTAAAAGCCTTTGTCCACAAGGCGGCTAAAAAAATTAAGAGTGCATTTTTATACGGCTCTGTTGCCGGGGAGCTGGAGGCTTGTTTTGGTGAAACAAAGACTCAATTTGAACGTCATCTCGACTTTATCGAGGCAGTTTGGGCGGCTACCGAAGCAGCGCTGCAGGATACTCCTTCGGTTGTTCTGTTGAGTCCGGGATTTGCAAGCTTTGATCAGTTCTCAGGATATGCTGCCCGGGGTGACGTTTTCATAACTACTATTTTAAAGTTGAAGGATATTTATTGCACTGATTGATTTCAGTCTCATAAGTTTAATATCTATTCTATTATGAAACTTACAAAAGCTCTCGGATTCGGTCTTTTCCTTCACGTCTTGCTCATTGCTGCGCTTGTTATACAGCCTAGTTGCACGACGATGGAACCACCTACGCAAACTTACGATCAAAGCAAAGGTTTAGAAACGTTGCTCTCTTCGGATTCAGCGGACACTTTGCTATCGATTCAGCGTACAGATATTTCACTCGATCCCGCTTTCAATGCCGGTTCGGATAGTGGCTTCACGCCAAATCGTTCCGCCGAGTTTTCCGAGTTTGAAGGTATCACTCCAAAGCTCTCACCGATTTCTTCGGATTCAGGTGCTTCAACTGTTGAAGTAGCGGGTCCTTCGTTTAAAATACACACGGTAAAAAAAGGCGAGAGTCTCTGGGCAATCTCCAAACGTTACAGTGTTTCTTTGGATGATATTTATGCAGCCAATGGCTTAAACAAGAATTCAGTACTTTCAATTGGCCAGCAGATAGAGATACCCGTCGAAGGAAGTACTGCGACCATCAATACTGTCACCGCGGATACATATCAACCTTCCGGATATAACAGAGAGTCTAGAACGTACACTGTTGTAAGAGGCGACACACTCTCCCGTATTGCAAAGCGTTTTGATACCTCGGTAAACGTGATTAAAGCAGCTAACAACAAAACGTCTGACAAAATACTAGTTGGCGAAAAATTGATCGTCCCGGTGAACGGCAACGCTGCTAACTACAGCAACCCTTCTACTTCAAATACAGGCAGCCAAGTATCACCAACACAATCGATGGGAAATCCCAAGGTGCACATCGTCAAAGTCGGTGAGTATCCGGCAACGATTGCCCGCCAGTATGGGATCACTACATCAGAACTGCTCGCCATAAACGGAATTACCGACCCACGTACGATACAGATCGGTCAAAAACTGAAGGTAGGCCCGATCGACGGTTCCTCTGCTGTTGTCTCCAACAAGCAGAAAGCGCCTGTAGCCACTTCGGTCAAACCCACACAAAACGCTACAAAGAGCACACCCGTACCGATACGAATCGTCGAAGCGGATCCGTTGATCGAGTCGGAACTGAATGAAATCGACCCGGATACAATCTTTGAAGACGTTGATGAAATTCCAGTTGTTCCAATGGAAGAATAGCAGGAAGACACACTCAGGCAAAATCTCAGTCAGCAAGTCTACTCACACACGATGAGTACCCAAACGGTTTCACGACCTAATCTATGGAAAATTCCCTACACAGGCGTCTTCATCCTGCTGATTGTCATCTCCCTTACACTGCTTGGACTGGTTGTACTTTACAGCGCATCCAGATCCTTGGCCACTGACCCAACGCTGCTTCTTCGGAAACAGCTCATTTGGCTCGTGATTGCTCTGGCCGCGTTTTGCGTCGCCATGTTTACGAACCTTTCGAAGTTACGTGAGTATGCCTATCTGCTGGCAGGTTTTGCCGTTTTGACACTCGTCCTGGTTCTAGTCCCCGGCATCGGTGTGAAGGTAAATGGTGCCCAGCGCTGGATTGATCTGGGACCAATGCTTTTGCAGGTTTCTGAAATCGGAAAACTAGGTTTGTTGTTTGCGCTGGCACACTATCTTGCTGCCAACAGACGCTATTTTGACGATATACTTCGCGGTTACATTTTTCCGTTTGGCATCATTGCGATTATCTGTGGCCTAATCCTGATGGAACCCGATTTTGGTACGGCATTTCTCTGCGGAACCGTTGGCGGACTGATGCTTTTTCTGGCTGGAATCCGGCTGAAATTTCTGATTCCAACAGCCGTTTTGGCAATCGCTTTATTTTCGGTTGCTGTTTACCGAGATCCGGTGCGTTTGCAGCGCATTACCTCGTTTATGGATGTGGAAGGCAACCGCAGTGACGGTTCTTACCAATTATGGCAGGGCATCCTTGCTTTCGGGGCCGGTGGCATCGAGGGCGTTGGTCTTGGAGCCGGTCGACAGCAGATGGCTTTTTTGCCGGAAGCGCACACGGATTTCATCTTTGCAATTGTCGGCGAAGAGCTGGGGCTTTTCTTTACGATAGGAGTGGTTATACTGTTTATACTCCTTTTTTATGTTGGCATCGTACAACTAAAGCGCGCGCCTGATGTGTACCAGTACTTGCTTGTTATGGGTGCTTTGCTGTTTGTCACACTGCAGGCATTGATCAATATAGGGGTCGTTACGGGTTGTTTGCCAACAAAGGGGATGTCGCTTCCATTTATATCATATGGAGGTTCTAATCTCGTATTTATGTTTGTTTTAATCGGAATTATATTAAATGGTTTTCGTGCATGGGAAGCGCCGGCAGTGCTAAAACAACGTGAACTATGAGTAGTATTTTAATCGCATGTGGTGGAACGGGAGGACATCTGGCTCCCGGTATTGCACTTGCTGAAGCCTTGCAGACGCGAGGTCATAACTGCACTCTTTTGATCAGTAAAAAGCAGGTGGATTCGTTACTGATCAAAAAATATCCGCATCTGGATTTTCATAAAATACCGGGTCAGGGGTTTTCCGGAGGCATGCTAAGAAGGCTCCTGTTTTTCTGGAGGTTGATCACTGGGTGTATTCAGTCGTATCGATTGTTACGTAAAAAAAAGGCGGACTTTGTCATTTTATTCGGTAGTTTTATTTCGGTTGGTCTGGGTCTGGCTGCTCGTATTGCAGGTGTGCCGATTGCACTGCATGAAGCAAATGGCTGCCCCGGAAAGGCGGTTCGACTGCTTAAGTATCTGGCCAGACGCATCTATCTCCCGGAAGGCGTTCTTCTAAAGGCAGTTTCAACGGAGAAGATAAGGTATTTCGGGTATCCGGTTCGCAAGGACATCAAGCACTGTCTAAAAGCTGAAGCCTGGGAACGCTTGGGCATCACCGTAAAAAACAAGCTGCTGGTTATTATCGGCGGTAGCCAAGGTGCAAGTTCTCTCAATCAATGGGTTATCGAAAATCTTGCAGCACTGCGAGCTATGAAGCTTTCAGTCTACTGTGTGACCGGTCTGGGCAAAACTCCAGACAGCGATGCCGAGCACGATTTGAAGAGCGGTGGCGATGCAGCAGTTAAATTTGTGTCATTCTCTGATCAGATGGGCGACGTTGTCTCTGCTGCAGATTTGATCATTTCACGTGCAGGAGCTGGTGCGATCGCTGAAATTATCCGCTGCCGGGCGCCTTCAATTCTTATTCCCTATCCCTATGCGGCTGACAACCATCAGATGGCAAATGCACGTTTGCATGAGCAGCAGGGTGCCGGTGTCGTCGTCGAAGAAAAAAATATGAACACGTTACTCGAAGAAGTAAAAGGTCTCGTGTTCAACGACTGGATGCTCAATAAGCTTAAGTCAAATCTGGCACGTCTGGATCAGTTCGACTCAGCAGAACGAATCGCGGATGACATTGAATCCTTGTGTGCCGAGAGAGAAGCTGGCGAGTAAAAAACTTGTTGTTAGCCTGACGGTTTTTGATCTCAATAGTGTCTCAATAAAAATAAACTTATGGATCAGGAAATTTTGGATATAGAGAGTGTCCGGGAAACATTTAAGGAGTTTCTAACCAGTAAGGGCCTTCGTGTTACTAATCAGCGTCTTGCCATTTTTGATGCCGCCTACCAATACGAAGATCATTTTACTGCGGAGGACCTGCTCTCAAGATCCCGCAGCATTGACGACTCAGTTTCCCGGGCGACCGTCTATCGGTCGCTTCCGATATTGACCGAGAGCAGTCTTATTCGGGAGGTTGATGTAGGCAAGGATTACAAATTCTACATGGCAAACAAGAAGGCCAACACCTTTCAGGCACAGGTTATCTGTCTGGATTGTGAAAAAATTTTTGAGGTAGATGCACCGTTTATGGAGTGGTATGGAAAAGCAGTGGCTGACAAGTTGAGTTTGGAAGTAGAGACGCAGCGGCTACAGGTCTCTGCTCGTTGCTCTGAGCTACAATCTACTAATATGTGCAAACGAAGCGGTCGGGTGGGCAAGGCCTAGGCCGAAGTAATGCAAATTTCCTGTAGAAATGTTGACGTGTGTGCCTTTGACACTGCACCGAAGATCGCACGCTATACTGATTATAGCCTAAGTATGTAATCATCTGGACACATGATTCTTATCCAAAATGGTAGCGCAGGCGCGTCCCTGCTCCGCACGAACGTTTGAATGCTCAGGCTTACGCCATTTCGACAAGCTCAAGACCCTCCAGGCAGATGCGCACCGGGATGGTGCTGCTCTACCTGAATGCGATCTGTACAAGTAATTATAGGCTTAGCTATAACTTAAAAAAATGAGTTAACTTAGGTTCTGTTTTAGAAACCACGAATACACACGAATTAAGGATTAACAAAAATATTGCCCATAAAGTAGCGATACCCGATTCAATATGAGCAACTATTTTGGAGTCGGTTTCAGAATAATACTGCATTGCATAATCATTGAGCACGGATACATCGATATTCAGTTTAACCTGGATCAAAAAGCGTTTCGGAAATAAACGGATAAAGTCAACGTGTGATATAACACTCATTGCACCTGGTCTGTCTCTTAGAGTCTTCGGATCTTTGCATCGCGGCACCGGCTCGGTGTGCATCTACGTCTTGCAAGCCAGCGCTTCGGAACGTTCAATGCGGTGCCGGAGGCACGCGCCTCGGGTCTTGAGCTTGTCGAAATAGCGGCTACCTCTTTAAAGACCTGGAAGGCCCGGAAACCCGTCCATATCTCCCATTTTTGCCTGCATGGCTTTCATCATTTTGCGTCCTTTGCCGCCCTTCATCTTTTTCATCATCTTGTGCATCTGGGTATACTGCTTGAGCAAGGCGTTTACGTCGCGCACCTGAGCACCTGAGCCGTTTGCGATCCGTTTTAGACGACTGCCGCGAAGGAGTCTTGGATTGCGCCGTTCTTTGAGCGTCATCGAAAGTATAATTGCTTCTGAGCGCGTCATTTTTTTCTCCTCTTCGTCACCCACCTTCATCCCGCCGACACCTGGCAGCATGCTGAAAACTGAATTCAGGGAGCCCATCTTTTTGACCTGTTGCATGTGGTTGAGAAAATCTTCGAGGTTAAACTCCGCACGCTGCATTTTTTCAACCATGCGCTCGGTTTCCTGCTGATCCATAGTTTCTTCAGCACGTTCGACCAAAGAGACAACATCGCCCATCCCAAGTATTCGGGATGCGATGCGGTCGGGATGAAACACATCAAACTCATCCGGTTTTTCGCCCAATCCCATAAACTTGATGGGTATCTGCGTAATCGATTTCATCGAGAGAGCTGCGCCCCCACGCGCGTCCCCATCTAGCTTGGTGAGCACAATGCCCGTGCATCCGACTGCTTCGTTGAAGTGACTGGCTACGTTGACGGCTTCCTGTCCAAGAGCAGCATCGGCTACCAGCAGAATTTCATGCGGTTGCACGGCATCCTTTAGGACTTTTATTTCCTCGATTAGATCAGTGTCGATCTGCAGGCGTCCGGCAGTGTCAAAAATAATCAGATTGGCATCGCCAGACTTTGCGGCTTCGAGGCCATTTCTGGCAATTTTGATAACGTCTTTTTCGTTACGATCACCGTAGAAGAGGCAGCCTTCATTTTTTGCCAGCGTTTCAAGTTGATCGATAGCTGCCGGTCGATAGACATCACAGGCGATCAAAGCCGGACGGTAATCGCTTTTTTTTGCCAGATAGCGAGCCAGTTTTCCACTGCTGGTCGTCTTACCAGATCCATGCAGGCCGACCATCATGATGCGCAGTGGCTTTTTGTTTTCCAGTTCGGTGGCACCTTCGCCGAGGAGCTTGACCAGTTCGTCATGGATGATCTTTACAACCTGCTGACCCGGAGAAACGGACTTCAGGACTTCCTGGCCGACACATTGCTCTTGTACGTTTACAATAAATTCACGGGCTACTTTGAAGTGTACATCCGCAGATAACAGAGCTTTGCGCACTTCCTTGAGCGCTTCAGCCATATTTTTTTCAGTCAATTTGCCAACACCGCGCAAGTTGCGAAGTGCTGACCCCAGTTTATCCGTAAGTGATTCAAGCATTGTAATTAAAAGAAATTGTTAGAAATAATGTGTAAAGCCTTAAGAGTGTATAGTCATAAGGTGAATTGATTATAAAGTACTTTCTCGTTTTGCTTTACAACACATGGAGTGTTTCGTAGTGAATCATATTTCAGGCCTGCTCCCGCGATCTTTTGGCACGGCTACTTTTAAATGATAATTCTATGAAGCAACGCAGTATTTTAAGAGAGGTTTCAATAACCGGCAAGTCTTTGCACACAGGTGAAGACGTTCACATTACTTTGAAACCTGCACCCGCTGATCACGGTATTGTATTTCAGCGTCTGGACCTTTTCGGGAAGCCAGAACTCAAGCCTTCAGTCGAGTTTGTGACAGATTTGGTTCGCAGTACTACAATTGCCGACGGTCATGCAAAGGTACACACTGTAGAGCATGTTTTGAGTGCTTTAAACGGTTGTGGCATCGACAATGTGCTGATTGAGATGGATGCCAGTGAACCTCCGATTCTGGACGGTTCCGCCAAGCACTTCGTAAATCTTATCCAGCAGGCTGAGCCCGTCGAGCAGGATGCTGAACGCAGCTATTTCGAGCTGGATGAGCCGGTTTCGGTGACTCGCGGTGGCAGTTCGATCATTGCATTGCCGCACGACGGTCTCAGAATAACTTGTACCTCAACAGATGATCGTGGCATTCATACACAGCACTTGAGTCTCGATGTTGATCCTGAGTCGTACATCGCGCAGATTGCACCTGCGCGTACGTTTACTATCTACGAAGATATCGAGGAGTTATTGAAACTAGGAAAGATAAAGGGTGGCAGTCTAGACAGTGCCATCGTCATCAAAGGCGACAAAATTTTGTCAAAAGAACCGCTGCGTTTCAAAGATGAGTTTGTGCGGCACAAAATACTAGATATCATCGGCGACATAGTGTTGGTAGGTATGCCGGTAAAAGCTCACTTTATCGCAGTTCGTCCCGGACACGCGCTTAATGCAGAGATGTCCAAGGTGCTTCACAAAAAACTGTTGGCCAAAATCAAAGGTAAACAGAAAAAAACGACTGCGGTGAAAAAGCTCGAAGTCACCGACGAGCTGGAAACCGTAATGGATATACGGCGTGTGATGGATATGTTGCCGCACCGTTATCCGTTTATCATGATTGATCGGGTGGTTGAAATCGTCGATGAAAACGAGTTGATAGCTCTCAAGAACGTGACGATCAACGAACCCTTTTTTCAAGGTCACTATCCCGGGCGTCCGGTGATGCCGGGGGTGCTCCAGATTGAAGCAATGGCTCAGGCAGCGGGGATATTGCTGCTGCGCAAAATGCCAGTCGAAGACAATAAAATCGCTTTTTTCATGAGTGTAGACAAAGTCAAGTTCAGGCAGGCGGTTGAACCCGGTGATTCAATCAAGATTTGGGTCAAGCTGATTAAGGTAAAAGGCAACAGGATCGCGACAGCACAGAGTAAATGCACTGTGAATGATAAAGTCGTCTCGAGCGCCGAGTTAATGTTTATGCTTGTTGATACCAACGAGTAGCCAACATTTTTGTAAAATGGCCAGTAATATTCATCCAACTGCAATTGTAGAGCAGGGCGCCGAAATCGATGAGGGCGTGACGGTTGGCGCGTACGCTTATATCGGCGCTCATGTGAGTATTTCTGGGGGTACGGTGATCATGCACCATGCAACTGTTGATGGAGCGACCGTTCTTGGCGAAGATAATGAAATACACCCCTATGCGTACATCGGCGGTAAGACACATGATCTAAAATACCGCGGTGGTATCCAGCGTCTGGAGATCGGTTCTCGGAATGTTTTTCGCGAATTCACGACCGTTCATTGTGCTACGACTGATGATCAGCTCACGGTCATTGGCGATGACAATTTAGTCTTATCTTACAGTCACATTGCTCATGAATGTGTCATCGGAAACCACTTGGTGATGAGCAGTCACGCCGCGCTGGGAGGGCATGTCGTTGTGGGCAATCATGTAAACGTTGGCTGGGGCGCCGGGGTCCATCAGTTTTGTCGGATCGGAGACCATTCGATGGTAGGAGCGACCTCAAAAGTTGTGCAGGATACTCCACCTTATGTGATTAGCGACGGCAGCCCTGCAGTTGTACGCACTATAAACAAGATCGGTTTGGAGCGGGCAGGCTTTTCAAAGGAGGATATTTCGCTGGCCCGTCGTGTATTCAAGACCTTTTATCGGGAAGGGCTCAACCGGAGTCAAGCGATTGAAAGACTGCGTGTGAACGAAGACATACATAACTCGATAGCAAAAAACTTTACCGATTTTGTCACTGCGAGCGAACGCGGGTTGTCGTAGGCAATTGCTTCTGGGCAGTGAACACTTGTAAGTTAGCTTTATAGTATAGGTAAATCTACCTCTCACTACTTCGAAAAACACCTATGAATAATCGGGATCGTGTCATTGTTTTTGCCGTCGGTTTTGCGCTGGGCCTGTTGTTGGTTTCGTTCATACTTCAGCGTCGAACACAAAAGGAATCAATGGGTGAAGACCCTTGGGTAGAGCACAATGCCGCAGCACTTGAAGCAGGAGCAGAGCCTTTACCTGCAAGTGTACCGGCAGTGATTCGAACGGGCAAAATCATCGATTTTGGTTATCTGCCGAGCGCAACAGAAGCACAGCAGCGGGTATGGCACTTGAAATTTGATAAAAGCTACCCCTACGTGCGCGTGACCGAAGATCTGCAGACGGGCACATTAGCATACATGACCGCAGATCAGATTAAACTGAAACTGGCCGATGGGGTCGATGTCACTGCGCTAAAGCCAATGCTGAACAAACTGGGTCTACGCTTGAGAATGTTTAATCGCAAAGAAAAGATTGCTGTAATTGGTGTTCTCAGCACGGCGGTTGATGCGGTACCTGAGACGATTGAGGCAGTGCAACCCTACGCTGAACTTTTCTCAACAGCAGAGCCTGATTTCATCATTAAATTTAAAGATTGAACTCGATTGCATGACTCGGGTTAAACGTGTGTTTTATATGGCTAAATAAGGTTCCTAGCTATTTTAGTGGAAGAACAGTTGATATAAAAACTTCATTTTGGTGTAGCCAAGGCGCTGATCGCCATGATCTTCAGATAAAGGATTGTAGCTCTGTGATGTACACTGTCGAGGCATTGACGACCTTTGAAATATTGCAGCTAATGGTAAAGCACACGTTTAGAGACACAGTTGTTACAACTTCTTTTATAGCTAAGTATGTAATCATCTGGACACATGATTCTTATCCAAAATGGTAGCGCAGGCGCGTCCCTGCGCCGCACGAACGTTTGAATGCTCAGGCTTACGCGACGCGGATGCGCACCGGGGATGGTGCTGCTCTACCTGAATGCGATCCATACAAGTAATTATAGGCTTAGCTATAGTAAGTTGATTAAAAATGTCTTCGAAAAGCATAAGACAATGCCGCGTAAAAAGGCTAAGTTTGGGCATTGCGTGTCCCAACTGGAGGGAAATGCTTCCGTCATTTTCGCACGTTGGGTTTGGCAAAATTGCCTTGAAATTAAACTTTTCAAAAGACTCTGCGGCAACCGCTATGAAGGGTGTAAAACGTGTTTCTCTGTCACTTTGATTTGTTTAACAATGTAGAATTAAAAACATGAACCGCAAAATGCCCCGAGTGCTCAAAGATAAAACAGGAACAAATAATCAGTGCAATCCATCTAATCAGCGGTTAAAAGTATCTTCTGAACCTATTTTTAGCTGAGATTAAGAGGAGTTTTATAGCATTTCGCAGGAGTTTTAGTTCGGGCTGATTTTAGTTCCAATAGAAATAAATAAAAAAATGAACTTTTCCCAAAAAAATCATTGACTAGATTAAAAAAAGCAACATTCGTTTTTCGGTCGACAATTATAAAGAAAGTAAGTCATTAAAAAGTTATTTAGTTAAATTGTGGTTCGATTAGGTAAAGTTCAGCAATCTCAGTTCGAGTTAGAAACGCTCGAGCCGAGAATTATGCTTTCGGGCGAAGGAGCAGCCGCAGTGGTTTCAACGCAGATAGTTGAAACTAGTGTTACCGAAGAAAATACTTTCGAAAGTACTCAGGACCTCAGCTTTCAGCCAGCATCTGCTTTCTCATTTGAATCTTTCGAAGATGAAAAATCACAGGATGAAGCAACCGATTCTGACAAATCAGATTTGGATTCAGGCAATGTTAAAGTTTCGGATCAGGATGAAGCTTCGCTACTCGATTCTTCTGCTGAAGACTTGATTGCTGAAACAATTGATTCTGAGACCGAAGTTGGAAGCAAATTCCACAAAAATGAAACTTTAGTAGAACAGGAAAATGCACATCATCATGAAGATGTGCATTTTTTGTTATATGAAGGCAGTGTTGTTGGCAAAGATAACAATTTTGAATCTTTGAGCAATGAACAGCTCCAAGCCGTATTTGAGAAGGCGCTGGAAATTTGGTCTGACTCTGGGTTATCTGCTGAAATTGCCAGTAAATTAAATGCTATAACGGTAGAGATTTCAGAAAATTCAGATCCTGAAGTTTTAGGTAAAACACAAGGCTCTAAAATTTACGTAAATCCTGATCACAATTGGTTCACATCTACTAATGATTCAGAATTTATAGAATCAAATAATGGTAAATTGATTGCCAAAGCGGACAGTGAAGCAGCTAACAGCATTGATTTGCAGACTGTTCTCTTACACGAAATAGGACACTTTTTAGGAGAAGATCACGACTCCAATTTTGCAGTGATGCAGAATAAACTAGGTAAAGGTGAGCGTGTATTACTCAATGACGCAAGCTCACTGAGCGCGAATACGAATCCTGTCGAAGCCAACCAAATTATTAATAGTGGAACCACTCTTGATCTTACGCCGTCATCAGATGACACGAATGATGTCATTGTTACGATTAATTTAGATGGGACAGTTTCTATAAGTGGTTCCGCAGGCGACGACACTTCTTTTCCGGTCTCCAATGTGACAAATATCCTTGGTAATAATACTAACGGTGGTACTTTGAAAATTATTGGACCCAGCTCAGATTCAACTTGGGATTTTAATGGTACTAACTCCGGCAGTCTGAAATTTACCAACAGCAATAATGTAGAGACTACAATAACTTTCAGCAATGTTGACGAAGTTGTTGGAGGCTTAGGTAATGACACACTGATCGTATCTTCGGGAACAAGTACCAACATAAGCTTTGATGGAGGATCTGGTAATGCTGATACTATAGTAAATCAACAAGGTACAACAGGGAGCATTACAACATCCAACGTTGAAACATTTATCGATCGTCCATTATTGTTCATCCCTGGCTTTGGTGGAACGTTTGCGGATGTTGCAGGCGATGTCCCTGTCCCTGTTGAAGAATGGCGTTTAAATCGCGGATTGGATCCAACAAGGCTAGCGCTTGAACCGCTTTCAAATGCCTATTCGGACATCGTTCAAACATTTGACAATATCGGTTACGTCAATGGCACTAATAATGATTCAGTAAATGGCACATTGTTTTCGGTACTTTGGGACTGGCGTGTAGCTGTAGCTCAAGCGGACTCTAATGCCAATGGCCTGCTTGATGATGTTACTTCCGAATCTTTAATCGATTCTACTTTTGATACAGCGCTGGATTATCTTTCCCATTTTATGGCTGAGGCAGTGGCTGACTGGACTGCACTTACCGGTTCAGCTCCGGACGCTTTCGATGTAGTTACTCACAGCACGGGTGGGTTAGTTGCTAAAAGCTATATTCAAAGTGCTGCTTACAATGAAACAGTTGCAGCACATTTATTACCGATCAATAACCTGATTCAAACAGGTGTGCCCAACCAAGGAGTTGGAGCGACCTTTGCGTTTTTAAATAATGATTTTAGCTTGAAGTCATCTGCACGTCTTTTGGCGCTTACAATAAAAGAAGCGTATGATCTTCATAATGCTGCAATTGCATCAGGAAATCTGGATGGCAGAGTGAAAAATCCTGGAGGGTCATATATTGATGCAACAGATGCAAAAGATTTCGCAGGTCAATACGTTGAGACTTTCTACAGCCTACTATCGAATTATGATCTTGTAGATAAGATTGAAGATACAGAGGAAATCTTCACAGCATTGCTTTCCAATGGCGCCGATTTTTTCAACGAACTGCTCGAAGATTTAAATGCTAACGTTGTCGATGAGTTTGTGGCGCGTGGTGTTCTGAATGTAACTGAGGATAATCTCGGTGCAGAGTTTAGCAATGCAGACAGTAATAATGATGGCGATGTGACTTTCCTTGAGCTCATAGCTCTTTACGATGCTACTGATAATGATGGTTCACTTCAAACAAATGAAGTGCCTGAATCATTAGCTGCGGCTGATACAGGTGATGATCTTGGAGGAATTGCTGATGGCATCGTAAGCTACTCCGAACTACTTCGTCTGTTCGATAGGCAAACTACTATCGTTTATAGTGATCAGGTAGCGACTAAAGATTTATTTATTAAGCAGACAGGTTTCGATCAATCTCTGGGTCTTGCCAATGAAATTCTTGGAATTGAGGATACACTATTGGGTGATTTACCCGGAGATAATGAAGTCTGGTACGAAGTGAAAGAAGATCCAAGTGGTGATGGCACTGTTTCCGCTTTTTCCGCCAGTGATGGATTTGCAACATCACGCCTGGTAGAAATTTCAGCAGTCGTTACGACTGCAGAAGGAACGACTGCTGAAGTTAGCCACGAAGAAATTGTCCAAAATGAGGTCTCTCAACGTAAAATAGTTGAGTTGCTCGGCGTCACGAATGCAGCGGTCGCTGTTATTTCTAAAGATTTGAAGCTCTCTGAGTTGCAAACAATTGTCTTCTCAATTCAGAATGGCATTCTGAATCCTGTCGATTTGATGAAGGATTTGTACGGAGAAACTAAAGAACGTATTAATGGCTTGGTAAGTATCGCCAATGCTACACTGGATAAGCCATTGCCAGTGATCGGTCAAAGCTTGAGGGAGCTGATTGGTGATCAGTTGCCGGATATAGATTTGAATGGATTTATTAATGGTTTGGAAACGACTGTTGCCGATGCAACGAGTAGTGGAATTCAAAATCAACTGGATGAACTCGAATCACTGATTGAAGGAGCCCTTGGACTTGGAACGACTGAATTTAGTATTAACCAGTTAGACAATGGTGTTGATGATCCTATAGAAACCGACATTCTCAAAACCGGTAATCTGACAATTGGTTTCGATATTGATCGGACTGATTCAACCGATCTGTCTTCAATTGGCCCGATAAGTATAGCTGGAACACCGCTTACTTTATCTGCTGGCATGAACTTAGAATTTTACATCACCCTTAGCTTGAGTGATCTGTTCTCCGTAATTGGCGATAATGATAGTTCTGCAGCAGATGCGCTGACATTTAATCTCGTTGAATTCGCCATCTTCGGTGAACTTAGTCGTGCTGCAGATTCCGCGAATCCGTTGACCTTTGGTGCTCTCACTCTTACAAATGGTAGTGTTAACTTTAGATCGGAATTTGATGTTTCACTCTACGATCCTGATGTTCTTAGAGACAGTGGTACTGAATATGCCGATAGCGATCAAACTGTTACCTTTGCTGACATGCTGACAGAAGGCACTGATTTAATTGCCTTTGATCTGGGGAATACACAATTTACTTTTGGTGATGGAACTACACCTGCCAAATTGTCCATTAATGACAATGTTTACATAGAAGGAGTCATTAGCTTCGAAGGTACGTCTGGTGACTTGATGCTTGCCGATAACTCTGTTGGCACACTTTTGGAAGATGTAAATTATACTTTTATAACCGCTACAGATGTGAGCGGTTTTGCCGGTACTGGTTATGACACAAGTAATGAAGTTGGTCTAAGCATCAATGACCTGGATTTAACCCTTATGTTCTTCAATGATGACAATGGAACAGATCCGACAGATGACGACACTCAGTACACTGCACTTAACACAAAGGTTAATTTAGCCTCGTTCGTCGGCTTGGATGAATTATCGATAAATGTCTCTAATTTAGAAGTCCAACTGAATCAGACAAGCGATTCCGTTAATCCAAATAAGGTACTTGATTTTAACGAGAATGGCAATGTAGCAGGATTTTCAATTGTTCCCATGAGCACAGGCCCGCCACTGCTGGATTTTGAAGGTGAAAATGGTGCTCTACTTAATATTGCAGGTCTTTTGACCCTTACCGTAGACAACATTGCCTATGTAGCCGCAGGTTTTTCACTTACCAAGGAAAGCATTAGTGATATAGCCGATCCGGACAACGGCGGTACCATGGATGGGGACTTGCTGACTCTTAGCTTAACCGGTGTCCATCTTTTCGCAGGTACAGGTGCGACTCTGGTTACAGAAAACAGTACACTTACAGTCGGTTCTGATGCGGTTGGTTTTGAAATAGAAAATGGAAATCTGGACCTAGCGGTATTAACTGCTTCAAATGACATCACTTACACCGGACTTCAGGCCAATTCCAGTAGTATTATCGAGTATGGCTTGAATGATTTTAGTGTAGCGGCCACCAATCTACAGATTATTTACAATACAGCTTCCGATAGTGGATCGCGTTTGGATTGGTCTGCAGTTTCAGAAACATCTGTAAACTTAAAATCGACCGATCAAATAAGTTTCAGTGGTCGATTGGGTCTCAATATTGCTGATACCGCATTGGTTGTCAGCGATTTTGAAATCGGGAAACACACTTTATCCGGAGTAGATGATCCTGACGATAGTGCAGCACTAACTTTAGAGGGTGATTTGTTTACTTTAGGCTTGAGCAGTGCTCGTCTATTTGCCGGTACTGGCGCTACCCTTAATAATGACAACACGCTTACGATTGACTCGGATGCCATTGGTTTTGAAGCAACTGGCGGTGTTTTGGCTCTGGCTGTTTTTGAGAGCGCTGATGGTCGCACATACACCGGCGTAGAAGCCAGCCTGAATTCAATTATCTTTCACGGTCCTGACATACTGGAAAATGTTCAGATCAGTGAGTTGGTTGTCGGTTACAATAGTACTAGTGTAAATGAAGGTGCTGTTCTTGACTGGAGCGCTATTATCGAAACTCCTGTTAGTCTGTCCACAGGAGGCACGAAAGTAGACGGTAATTTTGGTTTTAGTATCGGCGACATGTTTTCGATAGCCACTGACTTTGAATTCAAAAAGTGGGATGGTATCACTGGTATCGATGATCCGGATAGCGAATTCAGTATGAGCGGTGATCTTTTCAGCTTGGACTTTTTAAACACAGAAGCTTTCGCCGGTGTCGGCGCTAGTCTGACCAAGCCAGAGTTCGGTGATATTGATTTGAGCTTCCTTGATGATGCAGTTGGTTTTGCAATTGGAAGTGGAGCAGGAGGCTCTGCACTTGGTACGCCTGACTTCAGCTTTTCTTTGTTCCGAAATCTTGATGGCGAAATTTATACCGGTTTGAAGGCAAGCTTGCCCGGTACTTTCCAGGGATTGCCAGGTGGTTTTGATATTAATCTTCTCGATTCTCTAAATCTGTCTTTCGGTTCAGCCAGCAGTGGAGGCAATTTGCTGGATTGGGGTGGATTTAACACAACTAGCGGTATTAGTACCGGAATTGATTTGTTGCCCGACAGTCTCAATGAAATCAGCAGCAGCCTCAACCTTAACCTGAATGATTTCCTATCGTTAAAAGGTGATTTTTCCATTAACTTTGATGACAGCATAGTAACATTAGATGATCCCGATGCTATTCCTGCTAGTCCATCTGCCACGATGGAGGGTAATTTACTGACATTTAGCTTAAGTGAGGTTAATTTATTTGCCGGTAATGGAGCTACATTTGCGAACGATGGTACACTGGACATTGCCAGCAGTGCCGTTGGTTTTGGGATAGATAATGGCAATCTGGATTTAGCTATCTTCAGGGCAGATGATGGCCGCAGATATACTGGTTTGGAAGCTAGCTCGAACAGTATTGGTGTTTATGGTCTGAATGATCTAGGTGCTCAAGCCAGTAACCTGAATGTGGCTTATAACACCACCACCGTGACCGATGGCAACAACCTTGATTGGACATCCTTGAATATCGATGTCGATAACGACGGAACCAACGATCTTCAAAATTTGAACAGTGAATTGGATTTGAAGGTCAGCGGTGCGCTGAGCCTGACGATTGCCGAGACCGTGCTGGTAGACAGCAATTTTGATATCAGTAAACAGGGTGTGGGCGTCGACGGTGCCGCTGGTGACCTGATCACGATTTCCCTGACCGAGGCCAATGCTTTTGCCGGAACTGCCGATAAGACTGCCGGTTTCTCGGTTACTGACGGCGCATTAAATCTTGCGGTGTTCAAAGAAACGGGCAGCGGCACCACTTATACCGGTGTTGAAGCTACACTGGGCAGTGCAACAGTTGCCGGTTTCGATGCCTTTGACTTGACTGTCAGCAGCCTGAACGTGGCCTACAACAGCAGCAACTTTGACTGGACTGCCTTTGAGACGACTTACAGCGTCGATCCTGGCATTGATCTGACCGACGACACGATTAGTGTCAGCGGTGCGCTGAGCCTGACGATTGCCGAGACCGTGCTGGTAGACAGCAATT
>CAWUII010000042.1:0-24409 GCA_963922575.1 uncultured Opitutia bacterium
TCACTCCTCACTCTTCACCACTCACTCCTCTTTCCTCACTCCTCACTTCTCACCACTCACTCCTAAATTCTCACTCCTCAAAGCGGCGGCTTTTTGACGTTTAAAGCACTCAGATTGCCACGCAAATCGACAAAAAGAGGGCCTTCACTTGACTCGGTCGCAATCAAGGCGCTACCGATTGGGCTATTCAGCATTGGCGATAGCGTGCCCGAGAGTACATTTCCAACAGGCTTACCGTCAGCATCGATTACTTCAGTGCCTTGGCGTGCAATGCGGCGACCTTCGAGTATAAAATGCACTACTTTGCGCTGCACGCCGGTTTCATGTTGTCGCTGGAGTGCTTCCCTGCCGACAAAGTCTTCTTTCTGAAATTTCACGGTCCAACCAAGACCTGCCTCGAGTGGTGTGATCTCATTGCTAAGTTCGTGTCCGTATAAAGGATAGCCCGCTTCAAGGCGCAGACTGTCGCGGCAGCCCAGTCCACAAAGCTGTAGCCCGGACGCACTGCCCTTTTCCATAAGCTTTCGGACAAATGCCTCAGCCACTTCCGGGGCGGTGTATATTTCGAAACCATCTTCACCCGTGTATCCGGTACGGCAGATGCGTATGCCTGCACCGGAAAAGGTGGCTTCCACATGTTCAAACCGCTTGAGCTTGTCGACGATGTCAAACCCCATGCCCAGCAGAATTGCTTCAGCCTGAGGGCCCTGCAACGCGAGGAGTGCATATCTGCTGGAGTGGTCTTCGATCACAACCTCCAGCTCCCAGCGTTTGCTGTGCTCGATAAACCAGTTAAAGTCTTTTTCGATATTACTGGCATTGACACAGACAAGGAACACATCCTCGCCGGTCCGGTAGACGATCAGATCGTCGACCACACCACCCGTTTCGCTACACATGGGCGAATAGATGGCCTTACCCACGGGAATCGAAGCGATACGATTGACCAGAAGTCTGTCAAGGAATTGACCTGCATCTTTGCCACTTACCTGAAACTCGCCCATGTGGCTGACATCGAACAGCCCGGCAGCTTCACGAACGGCCCGGTGTTCTTCAAGAATAGCGGTGTACTGGACCGGCATGTTCCAGCCACCGAAGTTGACGAATCGAGCGCCCTGTTCTGCATGAAAATTGTGCAGAGGAACCTGTGAAATAGCAGTCATGAAAATAAGTAATAAAATAGGAAGAATCTTGCGAAGGTAGAAAGGTCAAATTATCTGGTGCACTTGTTAAATTTACCTATCTTTCTAAATATCCATTTAATCAGAAATGCAAAACACTTCTACCGATTTACGCGAGCACGCCCGACACTATATACCTGCAAGCGATTCAGAAATTCAAGCAATGCTCAAAGCAGTTGGCAAAACGTCATTGGACGGACTGTTTGAACACATACCGGCAGACGTACAGTTCAAGGAAGACCTAAAGCTACCTGAGGAACTATCCTATGAAGCCCTCCATCCGCGCCTGGAAGCCATCTCTAAAATGAACCGCACTGGCACAAGTTTTCTGGGCGACGGTGTTCCCGACTTTGCCCCTTCCCCGGTGGTCGACCCAATTTGCAATATTCGCAACCTTACCACTGCCTACACACCTTACCAGCCGGAGCTGAGCCAAGGCACGCTTCTGGCTCACTGGATCTATCAGTGTTCCATGTCTCGCCTGACCGGATTCGAAGCCGTAAATGCATCACTCTACGAACGGTCCACTGCAATCTTTGAAGGCATTCGTACAGCCATGCGCATGTCGAGAGGTAAGACGGTCGCCATCGTCCCGGAAACTCTGTATCCAGGCGACCTGGAAGTACTCGAAACCCTGGCAATCGAAACCGACTTGGAACTTGTCCGCGTACCCACCGACCCTTCCAGCGGGTTAATTGACATGAAAGCACTCACTGCCGCTTGCAAAAGCGCTGGAGAGCGGCTGGCCACAGTTGTTTTCCCACAGGTCAATACATTCGGGCTGTTAGAAGCAGTCGACAGCTTAACCGATCTGGCTGCCGAACTCGGCGCCAAGAGCATTGCGGTGATCGACCCTATCCTGCTGGGTCCCGGCGGGCTGAAGCCACCGTCTGAATTCGGCTCAAAGGGGGCCGACATCATCGTTGGTGAGGCGCAGCACCTGGCACTTCCACCCAACTTCGGTGGGCCTGGTCTTGGACTGTTCGGTGTGCGGTTTTCCGAAAAAGATCGTAACGGTGTTCGTGCGGCACCGGGACGCTTCATTGGCAAAGCCAGCGATTGCTCCGGTCGCGACTGCCGTGTCGGTGTACTATCTACCCGCGAGCAACACATTCGCAAAGACAAAGCGACCTCCAACATCTGCTCCAATCAGGCATTTGTCGCAACTCTGGTTGGCGCATCCCTGCTGGAGCGTGGCGATACCGGACTCGGCGACATTTTGGAAACCATCCGCAAACGACTCTTTGAGACCGTCGATCGCCTGACTGCCCTTGACGGCGTCTCGCTGGCATTTCCGGACTCCGTCAGCTTTCACGAAGTAACACTCGAAGTGTCCAAACCGGTTAGCCAGTTACTGGAGACGGGACGCGCACAGGGCGTGCTGATCGGCGCTGATGTTTCGCAGCGTGTTGCCGGTGACCGACAGTTACTGAAGTTGTCCTTTTCGAACCGTGAGCAGGACATCAATGCTCTGGCCAAGGTATTCGAAGCTGTCTTTGCGCCTGCCGCAGCGGACTCTTCAAGTGCTCTGCCACCGGTCACTGAAAACTACTTGCGCCAGGAAGCGCCTGGCCTGCCCAGCTACTCGACCGAAGAAGTGATCGACTACTATCAGCGTCTTGGAGAACTCAATGTCAGCCCGGACGACGGGTGCTATCCACTGGGTTCCTGCACCATGAAGTACAATCCCAAGATAAATGACCGGACTGCCAGCCTACCCGGATTTACCGATATACACCCGCAGGCGCC
This sequence comes from uncultured Opitutia bacterium, assembly GCA_963922575.1. Taxonomy (GTDB): domain Bacteria; phylum Verrucomicrobiota; class Verrucomicrobiia; order Opitutales; family Coraliomargaritaceae; genus Lentimonas. Next base: position 2,931 of record CAWUII010000042.1, read on the forward strand.
GATCGAAGATATACAGGGTTGCCTCTACATCCTGCACGAGATTCAGGACTGGTTCAAACAGATCACCGGCCTCGCTGCCGTCACAACTCAGCCGGTAGCCGGCGCGCAGGGCGAACTGGTCGGTATTAAAATGTTTCAGGCTTACCATCGTGATCGCAACGAGCACAGAGATGTAATACTGATTCCAAGTTCGGCGCATGGAACCAATTTTGCTACGGCAACGATGGCAGGCTTCACCGGTAAGAACGGCAAAATTGTCTACCTCAATGCCGACAAGGCCGGACGTGTCCTGAATGAACACCTGGATCAGTGTATCGAAGAGTACGGCAACCGGATTGCCGGGATTATGATCACCAATCCCAACACCAGTGGCATCTTTGAGACCTCATTTAAGCAGATCGCTGAGAAGATTCACGCCATTGGCGGATTGGTTTACATGGATGGCGCGAACATGAACGCCATTGCCGGCTGGGTCGACCTCGGTGCACTGGGGGTGGATGCCGTACATAATAACCTTCACAAGACTTGGACTATTCCGCATGGTGGTGGTGGGCCCGGAGATGCATTTGTGGCAGTCAGCAAGCGGCTGGAGCCCTACCTGCCAGGATATCAGATTGAACATGACGGATCACTGTATCGTCCGGTACGGTCGCCGAAATCGATTGGCTCGTTCCATCGTCACTGGGGCAACTTTGCCCACAAAGTACGTTGCTACACCTACCTGCTACGACTAGGTCGCGAGGGCGTGCGGCGCATGGCGGCCATGGCAGTCCTGAGCGCACGTTATCTGCAAACGCAACTGACCGAAAACTATGCATTATTGCCGAATGGCGCAGACGACGAGCCGCGGATGCACGAGTTTATTCTGACACTCAAAAAGGAAGATTCTGGTCTGTTGGAAGCCGCCGGACTGCGTCAGACCGATACGGCGCCCCGCATCGGCAAACTGTTTCTCGACTTTGGATTCCACGCGCCCACGGTTGCCTGGCCAGAACCGCTGGGCCTTATGATTGAGCCGACGGAGAGCTACACCAAAGCAGAGCTGGATCGTTTTGTCGAAGCGGTAAAAGCAATCATCAAACTCGCCAAAGAGCATCCCGACGCGCTGAACTCCGCACCGCACTTCACACCGATTGATCGGGTCGAGGAAGTGGAGGCAAACCGCGACGTTTGCCTGTCCGAATCACTTGAAAAGCTACCGCCCATCAACGCACCCCGCATATCGACACGCACCCTGGGACAGCTTTCGGTGGACGAGATTTATGCAAAGGTAGTGGCTGCGCTGTAAGATAATGAAGCCAATCGATTAGCAGTGGCAGCGCCACAGAAAAAACCACATCTCTAACTTACAGCCCCTCTCTAAGGCTTTATAGTTGTTGACTTATAAGCAATTTATATTCAGGGCTTTGATCTTGTTCTCACTTGTTCAGAGTAGTTGGAAGCTAAAAAAGGCGTCATCACTACTAAATTTAATGCGTATTTACTTATGAATTCAGAAAGCAGTTTTATCGGTTCCTTTTTGGAAAAACTGGGGTCTCTTATGCCGAATGCTATTGTAGCTTTGGTCTTCCTGGTTCTTGGCTTCTTCGCCGCAGCTCTTATTCGCAAGAGTATTGAGCTTTGCCTTGGCAAAATTAAATTGGACGAGCGAATCAACAAAGATCGTGAGGAAAAATTCCAAGTCGAATCACTGATTGCCACGTTTATCTACTACCTGACCCTCCTGTATTTCCTGGTGGTCATCCTGAGTTTCCTGGGAGTTGAAAGCGCACTGGCGCCTCTGCAGAACATGTACGATCAGTTCATTGGCTATAGTCTGAATATCATTGCTGCCGGTGTGATCGGTTTTGCAGGTTATATTATCGCTCGCATCGCATCCGGCGTTGTTGGCGCTCTGGCCGGGGGTGTTGACGCACTTTCCGACAAAATTGGCCTGGGCAAAACAATCAATTTATCCAAGCTGATCCAGCAGCTGGTGTTTATATTTATTTTTGTACCCATTTTGATCGCTGCCCTGGACACTTTGAAGATCACTGCCATATCGGACCCGGCAACGGAGATGATCAAGGAGTTCGTCAATGCGATCCCGGTAATTATTTATGCGGCCATCACCTTCGCAGTATTCTTTATCGCTGGTAAGTTTGTCGTCTCAATGCTGGTTGAGCTCCTGAAGAATCTGAAAGCAGATGAATTACCGAAAAAGCTAGGTTTGGAAGCCATCTTTGGGAAAGGGTTTTCACTGTCCAAAATGGCGGGAAAAATACTCTTCTTCTTTATTATGTTTATGGCTGTGATCAATGCTTCCGAAATATTGAGCATGATCAAAGTAACCACCGTGCTCAGGGAATTGCTCGAACTTGCCGGTAAAATACTACTGGGAATCACCATTCTGGTCGTCGGTAATTTCTTTTCCAACCTGGCTTACAAAGTCCTCCACAAGGGTGAACAAACGAAGGCCCTGGCATCCGTTGCACGTTACGCAATTCTAGCGCTGGTACTGGCAATCGGCCTGAATGCAATGGGACTTGCCGATACGATTGTACACCTGGCATTTGGATTGTCACTGGGCGCGATCGCAGTTGCCTTTGCCCTGTCCTTTGGCCTGGGTGGGCGCGAAGCTGCCGGCAAACATATGGAGTATCTTCTTGAAAAGTTTCGGTCGGAATCCAAGAAGTAGAATACACTTTACTAATAACTAACTCACGTAGCGCGACGCTTTAGCGAGCGATCAGCGTGTTCCTTGGCTATGTGGATCGCGCGTTAAAGCGTCGCGCTACGTAACTTCACACGGTTGCACGGATCTGAATACTAGAAGAGCCTATGGACGAACTACTTGTGCTTTTTGTTGGGATAGGCCTAGCGGCAGCCTGCGGTTTTCGTGTCTTTGTCCCGCTGTTTATTGCCAGTCTGGCAGCAAATGGGAACGTAGAGTTATTTGCAGATGCTGATCTCAAAGGCATGCTGGGTTCCGAATACGAATGGCTGGGAAGCACTCCAGTTACGGTTGCGCTCGGCATCGCAACCGTAGTTGAAATCGGCAGCTATTACATCCCATGGCTGGACAATGCACTCGATGCGATTGCAACACCCGCAGCGATCATTGCAGGAACCTTTATCACCAGTGTAGCAATGCCGGAAATGATGGGAGATGGCTTTTTCAAGTGGCTCGTAGCAGTGATCGCAGGCGGTGGTTCTGCCGGGATGGTACAGGGCGCCTCAGTCATACTCCGTGGCACATCGACCGCAACCACTGCTGGCATTGGAAATCCTATCGTCTCAACCGCCGAGCTGGGAGGTTCTCTGTTAACATCGATCCTGGCAATTTTACTACCGGCCTTTGCGATGATCGTAGTCTTGGCGTTGCTGGGCTTTGGTGGTTACAAGATTATAGGCTTTGTAAGGAAGCAAAACGAAACCCGCCTGAATCAAAAAAGTAGAATCGATAGTTGACAGACTTTGCGGAAGTAACAATTTCCGAATCTCTGTTGACAACTAATGTTATCGACAGACAAGCTGGATTAGCTCAATTGGTAGAGCAGTTGACTCTTAATCAATTGGTTCGGGGTTCGAGTCCCCGATCCAGTATTTGTCCGCCACCTTAGCTCAGTTGGTAGAGCAGTTGATTTGTAATCATCAGGTCGTCGGTTCGACTCCGACAGGTGGCTCCAGGACTTAACTCTGGCAGAGGAGCCTATCTATTTTTTCTAAAGTAGTCCATGGACAGCCCCACAAGGGCAGAAGACGTTCATTACTTCTCGCTCCCCAGATCATCCCATTCGTCAAATGCATCTGCTCGCGCTTTCTTCTCTACACGTGTTCCAAAGAGGATCGATAGCTCGTAAAGCGCATACAGGATTGCAGTGGTCAGCGAAAGCGAAACAAAGTCGCCACCGGGTGTGAGCAATGCGGAAAAGACCATCGTACCGACAAAAACAGCTCTGCGCACAGACTTTAACTGAGCAACCGTGAGCACCTGAATGTAAATCAGGATGATCAGTATGAGTGGAAACTGGAAAATAGCACCCGTTGCCAATGAAAACCAGACAACTGTGTTGTAGTATTCCGAAGCTGCCAGAAATAAGGCCTGCCCCATCAGCTGGTTGAAGTAGACTGACATCTTAAAGGTTAAGGGTAAAATGATATAAAAAGCGGCCGCCACACCGGACATAAATAAAACAAACGCTGCTAAACAAGCCGGTCGTACAATCCGGCGCTCTCGATCCGTAAGTCCAGGCGCGACAAAACAAGCCATAAAATACAGAACCGAGGGCATTGAGAGTACCAACCCACCCAGCAAGGCAATCTGGATAAATACAGAGAACACACCCATCGGCTTGTAACTGACCAGTCCTGTGTATTCCAGACCGTTGGCTGCATACGCCTGTTGCAGTGGCATTTGCAATAAATCGCCGATCCCGGGGAGGAAGCAGACAACAATCGCAACGCCGATACAAAAGGCAATAATACTGCGGAAGACCGTCCAGCGAAATTCCTCAAGGTGCTCCAGAAAAGTCATATCACTCTCCGGACGATCAGCCATGTCCTGCTCAGCACTTGGCGCTAAACCATGGGGTTCTTCATGTGGATCGTTATTCATCGTAGTGCAGTGTTAGAGTCTGTCATCATTGCGGCTTTGTTTCCAAAGTTTTCAGTTACTTGCCTAAAGCGTACTGAAACATGCGCGCTAATCCGTTGACAGATCAATTGAAATCATCTTTGTACGTCACTTTATTCAACTTGAAAGTCAAAATACACTTTCACTAACTATAAACCCGATCCCAACGGGTCTTTACTTATGCCAGTTAAAAAAGCTAAAAAAACAACCAAACGTACTGCTTCAAAGGCAGTTAAATACAGCTATGATTTCGGTCAGGAGACTGATGGAAATGGTAAACTCCGCGAATTGCTCGGTGGCAAAGGCGCCAACCTGGCCGAGATGGCGCGGATAGGATTACCAGTACCTCCAGGCTTCACCTTGACTACCGATGTCTGTACTTACTTCTATGATAACGGGCGCAAATACCCAAAAACACTTGAAAAAGAAGTGGCAGCATCCGTCGGCAAGATTGAGAAACAGCTGGGCAAAAAACTAGGTGCGGAAAAGAACCCTTTACTCCTCTCGGTACGCTCGGGAGCCCGCGAATCCATGCCTGGCATGATGGACACGATCCTGAATCTCGGTCTTAATGATAAGACCGTTAAGGCGCTCGCCAAGGAATCGGGCAACGAAGCATTTGCCTACGACTGTTATCGCCGCTTCATCCAGATGTACGGTGATGTCGTCATGGGCGTTCAGGCAGAAAGTGAAAATGAGCACTGCCCTTTTGAAGAGACGCTGGAAAAACTGCGTGACGAAGTCGGTGTAGAGCTGGATAACGAACTGACCGCCGATAATCTTAAAGAACTGATCAAACGCTACAAAGCAGTGATCAAGAAACGCACCAAATCTGCCTTCCCACAGAATGCCTATGAACAGCTCTGGGGAGCCATCAGTGCGGTATTCAATTCCTGGCAGAACGAGCGTGCGACCATCTACCGCCAGAAATACGGCATCCCTGCTGAATGGGGAACCGCGGTCAATGTACAAGCGATGGTCTTTGGCAACATGGGCAACAACTGTGCAACTGGTGTCGCATTCACCCGCGACCCGGCCAACGGTGAAAAGGTCTTCTATGGTGAGTACCTGATCAACGCACAGGGCGAAGATGTCGTTGCTGGCATCCGTACGCCTAATCCGATTGCGCAGTTGAAAGATGAAATGCCAGAGGTCCACAAAGACCTGGAAATAGTCCGCAAAAAACTGGAAAAGCACTTCAAGGACATGCAGGACTTCGAATTTACGGTCGAAAACGGCACGCTCTATATGCTGCAAACCCGCAATGGCAAACGAACAGGCCTCGCAGCCGTACGTATCGCCGTTGAACTGTTCAAGGAAAAGCTGATCGACCAGAAGACGGCACTGCTGAAGATTCCGGCAGACTCGATCTCCAGCCTACTGGTTGCTGTGTTTGATCCGGCCGCAGTTAAAAAGGCAAAAGCATTAGCCAAAGGCCTGCCGGCTGGCCCAGGTGCAGCCTCTGGTAAAATCTGCTTTACTGCTCCAGAAGCCGAAGCAGTTGCCGCTGATGGTGGTCGTGCCATCCTCTGCCGGGTTGAGACCACGCCTGAAGATCTTCGCGGTATGATTGCTGCTGAAGGTATCCTGACTTCCCGTGGCGGTGTGTCTTCGCACGCAGCACTGGTTGCAAGACAAATGAATAAGGTCTGCGTCTGCGGAGCTTCTGAAGTTATTATCAATTACGCATCCAACACGCTCAGCATCGGTGACAAGACCTTCAAACACGGCGACGATATCTCCATCGACGGAACAACCGGTGAAATCTTTGCCGGTGCAGTTGCCACAGCGCCTTCTGAAGTAGATCTCGTTCTCAGCGGTAAAATGGACGCCAAGGAGAGCTATACCTTCAAGCTCTATAATCAGGTGATGCAGTGGGCAGACAAGCATCGCAAACTGGGCGTACGCACCAATGCCGACTCTCCTGAGCAGTCAACCGCAGCGATTGCCTACGGAGCTGAAGGTATCGGGCTTTGCCGCACGGAACACATGTTCTTCGAGGGCGATCGCATCGTCTTCATGCGTCAGATGATATTGGCAACCAGCGAAAAGGAACGCCGCGACGCACTCAAGAAGCTGTTGCCGTTCCAGCGCAAGGACTTCACCGGACTCTTCAAGGCAATGGGTGGTCGTCCCGTAACGATTCGTCTTCTGGATCCGCCTCTGCACGAATTCCTCCCACACGATGAGTCTGCCAAACGCGAACTGGCAAATTCACTGGGTGTTGACATTGATGTCATCTCCAATCGTGTCCATGCACTGCACGAATCAAATCCGATGCTGGGCCATCGTGGCTGTCGACTGGGCATTTCGTATCCGGAGATCACCGAGATGCAGGCTCGTGCGATCTTTGAAGCAGCCGCAGCTTGCTACAAGCTGAAGGAACCGATCAAGGTCGTTCCTGAAGTGATGATACCACTGGTTGGTTTTGCCGATGAGCTCAAGAATCAGGTCGCCATTGTCCGTCGGGTTGCCGAAGAGGTCATGAGCAAAAAGTCGGTTAAGTTCGACTATCTGGTTGGCACCATGATTGAGATACCAAGAGGCGCGCTCACTGCAGACGAGATTGCCGAGACTGCTGAGTTCTTCAGTTTTGGAACCAACGACCTCACTCAGACCTGTCTTGGAATGAGTCGGGACGATGCAGGTTCGTTCCTGGGCCACTACAAGGAGCTCGACATCCTTCCGCAGAATCCATTCGCGTCCATCGACACCGGTGGCGTTGGTCAACTGGTGGAAATCGGTGCTCAGAAGGGCCGCAAGACCAAGAAAAAGCTTAAACTCGGTATCTGTGGTGAACACGGTGGTGATCCTGCATCCATCGAATTCTTCCACAATGCAGGCCTGAACTATGTGAGTTGTTCACCGCCTCGAGTTCCTGTAGCCCGCCTTGCAGCCGCACAGGCCGCGCTGAAAGCGAAGTCCAAGTAAAGGCCTTAACAGCGAATACACTTACAAAAACCCTTCGGCATCTGCCGAAGGGTTTTTTTGTGATGCCGCTGGATAAAAGTAAATCGCAATAGAGTTCTATGCCTGATTTGTGCACTGCGTTTGCCAATTGGAGGGAAATGCTCCGTCATTTCCGTGCGTTGTTGTTAGCAAAGTTGAATTGAAACCACGTTCTACAAAACCTCTGCGGCAACGACAGAGCGTTGCCCTCCAGGGTAAAGGATGACTTTTTACACTTATTTAGCTATACCGTCGGATGCCTCTATTTGCACTTGATGAAACACTGTTTGAATGATCTATTAGTAAAAAATAACGCTATCACCAATAGCGCACTGACAGCAAAGCAACACTCCCAATCATGGCTGAATATTATATAAGAACTCCGGACCGCGACGAATCTCGTGGCCCCTTCACCCCTGAGCAACTTCTGACACTCGTTGAAGCCGAACAAGTCGACTTGGATACACTTTACTATGACGACAAACGGGAGGAATGGCTGCCGATGGGCACCAACATCGAACTGAGAGAAAAAGTCTTTCCCAAGAAAGAAAGCCTTAAGCTCAAACTGGATGAGCCTGAAACGCCCGATAAAAAAACAAAGAAGAAAGCGAAAAAAGAGTCGGCTGCTAAAGAGAAGGCAAAAAGCACAGTCACCGACATGCTGGCGACTGCTGAGAAGGAATCAAAAACAGCACGCCACAAACGCAAACAGATAACGAGTTTCCGCTGGGCGACCCACCTGATCAGCAATGGGCTTTGCCTGACGATGCTCCTTTCCGCAGTCACCCTGCTCACCCCACACCTGGAAGTGATCAAAGAGGTATACTCGTCTCAGCGAATGACTCTGCTGCTGAACCACCCATTGATTCTTCTGGGCATTTTTGACTTCCTACTGTGTATTTTCATCTACTTCGGTGATCGGAAGCTGTACCCCATCCTGCGAGGACGTGCCATGTTAACCCTTGGGTTTGGCGCCTATATTGGATGGGCTCTTGGCGACTTGAACATCCTGCTCGCCTCTGTATCCTTCGGCATAGGAATCGTCTGGGCGACCTTGTTGAAACGTTTCTCCATAACCCTTCTGGCGGTTGCACTTAGCCTGGCGGGCGGTGCCCTACTGGCCTATTTCTCCCTATCTGGACATTTTGACGGATTGCTGGATCTGATCTCCCTTGAACTCTTCATCCAAGAGTAATCACCCTGATACATAGAACCCAGTATTGCAATTGAGTTCAAAAGACAATTTTCCTCCGGAAGACCCAACCACGACCGGTTGGAAGAAGCGCTTGCGTAAACGGGTAAAGCGTACGCGCACGCTAATCGACAAAGATATCTGGGAATCGAAGTACCTCGGCCGCAAAACCAAGCAGGCACGCTTATACCACTTCATGCGCATTCTGGTGCTGACCTTCCGAGGTTTGCAACGCAACAAGCTAGCAGTACAGTCAGCTGCCCTGACCTTTTACTCCCTGATTGGCATCGGTCCGCTAATTGCACTAGGGATCATGATCTCCAGCTTCATCCTGGATCAGTCACCGGAAGGCACCGCAAACCCGAACCAGCCGGCTGAAAACCGGGCAGTCCAGGCGATCACCAAAGCCATCGCCTTCGCCGCTCCGCAACTGGAAATATCGGCCGATGGCAATGCAGATGACACCAGCCTGGCTCCCGAGATGACCGAGATGATCAATAGTTTCATTGAGGCAGCTCAGTCGGGCACAGTCGGTGTCATCGGTTCTCTAGTACTATTCGCTATCGGCATACAGGTGCTGACCTCCATTGAAAGCTCGTTCAATTCACTCTGGGGCGTTGATCGAGGGCGTAAGCTGGGTGAGCGGATTGTCATTTACTGGACATTTATCAGCATGGGTGCAGTCGTCGGTGCAGCAGCACTGACGCTGACCACGATTAACAGAGTGTCCGGGTTTATGGAGAAATTTCCCTATGGTGGTGAATTCCTTTCAGTGGTACTGTTTTTCAGCCCGTTAATCGCGGCCATACTAATCATCGCACTGCTGGCAGCCTTCTTCTGTTTCATTCCGAATACTCGAGTCGATTGGACGGCAGCGTTCACCGGAGCGACCCTGGTTGTTATCCTTCTACACATATACAATATGCTCTCTTTTCTATATGTGGAGCGAGTTGTCAGCACCCGAAGCCTTTACGGCTCGGTGGGGATTATCGTCATCCTCATGCTGGGGCTCTATGTCTTCTGGCTGCTGATACTGTTTGGCGGGCAGGTTACCTACGCCGTGCAGAATGCAGACTTCCTCACCGATGAAAACGTCTGGCAGAAGACCAGCGAACAGGCCCAGGAAATCATCTCACTCGGGGTACTGATCATCGCTGCAAAGTGCTTCCGCGACGGCACCTCCCCGATCCGCTTCAGCAAGTTACTTCAAAAGCTACGCATACCCAGCCACGTGCTGAATTCGAGCATCCATCGCCTGTGTGAACTGGGCTACCTCTCTCATGTAGCTGATCAGACGACTGATGACGAACATGATCACGCCTACCAGTTAAGCTGTTCACCGGAGTCCATTAGTCTAGGCTCTTTTAAACAGTCCTTTCAATCCTATGGCAACAATGATGGCGTTGACATCGTCGCCGCAAGTGTCCCGGAGCTCAGTGTCTTTATCGATGCGATACTCGGACTCAAAGACACCTCCAAGGCGACGCTGACTGTTGATCAGTTAATTGCCAGCTAGTGTTAGGAATAAACAATTAACGATCTTTCCTTTAAAAGAAATTGTAGCAACAACATAGAATTTCCAGATGAACCATACTTCCACTGAAAATAGACCAGAGCCGGAAGCATTTCCCTCCAATTGACAAACGCAGTGCACTGACCAGGCATAGAAACCTATGGAGATTTACTTTTATTTAGCCATAGCTTGTGCATACCCACACCGACGCGGGTGTAATTTTAAACCTAAATTATGCAGATCTTCGTAGCGCGACGCTTCAGCGAGCGATCTGCCGCACTTCTTATGCTCTGCAAACGCTCGCTGAAGCGTCGCGCTACGATGTGCGATTCCAAGTTAAACTACATCATAAATCGTTCACTGAAAAACGAAATCACACCTACACCGTTGCTACGGCAGAACCAGAGGGTTGACAGCATAGGCCCTACATCTAATTTCTATCTTTTTACAAATACCTGCTATGATCTCCTGGATTCAAAATCACCTTATTCGCCATGGGCGCTGGATATTTCTCACGCTGCTTACAGTCATCATCGTAGCCTTTGTCTTTACGATAGGGAACACACCTGGATGCACAACCAACCAGAGTGGTTACGAAGCGCAACCTTTCTACGGTTACGATCTGAACTCCAGTCATGAAATGGAAAAACTAAGCCAGAAGTTATTACTCAGTACTATCCTAAAGACCGGACGACCCCTGCAGAACCAGCAACAGTTCCAATCGCAGCTCCTGAGCCGCATTACCATGCTTCACATCGCCGATACAATTGGCATACCTGCACCTTCGAAGAACTCCCTTGCAAATTACATCCAGTCCCAGGCCTTATTTCGCGGCCCGGATGGCGAGTTCAGTAACGACGCCTACACCCGCTTTATTGATACCATAGAAACAGACCCTGACATTCAGCAGGATCTTATCGTTCTGGTACTTGAAGAGGACTACCGGATTGCTCAGGTCGAGGCTGCCATTTCCGGCCCAGGATATTTTCTGCCTTCCGAAGCGATTTCACAGGTACAGCTTAACAGAACCGTCTTTAAGATAGCCGTTGCTGAAATCAACTACAATACGTTCGATCCGGAGATACCCCTGAGCGAATATACATTGGGCCAGTTCTACACAGACAACATCATGCGTTACAAGATACCCGAGCGTATGCAAACGAGCTATGTAAAATTCCCTGTTGCACCTTATAAAGCTTCCGTTGACACTTTCTCGGAAGAAGAGTTGCGGGCACACTTTACAGCCAACCGCGCCCGCTTCGTGGCAGCATACGAGACCACGCAAACAAAGCCTGAGGAGATCGCCGACGCATCTACTGCACCGGTAGTTACCTTTGAAAATGTGCGTAGTGCAGTGATTGCTGATCTGACCGCTAAAACGGCACAGAATCTGGCAAACAAAGCCGCTCAGGACTTTGCACTCACACTCTATCGCAATAGCATCCAACGCGATACACCCGAATTTAAGGAACTGCTGACGATCAGGCAGCTTGAAATGATTGAAATACCGCCTTACACAGCTAAGGAAGCCGGTAGCAGAGGACTGCCTGCTGAAATGCTGGAATCCGCATTTGCCATGAGTGAGAACCGCTACTTCTCCGACGTCTACCCTATCGACAATCAAGGATTCGGCGTACTAATCTTTTCGAAGCGTTTACCACCGGAAGTGCCGCCCTACCCAGCGGTTGCCGAAATTGTCAAAGCTGATTTCATCGCCCAGGAAAAACGTCGCTTGTTCAACGAAGAAGGCATGCGCCTAAAAGAGGAGCTGTCTGCACGCTTGGAAACCGAAACTACATTTAAACAGGCAGCTGAAGAGCTGGGCCTCACGGTCAACGAATACGAAGCCTGCACCCTTGCAGAAGCACCCAAGACCATAAACCGTGCTGTCCTGCAACGCGTTCAGAGCATGGATCAAGGAGGATTATCACCGATGATCACTATCGGCGATACAGGCCTGTTTGTCTATATAGACTCAAAGAACGTGCCTAAAATCAAGGCGGATGACGAGCAACTAAAACAGGCAGAAAAATTCCTACAACGTTACGGAGCATTCGTCGGTGCAAGTGCGACACTCAACGAGTTGGTGGCCAATGGCCAGACAGATGAGTGACCGCCAAATCCGGCAGAGCCGGAATGAACGTCGAACTTTGAATTTTGGACTTTGAATATATAAATCTGCGCGCAGTTGCACGCTTGAGCTCTACTGCTACGGCAGTTCAACAGGTTCAGCGCCGCTCCAGCACCACGTGATTTACATCAATTAGATTGGCATCAAAGCCGGCTTCGCAATAGCTCAGGTAGTAGTTCCATTTGCGGCAGAACGAGTCGTCGAAACCCAACCTCTGAATTTGCTCTCTGTTGGTATTAAACTGCACGGCCCAACGGCGCAAAGTTTCCGCATAGTCGCGCCCAAAACCATCGACGCTGAAAACATGCCAGCCTGCCAGTGCGTCGACATGCGCCTGAATCGCTCCAAGCGATGGCAGATGTCCACCGGGAAAGATGTATTTCTGTATCCAGTCGCAGCCATTTGAGTACGCTTCGTAGCGATCTTCTGGGATAGTAATTGCCTGTATGACCGCCTTTGCACCGGGCTTCAGTGATTGTTTTACGATGTTGAAATAGCTGCCCAGATATTCTTTGCCGACCGCTTCAATCATCTCGCAGGACAACACGGCGTCAAACTGCCCTTCCAATGTCCGGTAGTCCTGTAAGCAAAGATCGATTTGATCGGCCACACCGGCTGTTTCAAATTGTTGTTTTGCAAATGCATACTGTTCTTCTGAAAGCGTGATTGTCTTTACCTGGCAACCTCGCTCGGCAGCCCTCAGCGCCAAAGCACCCCACCCTGTGCCAATCTCAAGGATCGAATCACCCGCTTTCACTCCGGCAAGATCCAACATGCGGTCTATCTTGTTGATCTGTGCTTTTTCCAGAGACTCAGACTTATCCGAAAAGAGCGCACTTGAGTACGTCATGGTTGGGTCCAGAAATTGCTGGTAGAAGTCGTTGCTCAAGTCGTAGTGCTCCTTTATGTTCCTCTTACTTCGGGCCGGGGTGTTGCTTCGAGTCAGATGATAAATGCGATTGATCCACCGGGCAAAGAAGGAGAATCCACGGTGCAGGCGACTGGTACTGGCCTTGTTTTTTGCCAACAGGAGTAGCAATCCGCTTAAGTCAGGCGTTGACCAGAAACCATTCACATAGGCTTCGCCAAAGCCGACGCTGCCGCCTCGTAGGACGCATTTGTAAAATCGTTTATCTTCAATCTTTAATTCCTGCACCGGTTTTGTTTCATCTCCAACAGTTACGGTCCTGCCTTCGGGAAAACGAAGGCGCAAGCATCCGTGACGCACGTCCCCAATCAGCCTGACAAGCAGACGTTCGAGCAAACTTAACCGCGGCTTTGGTGTTTTTGATGACTGTAAAGCGGTTACTGGGGTGCTCATGGTTATCAGGAATGTGAATTGGTGGCAACGGTGAGCGCTTCGTCGTAGATCTTTTTTGGGTATATCTTTACATCCCAGACGATGCCTAAGGTCTGCAACAGGCGCAGGATCAGGTAGGTCAAATCAAACTCCCACCAATACATTCCCTGGCGTGCAGACAGAGGCCAGCGATGATGATTATTATGCCAGCCCTCGCCAAACGTCAGCAGCGCCACCCAAAAGCTGTTACGGCTTTCATCGTTGGTAACAAAGCGTTTTTTGCCGAAAATATGCGTTGCTGAGTTTACCAGAAAGGTCACGTGGTACACCATAATAGTGCTTACGAAAAAGCCCCACATAACCATTTGGATCCCATTGGTTCCCAGTGCAGGAAAGTACGCATCTAAAAGCGCTCCGGTCAGATACAGCACGGCTATTAACGATAGTACCGGTAAAACGTGAAACCGGTCGATAAAGCGTAACTCCGGGAATTTGGACAGGTCCTTTATCCGATCGTGTTGTATTTCACGATAGGCACGACATAATATCCAGCCAATATGTGCCCAAAAGGCGTCTTTGACCACCGGGGAGTGAATGTCTTCCGGCTGGTCTGAGTGCTGGTGATGGTGTCTATGATTGGCCGCCCACCACATCGGCCCAAGCTGAGCGGATGAAGTGCCCACCCAGCCCAGAACAAACTGAAAAAAACGACTGGTTTTAAATGAACGGTGCGAAAAGTAACGATGGAAACCCGCAGTCAGTGCAAACACGCGCACTGTGTAGGTGATGATTAACGCAATCAGTGCTGCCCAGCTAAATCCCGTGAAAACAGCGCCAAGGGCAATAATATGCATTATGAAAATCGGGGAAGATACCATGAGTTTACGATTGTCTTCGTCGTTGATAATGCGTGTCAGGACCTTTTTTAAGTTTAACATGATATAGATTAAGAACGTTCGGAAAGCGCTAGCCTTACAAAATCAAAGGTAAGGTTGATTACCTTTCTTCCGATGATTCCCATATGTCCAAAATTTATAAATTCTACCGTGAACAGGTTGTCAAAACAGATATTGATAGCGCCTGGAACTTCATCCGTTCGCCGAAAAACCTGGAAGCTCTGACCCCTGAAGACATTAGCTTTGAAATAGTCACTGAATTACCCGAAGCAATGTATAACGGTCTACTGATCGAGTTTCGTGTCGGCGTCCCACTTCTGGGCCAACAAACCTGGCTTACTGAGATAAAACACATCCGCGAAAAGCATTCATTCGTCGATGAACAACGTGTTGGCCCTTACAAACTTTGGAACCACTACCACGAAATCAGCCCTGTTGAGGAAGGCGTTCGTTTCATCGACAACGTACATTACATGATGCCATTTGGACTGATCGGAGCCGTCGGAAATACCCTGTTTGCCAGAAAGGTGCTTAGGCGTGTCTTCGACTACAGAGCTCATAAGATTGAGCAATTGCTGCCCCCTCAGTCATCCGACACTTAGCCTGGACATCTGCGCGCACGCCTCGGCCTAAAGGCAAACATCCATATTAGTACCTTACTATCAAAATCCGTTTATGTTTACCACAGATATATTCAAAATTCGACGTTCAATGTTCGACGTTCATTCCGGCTCTGCCGGATTAGGTAAAAGCTTCTACAAAAACTAAGGTTGACGCACCCGATTGCCACTAAATACTAGATTCAAGATGGCAGATCCCAAAGCACCTGAAGTAGAAATATCCCCTCCCGAAACGTGGGTAGATCGTTACGGGGACTATCTCTACGGATATGCGATGTCTCGCTTACGTGATCCGGAACTTGCCGCTGACTGCGTACAGGACACGTTTATGGCAGGAATAAAAGGCTTCGCCCGTTTCGATGGCAGACGCGACATCAAATATTGGCTACGCAGCATCATGCGCAACAAAATCGTCGACCAGATTCGAAAATCTATCAAAGAGAAAAAGGTCGATATTGACTCCGAAGACGAGGCCCTACTTGAGAGTTTCTGGTTTAAGTACAGTGGTATCGCAACAACGAACCCCGACCCCTGGCAATTCAACCCACGTAAAGCCTATAGTAATACTGAGTTTTGGGAAGTTTTTGAAACATGCATCAGTGAAGTGAAAGAACCTGCTCGGAAAGCATTTGTACTCAAAGTGCTTGAAGATAAAACTACTGAAGAAGTTTGTAAGGTTATGGATATTTCAGCGAATTATCTATGGGTTCTATTACACCGCGCACGTGCTCAGCTTAAAGTTGAACTTGAAGCAAAGTGGACCGGCAAAAACGCAAACTAGTTCAAACCTCGAATGTTTACCTGCAAACAAGTATCAAAAACGCTCGCTAAAGACGATTACCAAAAGTTGTCACCCATTAAAAGGTGTATGCTTAAGTTCCACGTCGCCATGTGTTTTGTATGTGGCAAGTTCAATCGCCAAGTGATGGACTCACAGGATATGTGTCGGCACTACAAAGCGAAAGAAGAATTACTGGAACCGTCCAGGCCGAAGCTGGCCGAAGGCCAAAAAAAGCAGCTCAAGAAGCTGTTGAGCCAGCAAAATCAGTGATATCCGGAGGATTAAATCCAAAAGCGCTTACCCCCGCTACATAACCACTTTCTTTTTCTAAGATGCCAGTATACGTCTATCAGGAAATCCTACCCGACGGAAGCGATGGCGATGTATTTGAGTGTATTCAACGCATGACCGAAGCTTCACTCACAACACATCCAAAAACCGGCAATCCGATTCGCAAGGTTTTCCACGCCCCCAATGTTTCCAGCAAATACACGGAAGGAGCCACCAAAAACAGGCTAAGCGATCAAAACGTCGAAAAGCACGGCTTCACTCGTTACGAAAAAGACAAAGTCACCGGCCGCTATCATAAAACAGCCGGCAAGGACAAACGCGCTCCTGACGTTGTCGATGCCAGTCGGCTGAAGAAATTGCAACAAGGAGGCACCTCGCATTAAAACGAGATAGGACACTCCTCACCCCTCACTTACTCAAACAACGCACCGCCATATCCCGACAAACTGCCTCCTGCTCGTTAGGGCGCTCGATAATGCCCTCAAAGGCATCTGCAAAAGCAATCTGAAACTCGATTAGCTTTTTCAGTGGCACCTGACTGGCAGTCACTGCAAGTTTCCCAAGATACCAGGGATTCTGGGTAAATACATTGAGATTACTCTTTTCGTCACTGTCACCAAAATGCTTCCTGTAAGTACTTGCAGCGGCTTCGAGATCGGACTTTGCAATGCCTCGTCCACCCAGCCGTATGGCTCCAGCGTCCAGCAGCACCCGCAGCTGGATCAACAGACGGTTGCGCGACTGTAGACTACCCAGCAACGGCCTTGATTCGTTATTGGTAAAAAAATGACGCCGCAACGCTTCAAGTGTCCAGTCGAGCTTTAACGAGTAGAAAGCATCCACAGCCTCAAAAAAATCAGCATCGCCGAAGTTGGGAACCAGTTCAGTTACCAGTCGATCATCAATTGATTGTCCGCTCCTACCCACAAAAGTCACCAGTTTACGCGTCTCCTCAACCATAATACGCGTATTCCCATTCAACTTCCCAATCATTAACTGCAAAGCTTCGCGAGTAATACTGACTCCCGCCTGATCGCACTCATCCTGAATGATACGAGCATAAGAAACTGCTGCATTCTTTTCGGTAGTTAACCCAGTGAACTCAGCATTGGCTTTGCACCATTTATAAAAATTCCTGACCTTATATACCGGATACGCAGTAATCAGAACACTCACCTGCGCCGAATCCAAGGCCAACAGGACATCTTTTAACGTTTCCAGCAAATCCAGCGTACCCTGTGCATTTCCAGTCTGACTATTGGCCATGAAGTTTACATCCTTAAGCCAGACAACTTTCTGATCTCCGAATAGTGACAGTGTCTGCACCGCACCAACGAAGCGATTGATTACATCACTAACCTCAGCAACATTACCCGCACGACCATCAATGACTTCTTTTGCCATATCATCCGCAACCGCTTTGGTTTGATCAGCGAACCACTGTTTTCCACGCTCGGAAACCAGATAATCATCATCGCCACAGATAAATGTAAATGCTTTTGCAGACATAGCTTGAAGATAGTTAAGTTAAAAAACACCTCAAACTTTGATGTAGTTGAGATCTTTTACATGTTCAAAATGATTATCATTTGCAAAAAGAGGTAGACTCAACTGTATTGCAATAGCTGCAATCCATATGTCATTGTCGGGAATTGGTAATCCCTTTTTCTTTAAATCAAATCTTGCTTTTGCGCATGCTTCCACAGTGTCTTCAGTCGGATAAGCAATCGTAACTGCACCTCTGAGATTTACTTGGTTAAAGGTTTCCTCACGCCATTTCCTGTCAGCATTGTGCGCTCCATATAACAACTCTCCCAATGCAACATGAGGCAAAATAATCTCGTCGGCTTGATCCAGCAAGACATCCAACGATGTCTGCTGCCTAAAGTGGCGAACAACTGCAGAGGTATCCAGAACAACTTTACCAGCTTGTAGCATCGACATATTCACAGTCTTCTATAGCTTTTTCGAAGAGATTACCTTTCTCACCGATGAGCGCGCCACGTGTATTTTTTAATGCTTCTTTACGCAGACGACGACGTTCTTCTTTAAGATCATGAATATAGCTCTCGGCTTTTTCGCGATCATCAGAAGAAAGACCCTCAAGCTCCTTTACTATAGTTTCTAATGAACTCATTTTATTGATTAAGTATTTCTTTAAAATTTCAGCAAACTTTCTTTTTATATTTCTAGTTTTGCACTAAACTCATTCCAAAAAATTTGTTTGTAATATTTATGATCATTACCGGCCAGCTACGACTCCACTGCACTTAGAAACTCCTGTAGCTTGTACTTACGCAACTTGCGGCGCATCCAATCCAAAGCAGTCTGAACGGCACGCGCTTTCACATCCAGGCGACCTCCGGTGTAATGAACGGTCTTGCACCAGACACCGACCGGAGAGTGGTAGCCAAAATGAATGGTGCCCACCGGATTTTGCTCATTGCCTCCATCGGGTCCGGCAAATCCAGTTACGCTCAGCCCGTAATCTGCCGAAAGACGCTCCGCCGCACCGGATGCCAGCGCGACGGCACACTCGGCGCTCACAGCGCCATGCTGCTCCAGCAGCGACTCCGGCACGCCCAGTAAACTGACTTTTACGTCATTGGTATAGCAGACGACACCACCGGCGAACACACTGGATACGCCGGAAATGTCAGTAAACGCTCCTGAAAGGGAACCACCGGTACACGATTCGGCGATAGCGACTCTTCGATCCAGCGCTCTCAGCTCGTGGTAAACTACCTGAGCAATCGAGCAGTGACCAAAGCATACGAAATCTTCTCGAAGCAATTTGCGTACATCCTGAGCAATTCGTTTTAACTGCTCGTTCGTCAAAGAGCCCTCTCGACAACTCAATCGGACGTCGACAATACCATAGTGGACGCAGTAAGCAACGGCCAGATCCGGATGCTCATGGATAATTGGCTGCATTATCTGCTCCACTGCGGATTCCCCGACTCCACAAGTACGCACTTGCACATAAGCATCTTCTTCGCTGGTAAAACCACGTTCTTTCAAAAAGGGCAAAACCTGATTTTCAAACATTGGCTTCAGTTCATGCGTCGGTCCAGGCAGCATGATCAGTGTCTTGCCGGATTGCTCGTAGATAATCCCCGGGGCCGTGCCCATCTCATTGTACAAGGGTTTACCGCCTTCAAAGTAGTGGCACTGCTTGATATGATGTTGACCCATTTCGCGACCCAGCGCGGCAAAACGATCTTTTATCATTGTTTCGACCTTAGCGTCGAAGATCAGCTCTAACCCCAGTGTCTGAGCGATCGTCTCACGGGTCAGATCGTCTGCAGTCGGCCCAAGTCCGCCAGTCGTTATCACCAGGTCCGACCGATCCCAGGCTTCTTGGAAACCGCGCTGAATTTCCGAAGAATCGTCCATCACCACACGGCTGCGAGCGATGGATATGCCATGTCGCGCTAGCTGATCACCCAAATAGGTAAGATGCGTGTTTTCACGAATGCCAACGAGTAGCTCGTCTCCAAAATTAATGATTTCAACTGACTGTGGCTGCGACATAAACAAACTAATTAAAATGAGCGATCGTTTGATTTGCTCGATTATAGGATTCTATCTTATTACTCTTTTTTGAAAATGCCAGAAGCAGAGCCCATAAATTTAAAAGAAAAGGTCCGAAACATCCCTCACAAGCCAGGTGTTTACCTGATGAAAGATCGTCTCGGACAAACTATCTACGTGGGCAAGGCAAAGGATCTGAAAAAGCGTGTCTCTACGTACTTTCAGGCCTCGCGCAAACTGACGGTCTCGCAACCCAAAGTACAGGCGATGATAGACCTGATCTATGATTTTGACCTGATCGTCGTGAACTCTGAGGCCGAGGCACTGCTACTTGAAGGGCAACTCATAAAACGATACAAACCCCGCTACAATACTGTCTTTACCGATGACAAACACTTCCTTCTGGTCCGCGTCGACCTGCGCGAGGAATTACCTCGGTTTCGACTCACCCGTAACCGCACCGACCAACAATCACGCTACTTCGGACCCTTCGCCCACGCCACCCAGCTGCGTAAAACGCTCGCTGAACTACGTCGCAAGTTTGGCATCCTACTAAGCGATGCCAAACCCGTTAAGCTGGAGGACAATCTCTGGCGACTGTACGATGACGCCCGGGCGGAACTCTATGAACATCCCAATGAAATCAGCGCTGAAGACTACAAGGATCGTATTGAACTGGCCTGCGCTTTCATGGAAGGACAGACACGGGAATGGCTCACAGAACTCGAAGCTGAAATGAAAACCTGCGCCGAAGCACTTGACTATGAAAAAGCCGCCCAATTGCGCGATCGCATCCAGGCGCTCAAACAAACAGTTGCCCGCACCCGCAAGTTTGAGCGCATACTCCACGACCCCACTCCCAAAAGCGAGGCCCTGAAGACACTGCAGCAGAAACTGGTACTCTCCCAAATACCCAAACACATGGAGTGTTTTGATATTTCGCATATCTCCGGCAGCTTCTGTGTGGCATCCATGGTTGTGTTTATTGACGGCAAGCCCAGTCGAAAACAGTACCGCCGCTACAAGATCAAATCCTTTATCGGCAACGATGACTTTCGAGCGATGCAAGAGGTTGTCGGCCGGCGCTATCGTCGCCTAAACGACGAGCAAAGGCCATTCCCTAACTTAATCGTTATCGATGGTGGCGCCGGACAGGTCAGCGCTGCACTCAAGGCATTTCTGGAGCAGGGTCTCGAACCACCAGAACTCATCGGACTTGCCAAGAAGAAAGAAACAATTATTTTTAGTGATGGCCGTAAGCCATTGAACCTGTCGCATCACGAGCCGGCCCTTCGCATGCTTCAGCACTTGCGGGACGAAGCACACAATTTTGCCAATCGTTTCAATGCCGATCTTCGCAGCGAGAAACTACGCGAATCCATACTCGACGATTTCAGGGGTCTAGGACCTAAAAAACGGCATACGCTGCTGCAACACTTCGGCTCTCTCAAGAAACTGAAGGCCGCCAGCACCGAGGACATTACTCAAGTAGAAGGCATTGGCCTCAAAACAGCCGAACGCCTAATTGCCTTCTTAAACATCGAACCGAATGAACTTTGAATAGGTGCGAGTTTAGGACATGGAATACCGTTTTGCTTAGATAACCCTTATAGTAGATCCAAGTTATTCATCAATGCCTTCCTGAGTGGAGCCGCTT
>CAWUII010000043.1:0-24179 GCA_963922575.1 uncultured Opitutia bacterium
TAAAAAATTATGAAAATATACTTGTTTAGAGACACAGTTGCTACCATTTTGGATATGAATTATGGGGTCTTGAGCTTGTCGAAATGGCGTGGTGTTTGCCAGAGCGCCTGAACGTTCGTGCGGCGCAGGGACGCGCCTGCGCTACCCCTTGAGACTCTCCAGGATTCGTTGGGTTTCGTCGCGCTTTTCAGTCACTTCGGCAAGCTGTTTGCGGGCGCCTTCGACGATGTCAGCCGGTGCGCCATCGACAAATTTTGGGTTCTTTAGTTTGCCTTCGCCGGCGGCAACACTCTTGTTGAGCTTGTCCAATTCCTTGGTCAAGCGCGCTTTTTCCGCTTCGACATCGATGGAGCTGCTTAGGTCGAGATACAGTGTTCCTAACGTGGTAATGACTGCAGGTAATGTGCTTTGTGGCTTTACGTCTACGGACTGCAACTGAATGCCGGCAAGTGTTTCCACCAGACTTTGATTGTCCGAGACGACACTGCGGTCACTGGTGCCGGCAACATGCAACATCGCGACATCCCGTTTGTTGGCCAGATTGTATTGCGATTTGAGCGCACGGGCTTGCGAGATGAGGTCTTGCAGGTTACTGACACGTGTGACGGCGGAAGCATCCACCGTCAGAGCTGCTTTGAGGTCGGCGGCTCGGGCTAGTGGTGTATTTTGTATGAATGGCCGGTCGCCGTCGTAGCCGAGCCCTTTCCATAATTCTTCGGAAATGTGAGGAATGACGGGATGCGCCAGTTGCAGCACTTGACGCAATACCAGATCCTGAATCGCCAGGCAGTTGTCGCGCATTGCTACTTCGCCGCCGAGCTTGCCTTTGGACGCTTCGACATACCAGTCGCAAAAGTCGCCCCAGAAGAATCCATAAATGAGATGTGTGAGCGGTGCCAGTTCGTAGTCGCGGAAGCACTTCTCGATTTCTGCCGTTACTTCAATCAGACGGAACAGTATCCAGTGATCATAATCGTCACACAGTTTTAAATCGATGCGTTGCAGAATCGTTTCGAGGGTAGAGTTGTCTGCCATCGGGCCGGACATCTGCCGGAAGCGTGACGCATTCCACAACTTGTTGGAAAAGTGACGACCAATCTCGATGCGTTTCTCTGAAAACAGAATATCCGAGCCGGACGGCGCAATGTTACAGATCCCAAAGCGCAGGGCATCAGCACCGTGCTTTTCGATCAGATCCAGCGGGTCCGGTGAGTTACCGAGCGACTTCGACATCTTGCGCCCCTTCTCGTCGCGAATCAGTCCGTGGATAACGATATTCTTAAACGGGATACGTTCAGCAATTTCCTGGTCGGACAGTTGCTTGGAATCATCCCCATGTAGCTCAAGTCCAGCCATGATCATGCGAGCCACCCAGAAAAAGATGATGTCAAACCCGGTCACTAGAACACTGGTTGGATACCAGAATTTCTGTTCTTCTTGCTGCTCCGCGGTTGGTTCCGGCCAACCAAGGTTCGCCATCGGCCAGAGATATGAGGACGCCCAGGTATCCAGCACGTCCTCTTCCTGATCCCAGTTTTCAGGATCTGAAGGCCCTGTAACCGATACGTGGACATGCTCGGGATTGGCGAAATCGAGTTCCGCACGGTCAATGCCCTTGCGGTACCAGACGGGTATGCGGTGACCCCACCACAACTGGCGGCTGATGCACCAGTCCTGGATCCCATTGAGCCAGTGCAGGTAAGTCTTCTTCCAGCGATCCGGGTGAAAGCGAATGACGCCGTTTTCGACGGCACGTTTTGCCTCTTCGACTTTGGGATATTTAAGAAACCACTGCTCTGAAAGACGCGGTTCAATCGGCACATCCCCGCGCTCCGAGAAGCCAACCGTGTTTTCGTAGGGTTCCGCTTCAATAAGAAGCCCCATTTCCTCCAGTTTTGCAGCTGCTGCTTTGCGTGCCTTGAAGCGATCCATCCCGGCAAAGTCATCACCGGCCAGGGCATTGAGTCGCCCGTCGTGATCAATCACTTCGATGACTTCCAGACCGTGGCGCTGACCGATTTCAAAGTCGTTTTTGTCATGTGCGGGCGTCACTTTTAGACAGCCGGTACCAAACTCACGGTCGACGTACGTATCGCCAATGATTGGAATTTCTTTTTTGGGAAAGGGCCGCCAGATGGTCTTACCAATCAGATGCTTGTAGCGATCGTCTTCGGGATGTACCGCAACTGCGGTGTCGCCCATGAGTGTTTCCGGACGTGTGGTTGCAATCTCCAGATGTGTGCGGTTGCCGTCGGGCTCAACCAGCTCATAACGCATTTTGTAAAGGAAGCCATTCTGCGGCTTCATGTTCACCTCTTCGTCCGAAATCGCAGTATGAGTGTCCGGGCACCAGTTGACCATACGCTTGCCACGATAAACATAACCGCGCTGGTAAAGTCTGACAAATGCGGTGAGCACCGCTTTGGAATAATCCTCATCCAACGTAAAGCGAGCGCGATCCCAGTCGCAGGATGCGCCCAGTTTCTGCAATTGCTTTAGAATAACACCACCGGATGCTTCACGGAATTCCCATATCTTTTTCAGAAACTCATCACGTCCGAGATCGTATTTGCTCTGTCCGGTTGTCTCGCGCAGTTGCTTTTCTACTTTGGTCTGAGTCGCAATCCCCGCGTGATCCGTGCCTGGTTGCCAGAGTACTGCCTTGCCCTCCTGCCTTGCCCGTCGAACAAAGATATCTTGCAAGGTGTTATCCAAAACATGTCCCATGTGCAACATACCGGTTACATTCGGTGGAGGGATCATGATTGCATAAGGCTCACTTTCGGCATTTGCCTGTGCCTTAAAGCAACCGGCCTTAAGCCAATTTGCATACCAGTGCTGCTCTACTGCTTCGGGTTCGTACGTTTTTGAAATCTCAGTCATGACGGTGATAGTTCGACAAGCGAGCTAAGGTGTTTATGTTATGAATGGCTTTCAAGTACGAAAGCGGATTTCATAACTGTAATATAGGATTGCTAAAAAAGGACGACTCCAACACATCCTGTTTATTCTGTCGACCCATGATGCGCTCATCTTTGGTGATAACTCGTGCCGACAATACATCGGACTGTTTTTACCTTGGCCGCTCCGGAAAACGCCACTGCTGATTTATCCAGAGGCTTGGCCAAGATCACCTGACAATCTGGTTGGGATTCTAATTAGTCACGCGACATCAAAAGTAAGTCACCTTCAGGTAAAGCCCGGTCAATCAGAGCCGATCGCAGGCAAGGATTGGATTCGTTGCTGCCACTGACTTGCAAACTTTGAATTACTAACTTGCGCGGCATAGCTGGAAAATTCTGCCTTGCGACCTGCTGTATGCGCCTCGACTGCGAGATGATAGGCTGCCTCTGCCCGTGCAGCTTCTGATAGCGAAGTGTCTGATGTGATCGCATTGAGTTGTGCGATACCTTCCTCAGGTTTGCCATCGTTGTAGAGCGAAAATGCAAGTCCGAGTTTCGCACGGCCTGCAAGTGCGGGTTCTTCAAGTGCAGCACCGGCAAGGTCGTAAAATTCAAGGGCTGTGCCGAAGTCACTGTTTGCATAGGCTTCGTCTGCAAGTTTG
The DNA here is from genome assembly GCA_963922575.1 of uncultured Opitutia bacterium. Classification (GTDB taxonomy): domain Bacteria; phylum Verrucomicrobiota; class Verrucomicrobiia; order Opitutales; family Coraliomargaritaceae; genus Lentimonas. Next base: position 3,566 of record CAWUII010000043.1, read on the forward strand.
AGCGCGGCAAATCCACCGAGAGCCTTGTCGCTGTGCGTGCGAGCAAACTCGTCCAGCGTGTTGTTAGCATCCGCCTCCGCATATTCATTTTTGAGCGCTGCCTCCGTCTGCTCTTTTAAAATACGCATACCTTGGTAGCCAACAACGGTCAGCATCAGCACGATGATACAACCTATCAGGAACCCTTTGTTTTCTTGCCAGTAGATACTTAAACGATCTTCAATGGAGAGAGCGAAAGAGTCTTCCAAGTCAATCAGATTGCGTTCATCGACTTGTTGGTCGTCCGGAAGCAGTGGGTTTTTATGTTTTTTCCTAGGCGGGTGGTTCATAACAAGAAAGAGTAGATTGTGAATGTGTCTCTAATGTATTAATCGAAAACTACGGTTTTGTTGTTGTACACAAGTATGCGGTTGTCAAGATGTAGACGAATCGCTTGAGCGAGCACGGTTTTTTCCAAATCCCTGCCCTTGAGAATAAGGTCACGCACTGAGTTGCGATGACTGATTCTGGCCACATCCTGATGAATAATCGGGCCTTCGTCGAGGTCGGCAGTCGCGTAGTGGGCGGTGGCACCAATTAATTTCACGCCACGCTCATGCGCCTGATGGTAGGGTTTTCCACCGGCAAATGCCGGTAAAAAGGAGTGGTGTATATTGATGACCGGATAGCTTGTTTTGCTTAGAAAGTCTTCTGAAAGCACTTGCATGTAACGTGCAAGAACAACCAGCTCTGTTGAGTGTTTATCGAGTAGTTCAAGTTGTTTTCTCTCAGCAGACGATTTGGTTTCTTTGCTGACCGGAACGTAGTAAAACGGAATTCCATAATGTTCAGCATCGGAGCGGAGTGTTTCATGGTTTGAGATGATACAGGCAATTTCACCGTTCATTTCTCCAGACTGAAAGCGCAGTATGCTGTCGTGAAAACAGTGATCAAACTTGGATACGAAAAGCGCGACTTTGTGCCGGTCCTTAGAGCTGGCGACTTGGACGGTCATGCCGAGTTCCTCGCTCGCAAATCGTTCAAAAGAAGCGGCTTCTTCATCGGCCTTCCCGGATGAAGGTGTCCATTCTATTCGTTGAAAGAAGATGTTTGCTGCGTGGTCCTGATGCTGATCAGCGTGGTTAATATTACCCCCTCGCAGAAAGATCCAGCTCGATACGCGTGAAACCAGCCCCGGTTTGTCAGGTCCGTAGAGTAAGGCAACGATGGATGGATTTTGTGCCGGTTTCAATTTTAAAAGAGGTTAGAAGTTAGTACCCTACGAACGAAATCCGTGTGCGTTTGGTGCAGATTCTGTATTCAATGTTCGACGTTCAAAGTTCGACGTTCTATTTTACTGGATTTGCTTCGCTGCTATAACTCTGTATAGAGCGGACATCGTACCCTTTTTCGCGAAGTGCCTTGATGCCATCGACCGCTGCCATGGCAGCAGCAATTGTAGTCATGATGCAAATGCCATGCTTGACCGCTTCCGCGCGTATTCCGTTTTCATTCTGTCTCGGTACAGTTCCCTGAGGTGTGTTAATGATCAGTGAAACCTTATTGCTTTTAATTAGGTCAATCACATTAGGGCGCCCTTCGCACAGTCTGCAAACGCGCTTTACAGGGATGTTGTGTGCCTCCAGCAATTTACCGGTGCCAGCAGTTGCGATGATGCCAAACCCCAGTTCATAGAGTCTGCGAGCAATCTCCAGAGCCTGTGGCTTGTCGCTGTCTTTTACGCTGACAAAGGCATCCCCTGACTCGGGCAATGCCGGTTTAGCAGCCATCTGTGACTTGGCAAATGCAACCCCAAGGTCTTTGTCAAGCCCCATGACTTCTCCGGTGGAACGCATTTCCGGGCTGAGTAAAACGGGCGCACCCGGGAATCGGTTGAATGGAAATACAGACTCTTTGACTGCCCAGTACGGAGGGATTATTTCCTTGGTGAAACCCAGAGCTTCAAGTGTTTCACCAGCCATGACCCGAGCGGCCAGTTTTGCCAGTGGCACGCCGATTGCCTTGGACACAAAAGGAATTGTACGGGAAGCGCGTGGGTTTACTTCGATGATGTACAGTTCATCGTCCTTAATGGCAAACTGGATATTCATCAGGCCGACCACTTTAAGCTCTTTTGCCAAAGCGTAGCTTGCTTGGCGAACTGTCTCCAATAATTCTTGTGAAAGAGTATGGGGGGGCATCACCATCGCAGCATCTCCAGAGTGAACCCCGGCGAATTCGACGTGTTGCAGCATACCGCCGATTACAGTCGTCGTACCATCAGAGATGCAGTCAACATCCAGTTCATACGCATCTTCGAGAAACTTGTCCAGGAGTACCGGTGTGCCGGGCGCTACATCAAAGACTTCGCGAATGATCTGTTTCATCTCGGCCATATTGTAGACGATAAACATACCCCGCCCGCCGAGCACAAAGGAGGGACGCAGCAGGATGGGAAAACCAATTTCACCGGCAAGTTCGTAGGCCTGTTCCTCGGAGTTGGCAATTCGGTTATCAGGTTGTTTGAGGCCGATGCGGTCGAGGATGTCGCGAAAGCGGTTGCGGTCTTCAGCGGCGTCAATCATGGAAGGAGATGTACCGATAATATTGACACCATGTGCTTCGAGTTCCGTAGCCAAATTGAGTGGCGTCTGACCACCTAGTTGTACAATCGCACTTTCGCATTTGTTCTGATAGTAAATCTCAAGAACGTCCTCTAGCGTGAGTGGTTCAAAGAACAGTTTATCCGAAGTGTCGTAGTCGGTTGAAACGGTTTCGGGATTTGAGTTGACCATCAGAGTTTCGTAGCCGGCCTTGCGCAAGGCAAAGGACGCATGTACGCAGCAGTAATCAAATTCTATGCCCTGCCCGATCCGGTTGGGACCGCCACCTAAGATCATGATCTTTCGTGTTTTTTCGTCACATTCGATTTCGTTTTCGGAACCGTATGAAGAGTAGTAGTACGGTGTGAATGCTTTGAACTCGGCGGCGCAGGTATCAACCAGGCGAAAGTTGGTCATCAGCCCTAGTTTTTCTCTCCGTTTGCGCACGGACGAACGGTTGGAACCAACCAGTTCGGCAATAAGTGTGTCGGAGAAGCCTGCTTCTTTGGCAGTTAGCATCAACTCGTGATCCAGTTTTGCAAGACTGCGCTGGCTGAGCTCAAGTTCTATGTCAACCAACTGTCGCAACTGATTGATAAACCAGGGATCGATTTTGCAGGCATCATGAATTTCCTCGTCAGACATGCCATTCAGAAATGCATGGCGCAGCCAGAAAACACGTTCGCAGGTTGGTATGGCAATGCCTTGGCGGACTTTTTCTAGATCGTCTATCTTCTTTTTAAACTTGGCTGGGCCGAAAAACCCCAAGGCACCGATCTCCAGTGAGCGCAATGCTTTCTGGAAAGATTCCTTAAAAGTTCGGCCAATCGCCATCGCCTCACCAACCGATTTCATTGCGGAGGTCAGTGTGGTATCGGTACCAATAAACTTCTCGAAAGTGAAGCGTGGTATCTTGGTAACGACATAGTCGATGGTGGGTTCAAAGCTGGCTGGCGTTTCGCGGGTGATATCATTTTGCAGCTCATCCAGGCTGTACCCGACAGCCAGTTTTGCCGCAATTTTGGCTATTGGAAAGCCGGTTGCCTTGGAAGCGAGTGCGGAACTGCGGGATACGCGCGGATTCATTTCGATCACAACCATGCGTCCATTCTCGGGATTGACGGAGAACTGTATGTTGGATCCGCCGGTCTCGACACCGACCTCACGAATACAAGCAAAGGAAGCATCGCGCATCAGTTGATACTCTTTGTCGCTCAACGTCATCGCCGGTGCCACAGTTATGGAATCTCCGGTATGCACGCCCATTGGGTCAAAGTTTTCGATGGAGCAGATGACGACACACTGGTCCTTGTGGTCGCGCATAACTTCCATTTCATATTCTTTCCAACCGAGCAGACATTCTTCGACCAGAACTTCAGTGGTCGGCGACATATCAAGACCGTTCTGCACCATTTTTTCGTATTCCTCGCGATTGTAGGCAATGCCTCCTCCGGAACCGCCCAAGGTATAGCTGGGGCGGATGATGATCGGAAAGTCGCCGATGACCTCGTCTGCCGCTTTGAGTGCTTCAGCTAGCGTATGCACTGTTTCGGACCGCGCGACATCCAGACCGATTTTAAGCATTGCCTGCTTAAACACATCACGTGCCTCACCCTTTTCAATTGCAGCGGGGTTCGCGCCAATCATTTCGACGTTATACTTTTCCAAAATGCCCTCTTTGTCCAAATCCATAGAGAGATTAAGTCCTGTCTGACCACCGAGTGTCGGCAGCAGTGCATTCGGGCGTTCCTTGGCAATGATTTTTTCCAAGGTGTCGACGGTGAGTGGCTCGATGTAAGTAACATCGGCAAACTCAGGATCAGTCATAATGGTCGCCGGATTACTGTTAACAAGTACCACTCGGTAACCTTCTTCACGAAGCGCTTTGCACGCTTGAGTGCCGGAGTAGTCAAATTCACAGGCTTGACCGATAACAATCGGCCCGGAACCAATAATAAGGATAGACGTAATATCAGTGCGTTTTGGCATAAATCTGGTCAAGCGTGTTTTTTTTACTTTCCCATGCAAGCACTAAGCAAGCTTTGAGGTATTTACTCATGCTGAAACAAATAAATTACTTTTCAAACCGTTTATTTACAGATAAAGAGTAGTTTGATCGTTCAAATAAGTAATTGTCTATCAACATCGATATTTATGGAAAAGAATAAAACACCTGTAATTATGGTCTTTGCTGTTTTGCTAGCTCTGATAGTAGCATCCATCATCGCGCTGTTTGTCCTTAAAAAAAGGGATGCTCCAAGCGAGAGCTCTTCAAAAAGTGAACGAAGAGAGGTTGTTGTTGACTTTGAACTCAGCCAGCTCGCCGAAAAAGCAAAAGGATTGGTCAACAATGAACTTGCAGAGGCCCTGCGTCAGGGCGATGTACCCATTGATTTCATATCCGCTTTGAGGCAAGAGCTCGAAGATGCCGACAGTGCTCTCGCGGGCGGTAAAGTCGAAAAAGCAAGAAGTAGCTATACGGAAATTGTCTCAACCGCTGAGACCCGGCTGAAAACGCTGGAGTCTGCTCAATCCGCGCGTGAGCTTAAAGATGCAATCTATACTAAACTCGGTGAAGCCGAATACCTTAAAGCGGCATTTGAAAACACCTACACCGAAGCGGTCGACAATTACAATCAAGGGCTACAGAATCTGGAGTCAGGGGCGTTTGAAGAAAGCATTCAGTTTTTTAAGAAGACCAGTGAAATACTCGAAGAACTCGAAAAGCAGTCTGCCGAACAGCTTGAGGCAAAATTGGAATCAGCTAAAGCTGCGTTGGCCAAGTTTGATCCAGTAACAGCCCGTGCTTCGTTTGAACGGGTGCTGAAAATCGATGCGTCAAACACTGTCGCAAAGCAAGGTCTCCAGGAAGTTGAAGGCTTGGAAGCCATTGTTGAGGAGATGCAGTCGATCAAGTCTTTGCAGGAATCGGACGGAGCCGAAGCGGCGCTGACAAAAATCAACGATTTGATTGAGAGAACCCCAGGTAATTCCTTCCTGCTAAATGAGCGAAAAAGCATCGAAGCCGCGGTAAGTGAGGCCAAGCGCGATGCAGTTATTGAACGAGCCAATGCAGCTGAAGCTAACGGCGAACTGTCGGCCGCAATTGCCGCTTTGGAAGAAGCGAATCTCATTCGCTCGGAAGAGGAGACAAAGGAGCGCATAAAACAACTCAGGCGCGAAGAGAAAAAAAAGCGTCTGGAAGTTCTACTGGAGACCGGGTATAACGCTTTGAAAGCGGGTAATTATGAAGCTGCCAAAAAGGCCTATGACGGTGCGCTTAAGCTAGATCCTAAGTCTCAGGAAGCACGCAAAGGTCTGGAAAAAACCTCTAGCCTGTACCTCGCAAGCATCCGCTATAATAAAAGTATTGAATCGGCTGAAAAATACCTGAGCGAAGGTCGTATTCCGCTGGCGACCAAATTCTTCAATGAAGCACTTGAGAGCCGTCCAAGTATCATATCTTTCAAACAAAAAGACAAAGAATCGCTCATTCGCGAAGAACTTGTAAGGCAGAGAGGACAAGTAAGTGTTCGTATCATATCCGATGGCAAAACATACGTCAGTCTGATCGGCGTGTTCGCTCCGGAGCGTTTCAAGGAAAAGGAAATTATGCTTTATCCGGATGTTTACACGTTCAAGGGCACACGCAGTAAATACATGTCGGTTGAAATTGAAGCAAAAGTCAGCAAGCCTGCGAAGCCCGAAGGAATCGAAGTCATTTGCACGGATAGATTATGAAGTCGTTTCTCTCAGTCGGTATCGCTTTCGCATCGTTCTGTTTCGGTGTACTTTACAGCGCACCCGATCCAAATCTGTTTGACGGACGCTTTTCCGCAAGCGCCTCGGATGCTTCAACCGATGGAAACAGCGCAGATCAAACTGACGAAGGTAGTGAGAACGAAGAAGGCAATAAGAGCGACGAAGGCGTCAGTGAATCTGCTCCTGAAGTCGCTTCTGAAAAAGGTTCTGAAGGTGATGCCGAGGGAAAACAAGCCGAGGGTTTCGGCGAAGCCGGAGGGAGCGGTGCCTCTTCTGCCGATGTATCGACGGCTACAACAAGCTCCGGGCGCAGTTTTGAAGAGTTTACCGTCGGCGCTATTGATGAAACAAACGCTCCAATCGAGATGAAGCGTTCCAAGGAGTTCAGCGAATCGTCTGCCCCTGTTTCCCAATCCTCAAATCAAACCACCGATTCGAACGCGCATAATTCCGATCAGGCTGCTTCTGACAGCGATCCGAGCAACCAGGATGATTATGACGCCAAGGGAAGTATCGATTACGGAACAAATGTACCTTCCGGTCTTTGATGTATGAAGTGGCTAAACAACATGTTCCGGTTACTAATATTCCTGTTTCCAGTGTTTGCTTGGGCTCAGGCAGAAGTCGGCATACGTGTCATTGATGAATCCGCGATCCCCTACATGGAATTTCTGTCAAAAGCGGAGTTCGATCAGCGCTTTCCCGGACAGATCAAGTCGGACCCAGCCGAACTGGATAGCGGCTGGTACGTAATCTACGCGCATGAAAACCTGAACTACCACTTTGGCCCCATCCTACTCAAATCGATAGGTCAAGACTACCAAGCGCAACTGGCAACGATGGTAGAAGCTGCTGTCGAACAGCGCCCCGAAATCGCAGGTTATCAACTGGTGCTCAGTTACGAACCATCAACGGTCTCCTCCGAAACGGGCCGCAGCAGTTCCGACGGTTTGGACGATAGATCCAGCAGCACCAATGTCGGCAACGAACCGAAACCTGATGAGACGTCAAAACCGACCGGGTTCTGGGGATTTGTCCGTAAGATTTTCGGGATGTAGCTTTGAAAATACCGTAACATACGACCGGACGATTAAAAGAAAGTTATGATCGATTCTCAAAAGCTGTCAGGAGGTTCGTCTCAGGAAAGAAATAACACACTTTCATAATGCGGTGCAGCGATGGTTGCTTTTTTCGATCAAGGAAATGACAATTACCGTGCTTTATAGCTAAGTATGTAATCACCTGGACACATGATTCTTATTCAAAATGGTAGCGCAGGCGCGTCCCTGCGCCGCACGAACGTTTGAATGCTCAGGCTTACGCGACGCCATTTCGACAAGCTCAGGGTCTGAGACTGTCGCCGTGATAAACAGATAAGGTTTGTAGCTCTGTGATGTTACACTGCCAGGGCATTGACGACCTTTGAAATATGGCAGCAAATGGCGGAGAAGGAGGGATTTGAACCCCCGGTACCGTTTCCGGCACAACTGATTTCGAGTCAGCCACATTCGACCACTCTGCCACTTCTCCTAAATAAAAATAGTTAATCAAGCACCGTATCAATAATTGGCAAGCCCGGACTTACTGTCAGAGGCCGGGTCGTTAACTTTGAATACATTTCTACCAAATTGTCCGAAATTCAAAGTTAGATGTGCAAAAAAGCGTGCAGGCTGTAAGGAACTTGTCATAGCTTTTGATTCTAAAATATGTCTTTAACTGATGATAAACTTCGAATTGCTATTGTTGGCTGCGGTGTAGCCGGTCTTACAGCAGCCTGGTTGCTACAACGTAAACACGAAGTTCACTTGTTTGAAAAAAACGATTATCCCGGTGGTCATACGCGTACCCTGAAAGTACCTCAAAGCGATGGATCCGAGCTACCTGTGGACACGGGGTTTATTGTGATGAATCATCGCAACTATCCTAATTTCACCAAGGTTCTGGAACAGTTGGATGTGCCGCTCGCAGACAGTTCGATGACCTTCGGTTTCTATGACGCTGTTAGCAAATACGGCTACTCCGGCAATTCACTGGGCGCTTTGTTTCCGTCTGCACGCTACTTTCTAAAACCAAACCATCTTCAGTTGATTTGGAATCTGATGCGCTTTGCAAAGGTTGGCTATCGAGACCTGCAAGCGGGTTTTCTGGAGGGTAAAACGTTGAGCGAGTACTGCGCGGAACGTAAGTTTGGAAATGCTTTTCTGAATAATTACCTGTATCCTATGGGAGCGGCCATATGGTCCTCGCCCATTTCAGAGATGCACGCGTTCCCGGCACAGCCCTACCTCCACTTTCTGGAAAACCATGGATTGTTGCGCCTCACCAATCGTCCTCAATGGAAATATGTAAAGGGAGGCTCGCAGACCTACGTCCGGGCAATGTTGAAAACATTTGAACAGGCCCCTAATCTCAATGCTGCTCCTACAGGTATCCAACGAACTCCTGAGGGCGTGCGGGTGCATATGCAAACGGGTGAAACACATCATTTTGATCATGTAGTTATCGGAGCCCACGCGGATGAAGCACTTAAGCTACTGACTGATCCAAGTGCTGAAGAAACTAAAAATTTGAGCCCGTGGTGTTATCAACCGAACACAGTAACCTTGCACACAGACCGTTCGCAATTACCCCACAATAAAAAGCTCTGGTCTTCGTGGAACTTTGTACGCGAACCGTCTTTTAATAATGAACGCCCGGTTGCAGTCAGTTACCATATGAATCGACTTCAGTGTCTTAAAACCGATCAGGACTACATTGTTACGCTCAATAATACTCAACCGATATCTGAAGAGCACGTCATCAACACCACTACTTTGACACACCCACTCTATTCTTTCGAAAGCATGGCTACGCAAAACCGATTGCGTAAGCTCAACGGACAACAAAACACCTGGTTCTGTGGCAGCTACTTTGGCTATGGTTTTCATGAAGACGCTGTTCGATCGGCGGTTGAGGTAGCAAAGAAATTTGGCATTAGTTTATGACACTAAACTCAAGAATCTATCGAGGTATTGTTACTCATGAACGCCAGCATCCGGTTTCACACGCGTTTACCTACCCGTCGACTTTCTTCGCTTTCGATCTAACTGAACTCGATCAGATCGCCGAGCAGATCGCAATTTTTAGCCATAATAAAAGAAACCTGATCCGTGTAAGCGATCAGGATTACCTATATGGCGAGCCGATGCCTATCAATCAGCAACTCGAAAAACTGATTGCTCCCGAAAGAGACGGTGAGCACACGCTACTCATATCCTCCCCACGCTACTTCGGCTATGCCTTCAACCCGGTCAACTTTCATCTGCGCATGGCCGGCACTCAGTTGCTAAGCGTTGTAGCTGAAGTCAACAATACCTTCGGCGATCGTCATGTCTATCCACTCAAAGACCTGAAGCAGACAGCTGATCATACCTGGACGGCTCAATGCTCCAAAGCATTCCATGTCTCTCCTTTCAACAATATGGAGGGCGACTATCACTTCACCTTTAAAATCGATGAGAAACATTTATTTATGGGAGTCGACCTATATCGCGACGGTAAATATGTTCTCAAAACCTGGATAGAAGGCAAACCGAGGGCAATCACCACCGCCGCCATTTTTAGATATTCCTTGTTACACCCCTTTGACACTGCGCTCAACAGCATGCCTCGAATCATTTGGCAAGCTGCTCTGCTTTATTACAAAAAGAAGTTACAAGTGTACAAACGTCCTTCTCCGACTTCCGAAAATACTTTGATTGATAAGGACGAGAAATAGCAGACTATAGCTAAAAGCCTATAATTACTTGTCCAGATCGCATTCAGGTAGCGCAGCACCATCCCCGGTGCGCACCTGCCTGGGGGGTCTTGAGCTTGTCGAAATGGCGTCGTGCTAGTAAAAGCGTCTGAACGTTCGTGCGGCGCAGGGACGCGCCTGCGCTACCATTTTGGATACGTGTCATGTGTCCGGATGATTACGTGCTTAGCTATAAATCGACTTACAAGCAGGCATCCTGCCGCTCATTGTTTTCTGACTAGCGAGCGATCTGTTTAACAATCACATCCCGCAGCACCGGGATTTCAGTTCCCTCCGGTGCAAATGCCTTAGCAATAAACGCAACGGCCTCTGCGGTCAGGTTTGCCCGCCCGATTCCTTCCGGAGTGTGCGAATCCGTGCCTGCGGTAAAAACGATCGGGCTGTCGACATGCCGCTGGTTGAATTGCTGTACCAAGGGCACAAATCGCTTTGTGTTTTCCTCGAAGGGCAGACGACTATGGCTGATTTCGATTCCGGCCAGTCCGGTCTCCAGAAAAAGCCGCTCAAAGGACTCAAAGGACCAGCCATCTTGATGAAACTGCTCGCTACTCCATAATCCCGGATGCGCCAGAACCGGAATGCCGCCGTGAGCCCGTGCCCAGTCTGTAACACGTCGGACGTGGACATCACCCCACTCCGAACCATCCAGCTTGCGATTCCAACCGTCGTCGAACAATTGCCAGCTCTCCGCATCCAGCCCCTGCTTCCACCAATTCAAAAAGCGCGGTACATCGGGAAAGTAAACCAGAATGTCGCGGCGTTGCTCGACCCGTTCCCCTCTTCGAATGCCGGTGTAAAGTTCTATCGCAGGGATCACCTGAACACCCAACATCGCTCCTATTTCCAAAGCCTGCTCAATGCCGTCAAAGCACTGGTGATCGGTGAGCGCAATCGTCTTCAGGCCGCGATTATAAGCTTCAAAGACAATACGGGCAACCGACTGACCTCCACAATCGGAGTGGTAAGAGTGGAGCTGCAAGTCCAGCTTTGCGGGGAACTGGGGCAGAATCGCATCCGGTGGTGGTTTCAGTGCTCCCAGTCGGACGATCAGACACTGTTCGATGACCTCCAGCAGTCGTTCAAAAACACCTTCGCTCTCAGCTGTTTCGAACAGTGATACAATAATCGTCTTGCTCTTGGATTCCAGCGGTTTAGTCGCGCGGATTATCTCAAGCGCATACTCGCGAAACCATTTGTAGTAACCCTCCAAATCCTGCTCCTTGCGCCGTGTTTTGCTTATCAGTCCCAGCAAGTCAGACAAGCCTTCTGCCTGACCATGCGCATCGAGATCGTGTGAAAAAGCCGGGGCAGAAATTCCAAACAGGCAGGTCTTCACGGCATCTACGTCTAAGGACTTCACCCAGGAAGTTATTGATACCTCCCACTGCTGGAGCATCTTTTTTGTGGCAGACAGCTCTTTTGAATATGCTCTCGCCAGTCGCCAGTTCAACGCTCGTAAAGATACGCGCGATCCGTGCAGCTGACCTGTCAGAATACCTTCGACGATGTTTCGCCGGGACATGCCTCTTTGTTCGTAGGTCACCCAAAGGTTCGTCCAGGTAGATTGCAACCGGTCAGCCAGTTCCCTGCTCTCATCGACTGAAAACTCAATCGCTCGCAGCCGCTTTTGGACAGCTGCGTCGTCCGCTGCCAGTTCTGGAGGGCAACGCTCTGTCGTTGCCGCAAAGTCAAACATCGCGCCGATAAAGGTAATCATCTCCTCTCGCAAAGTATCCGTACTTAGCAAAACAAAACGACGAAGCAACTGCTCCGTTTCGTGAATGGCCGCTTGAGCGTGCTCAAGCAGCGCTCCGTCATCGATATCTCTAAGCGGCGTCTGCCCGGTTGATTCCAACTGCTGCATGTAGACCCCTACTCCGCGGATCAGGCTCACGGCCTGCTCCTGCAACTCAGAACAGTCCGTGGACAATAACAGATAAAGCTCGCCATCAAGGTGTCGGTAAACAATCGACAGACAATCGGCACCCAGGGCAGCGTGCCGCACCCGGCCTTGTGATACGATTGAATCCAGTTGCTGAGCCAGCGCCTTACCAGCTTTACCGGTTTTCTTGAGGATATCTGCCGCCAGCGTAACCACTGCATCGGCAGACCAGCAGCGTGCCAGTCGAAGAATTGCACGTTCCGGCGTCCGGTTGGTCGCTTCGGTCCATCGCTTTAGTTCCGCTCTTGTCTGCTCGCTAAATGCGCCGGGCGACAAACGCCAGCTCCAGTTCTTTTCGGGCGCCTGATGATTGCTGGGATCATTCATGCGCGCCCCCACCAAACCGGTCGAGCCGTCCTCATTCACAATAATGTCCGGCATCTGATGCAGCATCATGTACGGCGATTGCTGCATGGCAAACTCGGTAAAACGGGCGGCCACGGTTTTATCCGTTACCGGATTACTGGTTTCCGAATGTTGCTGGAGATACTGACTGAAATGATAACGTCCATTTTCATTTAAAGCATTGCGCCACCATTCTCGGATAATCGGCGCATCATGTGTACCCAGAAGCATTACATTTGCAGCCGAGTAGTTACCGGGCGTGTACATATTTTCGGCAATTGCGGCGGGTCCGTCATTGAATGGCATGAACTGCAGAACCTTCATCCCCATAAATCCATAATCCTGCATCACCTGCTGGGTTTCAGGTGTCAGCATTCCCAGATCCTCTCCGATCAGGAAGTCACTCAGGTCGGGCATTACCTCCAGCAACGCATCAAACAATGGATTGCCCAAAAAAGCACCCGTCACCCGGTGCCCCTGTGCCGGCGGCTGACCAAAGGTGTAACCCCAGGGAGTCACTTTGCCTATGATGTGGTCATCGCGCACAAATCCATTGGCAAACAACTGTTTCATACGCAGATATTTCCTTTTCAGAAACTGCAGTGTTGCGGGATCACTCCAGCGGTACATTGGATGGTTCCAGCCCTGTCCTTTGGCATCAAATACGTCCGGCGGGGCACCGGCAACACGAGTGCGTTCGCCATTATCAGCCAGCTCAAATGCCGATCGATACGCCCAGACATCAGCGCTGCCATGCATTGAGTATGCAGGCATGTCGCCAATCATGTAAATGCCCTGCTCCTCAGCAAAACGACGCAGCTTCAGAAAGTAATGCTGGGCCAGAAACTGACCAAACTTTTCCTGCTCAATCGCTTCAGCATTTGCCAGGGCAAACTGCTTGAGCGCTGCCGGTTCCGCATCGCGTAGCGCTTCTGGCCAGCCGGTCCAGCGCACCGGATACTTTGTTTCGATCGTCTTGTAGAGCACATACGCGTCCAGCCAATCGGCTTCTTCGCTCACAAAGGATTCATAAGCCTTCTGCCAATCTGCTTTGCTCTTTTGCACACGGCGTTTAAAAGCAAACGCAATCAGATCGCGCTTGTAGGTAAAGATTGCGTCATTACTCAATGGGACGTTACCAAAATCCTCAAACACCGGCAACGTGCTCGCTAATTCCTTTTGAGTAATCCATCCATCGGCAAGCAGGTCTTCCGGAGAAATCGTTTGAATGCTGATCGCAAAGCTGGAGTCTGCCCGATACGGGCAATGACCTCGGTCGGTGGGTCCGATCGGTAGAAGCATCCAGAACCTCTGTCCGGTTGATCGCAACAATTGCACAAACTCGCGTGCAGCCGGACCACTATCCCCTATCCCGTACTCACGCTGCTTTGGTGTCTTTCTGCCAAAGTAGCTGGGCAATGAAAACAAAGGCATAAAGACCCCACTGCCAATGGGCTTGAGTGCCCGCGCAACTTTGCGCTCGGCGTCTACACCGGTGACAATGGTGTCGCCGGACAGCCGCCCGGGCGTTGCGATCTCCGAGCGATTCAATTGGGCGCTAACTGTTTTCACCGCTTCAGCCATCGCCTCAAACGTGTCCGTATCGCATAAGCAGCGCACCGCTGCTGCGAGCAGGTTGACACAATCTTCATCACGAGCGTCCAGAGGTTTATCTGCAAAAATCTTTATCCCATCAGCCGGATTGTGGTCATTTGCCATCACCTTAAGCATGTAGGGATACGTCCCTTCAGGCCACTGTTTACCCGTAACAATCCAGTACAGAATGTGCGCAATGCCGAATCGATCTTTACGCTGATACGCCTCGAAATCACTACAGACGTCCGGGTGCGGGTCAATCAATACAGCCCGATCGCAACCATCGGCATAGTGCCGGATAAAGACGTTGGAAACACCGAGGTCGCCATGACACACACCTACCTGATGCAGAGCCTGTAAACTATTGACCACATCGGCAAGCAGTCGAAGTCCATTTGCAAGGCGATTTTCAGCAGCCAGCGACTGTAGTGGTTCTACCGGAATGTATTGCATCAGCAGCGTCGATCCTGATTCGTCGACCGGCTCACAGGAGTCAAACGCGCACAGGTAGTCCAACATCTCATGCTGCTCCTTGCGCAATCGCTCCAAACCGGCACTCCAATAATCACAGAGCTCGCGCAGATCTTTGTAGGTCGCTTTCAGAGCAAACAGCTGTTGTGTCTGCGCATCACGTACCTTGAACACCGTACCTTCCAGCCCCTGACCCAGTATCGATTCAACCTTCAGACTTCGACCGTGCAGGTCGAGCGGTTCGCCTTTGATCAGACTACGCAGGTACGGCTGTATGGAACTATTGGTATCGTAGACTTCAGGCGCGTTACCAGTCGTTTTACTCCAGAGTTGCAGGAATGCATTACAGTCCAGAACCTGTAGCAACATATCCTCCGTCACTCCAGGAATTTCCACCAGACAGGCCACTTTACCTTTTAACTTGGGAGTGGTTTGCCGAACCGCGAATAGAGCTCCGCAAATGCGCAGCAGAACGACCCGATTGTTTGGCACATCCACCGAGGCACCCAGAAAACCTATCTGTTCAAAATGGTAACACAGGATGCCTTTTTGCAAAGATTCCCGCTTTACAATTTCCGCCAGTAGAATGTCTTCACCGAGAATCGCCTGAACAAAATCTGTAAAGTCCAAGCTACCTTCGGGTGTTTCAAAGAACGATTGAATCGTTTTGCAGGCAGGTGACTGCCAGTCGGCATCACCAAAGCTGACTTCGAGACCGCCCAAGGCGTTTGGGCGTTTTTGAGTTCTTTTCTGATTCATTAGGTGCAAATAGACGTTAAGATGTTGGCTCTGTTGTATTCACCACGAAGAGCAGGAAGTAACCGATGTCTTTTAAGAGCTAGACTATTAACATCCTTCGAGTCTCCTGATAGTTTCAAAGAGCAGAGCATTGGATATTCAAAGTTCGACGTTCGCTCCGGTCTCAAAACACCAGAATACCTCGGGCACCGGATAATAGTCTGCGTAATTATTCATGGCTTTTGAACTATCAGCCCACCACATTAATACATACAAGGACCGACGATAAATCTTATCTACTTAAATCCGGGACGAATCAAGCATTCAAATACGTCTTATATCAATTGCAAAGAGGTTTGAACGAGTGCGGTTAGCACGGTGCGTCTCGCACCGCACCAGATTTGTATTGGCGAACACGTTGGAACCTTTGGTGCGGCGCCAGAGGCAGGCGCAATACCTGCTCATGCAAACCTTTTTGCCGTTGGTATAACAAAGAGCTCTGGCCTACGATCGAAAGACACTCGACCAGATTGTAGGTTGTAGGCTCGCATCTGCAAGACTGGTGGGAAGCTCCGGAAAAAGTCCTTCGTTTATTTGGAAAAGGTTGGATACGCCTTTCAGCAAACGATTCTTGGGTAATATAAGACCACCTCTAAAAAAGTTTGAGCAACTATGTGTTTCCAAAAGGTAGCGCGGTGCGAGACGCACCGCGCTACCTTTTGGAAAACTAGGATACAACGTTAAAGCTTTTCACCCACCCTTCGACCGCGGATGATACAGAGCGTGCTCATCGGCCAGGCGATTGGCCTGCACGGAGGTGTAGATTTGCGTGGTTGAAATATCGGAGTGGCCGAGCATCTCCTGTATGACGCGCAGATCCGCTCCGCCTTCCAGCAAGTGGGTCGCGAAGGAGTGACGCAGCAGATGCGGCTTGATTGTCTTTTTAATTCCTGCCTTTGCGGCATGTTGACGGATCATCACCCAGACCATCTTGCGCGAAATCGCCCTGCCCTGCTGGCTAAGGAAAAGTTCACTGCCGGTTTTAGCTTTTATAAAATGAGGGCGACCTCCTGACAGATAATTTCGGATAGCAGCTATCGCGGCGGAGCCAATCGGTGTAATGCGCTCTTTGGACCCCTTACCGAAAACCCGGACATAGCCTTCATCCAGATTGACCGATTGTAGCAGCACTCCACACAGTTCGGATACGCGCAAGCCACTGCTGTAAAAGAGCTCAAGAATCGCGCGATCGCGTAGACCGTATGGCGTGGCTGTATTCGGAGCTTCCAGCAGACGCTTAAGGTCCTGATAAGTGAGTACTTCAGGCAACTTACGTGATAATTTGGGTGCCGAGGCCAGCTCGGTAAAATCGTCTTTACGAATACCTTCACGTACCAGATGCCGTGCCAGCATACGGACTACGGAAAGTTTTCGTGCCTGAGTGCTACGAGCATACTGGGATTGCCCCAGATGCGCTGTCCAGGCGCTGATTACAGTTTCGTCGACCTGACTCCAGTCGGTTACTTTCTGCTGCTCCAGAAATCGAGCAAAATGCGCCAGATCATGCGTGTAGGCAATGATGGTATTCTTTGAGAGTCCACGCTCCAGCTCCAGCCAGGCTAGAAAACTCTCAACCAGTTCAATCAGGCTCGCAGGAATGGTCGCTAGTGGATCGTTTGCCATGAGTGCTTAGAAACATCGGACACTGAACATCGAACGTTGAATATTCAATGTTCAAAGTACAGGGTTTACTTTCTTCGTATTGACGGACACGAATTACGCTCTCCGGTATGCAAAACCTTCAAGGAGTTCAACGCGTTTAACGTTTACTTTCATCAACAAGTGCTAAAGATGCAATTGCCGCAAGCAGTCAAATGCCATCCAAACAGAAAACAGCAGTACCTTTGGATAAAAACAAAACAAGTTATATCGTTATTTTTATAATGCTCTTAGATTTGTTGATCATAAACATAACGACATGACTGTTTTGAATCGCATTTGGAAGAGCGGCCTGAAAAAGCGCATTCTCTTCTTGCCCAACCGCACTGCGCTGATCGACCAAACTGTGCGCGGCGACTTCCGCCATTTCAAGGCCGCGATGACCGTCATCAAGCGCCTCGGCACCGCGCCCGAGATCGTTCGCGCCTTTGGTGGCAAGCCTGCCTATGATTTAGCAATCCGGGAACTCACCACTTATCTCTACAACATCGCCTAATTTGATCGTCCAACCATGCCCAACCCTCAGCAAAAATACTTACGAAGCCTTGTCGAAGAGCTAAGAAAACTCCCACGTGAAACTGAGTGGGTAGAGTTCAAACACAATAATACGGATCCCGATATGATAGGTGAGCGCCTTTCCGCACTCGCCAACTCCGCAGCGCTTGAAGGAAAGACAAATGCCTATCTTATTTGGGGAATTGAGGACGAAACTCACAATCTTGTCGGATCTTCGTTTAAACCTGATTCGCAGAAAGTCGGCAACGAAGCACTCGAAAACTGGCTGCTAAGGTCACTCACTCCGAAAATCGATTTCTCTTTTCATTACCTGAGCATCGAAGAAGTGCCTGTAGTCCTTCTCCAAGTGCCTCGCGCTAACCAGACACCAGTTCAGTTCAAAGGCACTGAATACATTCGTGTCGGCTCCTATACCAAAAAACTCAAAGACCACCCCGAGCGTGAACGAAATCTGTGGCGAATATTCGAGCAAATACCGTTTGAGGAACTAACAGCCAAAGAGAATTGCTCCGCTGAAGAAGTCGTCCGCCTGCTCGACTACCCCGGTTACTTTGACCTCATGGGGCTCGACCTACCCACCAATAGGAACCATATCATTGAGCGACTGCAGAAAGAGAATCTCATTGCCCCCACTGACAGCGACTCTTGGAACATTCTAAATCTCGGCGCCCTACTTTTTGCCAAAGAACTTTCCGCATTTTCTTCTTTGAGCCGTAAGGCACTCCGTGTGATTCACTACAAAAGTGATAACCGACTTGAAACCCTCCACGAGCAAATCGGCAACCGTGGCTACGCGACAGGATTTGAAGGGCTGATTGGCTTCATCAACGCTCGCATCCCACACAACGAAGTTCTCGGCACCGCACTCCGCAAGAACCTTCCGATGTTCCCCGAGGTCTCTATTCGCGAGTTGGTCGCCAACGCGCTTATTCATCAGGATTTCTTTCAAACCGGCACTGGCCCAATGATCGAGATCTTCGACAGCCGACTTGAAATAACGAACCCAGGCATTCCACTCATTGATACCGACCGCTTTCTGGACTCACCGCCCAAATCCCGCAACGAAGCACTTGCCTCCCTGATGCGGCGCGTCGGCATCTGCGAAGAGCGTGGTTCTGGAATCGACAAAGTTGTCCATGAAACTGAAATCTTCCAACTCCCGGCACCTATCTTCGAGACCACTCCAGAGCACACCCGAACTGTCCTATTCGCTCATAAGGAATTCGAGACGATGACCACCACCGAGCGTGTGCACGCCTGTTACCTACACGCCTGTCTCCGCTACCTCATGCATGACTACATGACCAACGAAAGCCTTCGTAATCGATTTGGTCTTACCGACGACAAAATCGCGCGGGCCAGTCGCATTATTTCATCTGCAAAAGAAAAGGGCTTAATCGTTCCTGCAGAAGCCGGCCAATCGAACAAATTTGCCCGCTACCTTCCACATTGGGCCACTTAAATCTTATTTTCGCCTATTTTCGCTACATTGCACAAAGCCACTCAATACAAAAGCATTTTCATTGATTTTCAGTAACTTACAAAACGCTCACCTACAAATCTTATTTGCGCTCATTTGCACTAAGCCACAAACAGCGCCATCCTGACCCACATTTTTAACATGCCCAACATCTCCTCCATCGTCAAAAAAGTCCGCAACATCATACGGAACGAAGACCAGGGAATCTATGGCAACGCTCAGCGTCTGGAACAGTTTGGCTGGATGCAAAACCTTCAAGGAGTTCAACGCGTTTAACGTTTACTTTCATCAACAAGTGCTAAAGATGCAATTGCCGCAAGCAGTCAAATGCCATCCAAACAGAAAACAGCAGTACCTTTGGATAAAAACAAAACAAGTTATATCGTTATTTTTATAATGCTCTTAGATTTGTTGATCATAAACATAACGACATGACTGTTTTGAATTCCCTATGATTGACAGCAAAGCTTTCAATGCTAGCATTCTAAGAATGAGCACGACTTTGACCATTCGAAACCTTGATGAGGACGTAAAACGCAAGCTCCGCCTCCGCGCCGCCAGCCATCAGATTTCTATGGAAGCCGAGGCGCGGATCATTCTGGCTCAAGCGGTCAATGAACCCGAAATGATCGCTCCGCCGCGAACTCCTGAGGAAATGCGAGCACGTCTGGAAGCAGTCCGAGGAATTTGGAAAGATCGGGCCAGGGGGCGAAGCACCGATGAAATCATGCGTGAACTAAGGGGCGATGACTAGCTCCAGCGCCATTCTTGTCGATACCAATGTGCTCTTGGATCTTACTGAGAAGGACGAACATTGGGCAGACTGGTCGCAGGAACAGATGAATCTCTATGTGGGACGGTTGGTGGTGGATCCTATCGTTTACACGGAGCTGTGCTATGAGGCGGGTAACGTTGAAGATGTCGATGCAGTTCTCATCACATTGGGCTTAGGCTTTGAGGAGCTCCCACGTCAGGCGCTCTTTTTAGCCTCTCAAGCATTCAAGTTATACCGACAACATGGAGGGAACAAAACCGCGCCTCTGCCAGATTTTTTTATCGGTGCCCATGCTGCCGCTCTGGGCATTCCGATTCTCACACGAGATGTAAAACGTTATCAGACCTATTTCCCCACGGTCGAACTACTTTGCCCATGAAAGAGCCTTAAAAAAGTGTCGTGTCGTTATTATTATAAAATGGTTCTTCGCTTCGCTATTTTCAGTGGAAGAATCTTCCGTAAAAGACCTTGGTCGAGTTCACTTTCATGAATGCTTACTTTCAATTAACGAATGTTCAGAAGCTTTTACTAGCACGACGCCATTTCGACAAGCTCAAGACCCTCTCCAGGCAGGTGCGCACCGGGACGTGTCCTGCGAAGCTCTTAGCGCGTCGCGTAGCGTGAACGGTGACGCTCTACCTCTCTCAATTGAAATGAAACATTCGGTCGACCATCTTTCCACTGAAAATAGCGAATAATCCCGAAATAGCTGTACTCTGCAGGAACGCCGGAAGAAACCAATTTTTCATGTCCGCATCATGCGGACTCGACAGAAAAGCACATGCTGGGGCATCCGCGCTCATTTGCGTCTGATAACCATAACTATAGCGAAGCCTATGGTGCGGGTTCAAGACATGGTATACACAAAAGGTTCAGGACATGGTATACACTT
>CAWUII010000044.1:0-23574 GCA_963922575.1 uncultured Opitutia bacterium
TTCTTGTTAGTAGAACATCAGCTTTTTCAATTTACACAAAATTTCTTACACCCTCACTTAATTCGCTAGCAAATTTTCATACAACTCCAGACCTGTTAAATCAATAATCTGAAATCTTCTGCTATTGGAAAAATTCGATATGATTTATTTTGAAGTTACTCACATTTTACAAGTAATTAGTGTCTCAAAGAAAACAGGTAATTCTGAATCCGTAGCATAAAAATATCATTAGTGATGTGTCCAGTTTTCTCAGGGCACATCAACTTCCCTACTGACCAACAGTGTTTATGAAATATCCTTTTCCTCAGGATTCACCTACCCACTGTTTCTTTTTTACATCCGGTGCTCGGTTAAACACTTCTCGAGCAATTATACTCTTAACTGTTCGAACAATTTTCGTCGGGCTATAACTGGGTATTGACTGTATCAGGAAATGAGCATGATCCTTATCTATACTGATTTCTAGAAAGTTTATCTCGTAACGTTTACTTGTCTCTAAACAAACCTCGCTTAAGATCCCATTTACTCTTTCGTCAAAAACAACATTTCTGTACTTCGCAGAAATCACCAAATGATACAACAAAACTGAAACGTTATGACTCTTGTGGATGTAACGACTCTTACTCTCTTATCAGACATCCTTTCATTTTCTCAACCGACGCTTACGAAGCAAGCTTCGAGGCATTCATCATCCTGTAACGAATAAAGGTATGAGTAATTGGTACAACATTTCAGCTGCAGATGCCCTGTCGAAACTGGAAACAGTCATCGATGGGCTGAAACAGGATGAGGCCGAAAAGCGGTTGCAGCAATATGGAGCCAATGAAATCACGGTTAAGAAAACACCCGCCTGGCTACGTTTCCTTAGGCAGTTCAAAGATTCTATGTCTTTGATTTTATTGGCGACGGCTTTACTGACGGCAATATTAACTGTTTTTGGAGCTCATTTACTTCCTGATACAATTGTCATTATTGCGGTCGTTGGAATCAATGCCTGTGTTGGTTTTTATCTGGAAGGGAAAGCCGAAGGCGCCGTCGATGCGCTCAAGTCCATGATCGTCTCTGAAACGCGAGTGGTACGGATGGGCAAGCGCTTAAATATACCCTCACTGGGATTGGTGCCGGGCGATATCGTTGAAATGGAAGGCGGTGACAAAATACCGGCTGATGTACGTTTTCTAAAAGTGCAAAATGTCCAGGTCGATGAATCGTCGCTTACCGGTGAGTCGGTGCCCGTTACAAAGCAAACGGATGAGGTGCGAGGAGAGAATCTTGTTCCCGGGGACCAGAAAAATATGGGGTTCTCCGGAACGTATCTAACTAAGGGAACCGCTTTGGCGGTCGTTGTGAAAACCGGTGATCATACCGTCTTTGGTGAGATAGCAGGTTTGGTGAAAGCTGCTGCAATTCAGGCAACTCCTTTACAGCGAAAACTTGGGCGCTTTATCCGAACATTGATTGTGGTCATTCTTTCAATTGGTGCGGTCAATTTCATTTCCGGAATACTGCTTGGGTATGAAATAGCTTACAGCTTGCTGGGCACTATTTCTCTGGTAGTCGCCGCGATTCCGGAAATGCTCCCTGCCCTGGTAACCGCAGTTTTAGCGCGGTCAAGTGGTGCTATGGCCAATAAAAACGCCATCGTTTCCAATCTTCCGGCAGCGGAGACTTTAGGAGCAACTTCAGTCATTTGCAGCGATAAAACCGGAACCCTTACTGAAAATAGAATGACAGTAACGGATGTTTATACCGGGGGCGCTAAGGTTCAAGTTACCGGAAGCGGCTATAGTCTGGAAGGAGCTTTCCGGAAAAACGGCTCCAGTATTGAACCCAATAATTTGGCGCCATTGGTTAAACTGCTGGAAATAGGGTTTCATTGCAATAATGCTCACCTGCAGGATGATAGCAGTGTTCTGGGTGACCCAACCGAGCTGGCGCTAAAAATTTCCGGAGCAAAAGCCGGTCTTGAGGACAGTGATGGACGACGGTTGCAGGAGATTCCTTTTGACTCTTCAACCAAATATATGGCGATTTTAGAGGAGATACATGGGAAGCATTATATTTTAGCGAAGGGCGCTCCCGAAGTTATCCTGGAAATGTGTTCCGTTTCTATCGGAGAAAGTGGTGAAGAGAAAGCGTTGGATAAAAATGAATTTCTGGATGCTGCCAGAGGATTTGCTTCCGGGGCGTTGAGAACGCTTGGATTTGCATTTAAGGAAGTGTCCACCGCTAAGGATGATCTGATACCTGAGGATTTAACAGGTCTTTGTTTCGCAGGTCTTCAGGGAATGATCGATCCTCCCAAGCAGAGCGCTATCGATGCTGTGGCTGATTGCAGGTCT
The DNA here is from genome assembly GCA_963922575.1 of uncultured Opitutia bacterium. GTDB lineage: Bacteria > Verrucomicrobiota > Verrucomicrobiia > Opitutales > Coraliomargaritaceae > Lentimonas. The sequence goes on from CAWUII010000044.1 coordinate 2,343, forward strand.
GCCGGCATCAGAACTATTATGGTTACCGGAGACCACCCATTGACAGCGCAGGCGGTGGCTGGGCAATTGGGGATTCCTTCAGAAAGGGTAATCTCAGGTGCAGAGTTGGCTCAGATGGATGAGGCTACACTAATCGAGGAAGTGGAAAAAATCTCGGTTTTTGCCAGGGTAGCTCCCGAGCATAAGAAAAGCATTGCCGCTGCACTGCAGGCTAACGGGCATGTGGTTGCGATGACGGGCGATGGTGTCAACGATGCACCTGCTCTAAAGCAGGCAGACATAGGGATAGCTATGGGTAAAGAAGGCACTGAAGTTGCCCGACAAGCAGCGGACATGGTTTTAGCGGATGATAATTTCGCTACGATAGTCACCGCCGTCGAGGAAGGGCGGCATGCCTGGAATAACCTTAAGAAAGCTATTCTTTACACGCTCCCAACCAATGCCGCACAGGCATTATTAATTATGGGAGCCATTGTGATGGCTGCATTTGTGCCGGTATTCAATGCACGCTTTGTGCTGGAGCCCATCCAGATTCTTTGGATTAATTTACTCGACTCACTGCTGTTAACGTTGCCTTTGATGATGGAGCCCAAAGAAAAGGGACTGCTAACCCGACCGCCCCGAGATGCCGAGGCAAACATTATCGACAGCCTGTTTATCCAGCGGGTTGTTCTACTCGGTCTGGCTATCGCAGTTCCGGGTTTCCTGGTTTATTATCACTTTGGTTCACCGGCGGTAGCTGGAGGAAAAATCGTCAATGAACTCCTCCTGACCCAGGCTCAAACCGCGGCTTTCTGGGCAATTCTACTGGCTCACTTTGGGTATGTTGTGTCTGCCCGGCACATCTATAAATCTGCATTCACGTTCAATCCTTTTAGCAATAAGTGGTTGCTTGCTGGGATTTTGGGAAGCATCGGTATTCGGCTTATCCCCACCTTCATTCCTGAAACAGCTATTTGGTTTCGAACGGCTGAATTTCCAGTTGAATGGTGGCCCATTATATTGCTGGCTTTCATCCCCAGTTTTCTTGTTATTGAGGTCCATAAATTTTTAAGGGTTAACAAATAACCAAGCGAAATCGTAGCCAGAGGTGACTAGTGCTCTTTCGAAAAAGAACATTTTGTAACGCTTTCCCAGACGGAGCGTTTCACGATAACAGAACTGGAATCTATATGTTCGGCGATCTGCCGAAGGGGATTATTTTTTCGAACCCGTTGATCCAAATTGATGCTGTAAGTGAACAGATTTTTTTGCTCAGTATGTACTCCCATCTTGGTGAGAGTATTCAAACCAGCACTGCGATAATTGGCAATTATAGATCCAAGCTATTTGGGCAACAGCCCCTAACGACATGACCCTTTTAAAGCTCCCATTGACGCTATGTTCACAAAGCACAGCCGGCTCGTTTCTCAGGTATTGTTCAACGGGAACACACCCTTTTTAAACTTTTTAACTCATCTTTTTAAGATCATGAAGAATTCTTCGGTGTATTCTCAGAGGGCGGCAGGTATTCAATACGTTCACGGTCCAGTGCGTAGCGTTCGGCGGGGTTCATACCTTGTTTCCCGTAATAAATTGCTGAACTAACTCTTCGCTTGCAAAAGCAATACCTTGCCCTTTGACTCCATCTTTTATTTTCGCATCTTCAGTTTTACGTATCAAGCAAGCACCGTTACTATAAATATAGTATGCAACGCCTTGAAACGCACCTGCATCTGTCTTAGTGTGAAAGGTTGAAGGAAGTGGACCGGTTGGAGTATTGGTCTTGAGTAAGAGGTCGTATTTACGACCTTCTGCTTCTGCCCAATAATGATTGGCATAAACCCAATAATTAAGACCGCGTTCATCTGTACTGTATGTCCCCGGCCTACCAAAGCTCTCGCAAGGCTCAACGAGATTAAAATCATCATAACCTCCTTTTACAGCACTTCCGACTCCACAAGCTTTGAGCAACAATACATATCCTTCTGCAAGTGACGCACAATCTCCTGCACCGGTTGCAAGAAACACTTTAGCTGGTGTAGAACCACCATACTTAAATCGGAAATGAGCCATAAAATTGTTGAATAGGGTATCTGCTTTTTCCCTGTCTGTTCCCTGAACTCCATCTAAAATCTCATCGGGGACTAATTTGGTAACGTTGTCATTCATCCTAATTACGCGATCAAAATTTCCAAGATGAGGATCCGCTCTCAGGATCCACATCTGCTTCTCTTCAGGATCTTCAATCATACTAATGTTAGTAATTATAAACTGAATAGTTTTATCAATGGCATCTTGACCCTCTTCATCCAAAGATCCACCTCCAGAAATCACTTCCTGAAGTGCTGCCGCAGCTTTTGCAGCTAAATCAAGGTCACTTTTTTTTGGTGTTGCAGGTCTTTTTGTTACGCTTCCCATAATTTTTTGTGATTTGTGTTAAGCTATTGTTATTTTGTACGGGTGGTATTTACTGACTGATAGAAATTTGATTTTTAACACCAGCGGTTAAACGGTGTTTGTTGCTGTGAGTCAAACAAAATACCGTAAAAATCTCAGCAATATTTCTGGAAATCCGTACGTAAAAGCAAAAGGGGTCATAAAACACTAGTGTCCAAAACAGCGAGTAAAGCCTCAAAGGCTAGTTATATTTAGTGGGCTGGCCGGCTTCGTTGGCAGTGATTTTCAAAATGATGACTAGCTGTTTCCTTTCACTACACGGATATGCCGTCCAAGACAGCCTGTATAAGCTCATCTTCCGGAGGTGGATTACTTCGATGGAAGGGATCATCAATCCATTTCCACAGGTTCCTGTGAGTGAAAAGATTCCACTGCAGTAGAGCGAACAGGTTTGAGAGCGACCAAGCCATACGGCTTTTGAACTGGAGGTATTTGACCAGGAGTATGGCTTGGTCGCTCTCAAATCTGGATCTTTACTGCGTTGGCTGAGGTGCCTACGAAGGTCTTCACACGCAAGTTGTGCTTGATGGCTTGGAAGAACAGCTCGATTTGCCAGCGCTGTTTACAAATCTCTGCGATAGTATGGGCGGACAGGTCGAAGCGATTGGTCAGTAGTTCCATTGCTTCCTGCTTGTCTTCGAGCCAAACGACCACTCGGCGGTAGGTACCTTTGATACGCCATCCCGCCTCGAGCATTTTAAACTGGCCGGTGCCGTCCGAAACAACAACTCCGCCTTTTTTGACTGGACGCTCCTCAAGTTCGTAAAACTCTGCGATCTTCGCTCCCGGTCTGACGAACGAGTCGACGGAAATCGTTACGATCCACCAAAGAAAGTAGTTGGCTGAAAAGGCTACTCGTGCCAATTTTCATGATAGCCTCCTTGTGTTAGGTTATTCTTTTTCATTAAACCTATTTACAACGCAAGCGAGGCTACTTTTCAAAACCTGTTTTGGACCGGTTATCTTAGTGGATTCGGCTCGACGCCCTACGATTACCACTTTCTCATATGAGGATTTTAAATATGGGGGGGTACACTCCTCAGTAACCTGCATAGCGAAATTTGGAATGGTGGATTGGCTTAAATCGTTCCATAATCGTTTCATAAAATACTTTTTATTTAATCTAAATAGCTCTATATTATGTTAATAAGATTAAAATTATCGTTTCATGGCCAGTCACTCAAATAGCGCGTCAGCTCTCTTGTCCTATCTCCGGATGCAGGGTCCGACCTTGTCCAGTGAGCTTGTCGCTTATTTTGACATCAGTCGACCAACACTCTCCCGCCGAGTGCAGGAGCTTGGTGAATCTGTCGTGACGATTGGCAAAGGACGCGCCACGCAGTTGGCAGCACGGCATGAGGACGCAGGCGATTCGGTTCGCCTTTATCAGGTTCAGGAAAACGGCCAAGTCGATGCCTTCGGTCAGCTAACCGCACTGCAGCAAAGCGAAACCATATTATGGCTACTAGAATCTGAAGATCCTCAAGCGGCTCTCTGTGGGGACGAATTCAAAAACGGACTCTTTCCAGGCTGGCCATGGTTTCTCGAGGATTTACGACCCGAGGGTTTCCTCGGACGTGCCTTTAGTAAGCGTATGTCTAGACTCTTTTCCGTGGATAAGGACCCACTCAAGTGGAGTGATTTTGATTTACTGACAACACTAGTCGGCTTTGGCTCAAATCTCCAGGGGAATTTGATTGTCGGAAACGGTCTTGCACTGACTGAATTCCAAGAAAACAAATTGAAAGCATCTAGTGGTTATTATCGTAATTCATCGCCTGGCACCTATCCTCTACAGGCTAAGCGCGCATTAAATGAAGGAGAAGAATATGGTTCATCGGCTGGTGGCGAGCAACCCAAGTTCACCACAATGGTATGTGAGACGCCCGAGGCGGCTCCGCGTGCAGTGATCGTTAAATTCAGTCCACGTTTGGACACTGCAGTTGGCCAGCGTTGGGCCGACTTGTTGCATGCCGAGCACATCGCTAATCAAGTTCTCGGTGAAGCAGGTTTTGCCACTGCACAAACCCGCATTTTCCATTTTGAAGATCGTGTCTTTCTGGAGTCCGAGCGCTTTGACCGTGTGGGCCATTCCGGTCGTAAAGGTTTGGTCACACTTCGCGCTCTTGATGCAGCCTATATTGGCCAAGCGGGGGATTCCTGGGCTGAGGTCGCGCGTAAGCTTCATGCAGGCAAGTGGATAACAGAGGAGGATCGAAACCGCATGGTGTACTTACATTGCTTTGGCCAGTTAATCGCAAATAACGATATGCACTGGGGGAACCTAAGCTTTTTCTTACCGGAAGCTGCACCATTTCCTTTGGCTCCGGTCTACGATATGTTGCCGATGTATTTCCGCCCGAGCGGCACGGGCGAGATCATTGAGCGCAGCTTTGAGCCGAAACTACCTAAGCCCGAGGATCAAGCCGCTTGGCTGGAGATGCATCCGTGCGCTCTGATGTATTGGCGCCGCGTGCAGGAATGTCCTGAAATTTCCGCTGACTTCCAAAAGATTGCCAAGCAAGCCATCACAGCGCTCCAACACATTCACAAAATCGCGACCACTTAATCATTCAACGTTCGACGGTTCGATGTCCTCAACTCATGTCAAAATCCTTCGATATCGTCGCCCAACTCTGGAATCTCTGTAACTTCCTTCGGGGCAACGAAGATTCCAGCCGTTACAAAGCGGTGGTGCCAGAGTGATCTATTACTATCTCAATGCCGACGGGATCATTTATCTCGTCTCACTTTATGCCGAAACCGCTCAGGAGAACCTGACCGCCAAACAAACGAAATGACTTAAAAGCCCGAAGCGTGGTCTAAGCTTAAAATCAGTGACGGCCGAGATTGTAGGACTCCTCTAGTTTTTCGGCGCACCTTAACTCCGCAGTCGTAGTTGTGATGCAGGGGCCAATAACGGTCCCCTTCTACCTCAAAATTTTGGAAAACACTATGAGGTGACTTTATTCAATATCCAACCAGCAACTGCTCCCTTTAGAAAGTCATCTGACTGGCTGAGTGAATTCCGTGAATCACCATTTGAGTCCCAATGACAGAGAGCAGAAGTCCCATCATGCGGGTAACTACGGCGCAGGGCCTCGTCGCCAATAAAGCGCACCATGCGCTGCCCATTGATGAACAAAAAGTAGGTGATCACGCAGAGCACGAGAAATGATGCCAGTGTGATAAGGATATTGCTCGGACTGCCTTCGGCTACGAAACTCATCGCAGTCGCAATGGTGCCGGGGCCGGCTAGAATCGGGGTGGCTAAAGGCGAGACCGCGATACCAAGTTGAGCGTCATCGATTTTGTCGTCGCTGGCGGTTACGGCGGACACCTCGACATCGTCTGCAGCCGGATCTGTGAGCTCCGCCACATGGGGCTTTTGAATCGGCGACCTTCGCCCATTTAACATGTGGTATCCAATCATGAAAACCAGGATACCGCCCGTAATCCGAAACGCGGGCAGACTGATACTAAAGAGTTCAAAAATTAACCTCCCAGCGACCGTAAAAACGAGAATGATAGCAAATGCTATGATCAGCGACTTCAGCGCAATCAGCTTCCGGGTCCGCTCCTCCTCCTCAGTCAGTCCCACTAAAATCGGCGTATTCGCCAACGGATTCATGATGGCAAAAAAACCCGGTAAATGTAGTGAGCACAAAAACGAAGTATGTGTTCATAGTGACCAATTTAGTGTATTTTTAATCAAGCAGCAGAGGCCTGCTAGGGCATAACCCGCAGGTCTAGAAGGCGGCGCTTCATTTGGTGATTACGGGTTCGTGCCAGGCGAGGAGGCGCAGGGCGTTCAGGACGACCACGATGGTGCTGCCTTCGTGCAGGACTACCGCAACACTCAGCGGGATAACGCCAACCCCTGATGCGATTAGGAGCAGGACAATGACACCTAGTGCGATGACGAGGTTTTGGCGGATGATGAGTGCGCTGGCCCGGCTCAGTCCGATCGCGAAGGAAAGCTTGCCGAGATCATCGCTCATCAACACAACATCGGCGGTCTCCAAGGCTACCGCTGTTCCGCCGACGCCCATTGCCACGCCGACCGTGGCCGCAGCCAGAGCGGGCGCATCGTTTACGCCATCGCCAATCATCGCGATGACGCCACGATCCTGCTCCATTTCATGGACGACCGCTAGCTTTTGTCCGGGCAGCAACTCCGAGCGGACCTCCTTGATGCCAACCTTTTCCGCAACTCGGTGAGCCACGGATTTGTTGTCGCCAGTAAGCATCACCAGGCGCTTGATGCCCTGCGCCTGCAAGCGTCTCATCACCCCGGCGGCCAAAGGGCGCGGGTCGTCGGCGAGAGCGATGACGCCGATGAACTTGCCGGCGCGTCGAACAATAACCGTGGTCTGTCCCTCGGCTTCGAGCCTGGAAATGGTTTCGGCCAACGGTTGCCCGCTCTTTGCGACAGGCTCGTCGTCAAAGGCGCGGAGCGCTCCAACCAAAACGCCCGAGCCCTCAACACGCGCCTGGATGCCTTTTCCTGCGAGGTTTTCAATGCGGGTCGCCGAAGGGAAGTTAATTTTTCGCTCTCTTACTGTCTTCACAATGGCAGCGGCCAAGGGGTGACTAGACTGTTCTTCGACTGCAGCGGCGATACGCAGAACCTCGTCTTCCTCCGTGCCGTCGAAGCCGATGACTTGGGTGACCGCGAAGTGACCTGTAGTGAGCGTGCCGGTTTTGTCGAGCGCTACGGTGTTCAGGCGTCCGAGGTTTTCCAGATGCACTCCGCCCTTGATAAGTACGCCACGTCGTGCCGCTTGGGCGATGCCTGCAAGCACGGCAGCGGGTGTGCCGATTGCCAGCGCGCAGGGTGAAGCCGCCACGAGCACCAACATGCCCCGGTAGAAACTTGCGCTCCACGTCCAGCCGAATACGAGCGGGGGCAGCACGATAACGAGGCCCGTGAAGGCCAGCACCGCCGGCACAAAGCGGCGAGCAAATGTCTCGGTGAACCGTTGCGTTGGACTCTTCTGTCCCTGTGCTTCGGCGACAAGGCGCATCACGCGGGCAAGCGTATTGTCGCTGGCCAATCGTGTCATGCGCACATCCAGCGCGTTGTCTTGATTGATCGTACCCGCAAAAACCTCATCCCCGGGCTTGCGACTCACCGGCACGCTTTCCCCGGTAATCGCGCTTTGATCAATGCCGCTTTCACCCGCTATGATAACACCATCTACGGGCACGCGTCCACCGGATTTTACGACCACGATCTCATCCACGGCGAGCTGTTCTACTGGCACTTCTTCCAGTCTGTCGCCACGCTTCACAAAGGCTGTGCGGGGCATGAGTTTCCCAAGAACGCCGACGGCATTGCGGGCGCGATCCATCGCGTAGTGCTCGCCCGCATGGCCGAGCGAAAAGAGAAACAGGAGGAACGCGCCTTCCGTCCACTCGCCGAGCAAAGCTGCTCCTGCCGCCGCCGCGAGCATCAGAATATCAATATCGAACTTTCCTCGGAAGAGCGCGGGCAAAGCCTCGCGGGCGACATCGCATCCACCCGCCAGGTACGCTACAAGGTAGAATGAGAGCGCGACGGCAGGCGGTAGGCCAAGGAAGCCTTCGCCGAAGAACCCGACGCCCAGCGCCACTCCGGCGACCGTCACCGTCAATACAGACCAGTGATCTTGTATCCAATGCGGCAGGAAGTGCGGCGCAGCACCGTGATCATGGTCATGGTATAAAGTGGATTCGGGTCTCATGTTGCGCTCTTAACCAAGTTACCATTCGTCCTTCTCCCACTTTTTGCAGCTATTAAACAAAAAAGATGCTGTCCGATTAGAACAGCATCTTTGCAATTTAAGTTTTTTAGACCGAAGAAATCATTCTTCAGTTTCTTCAGATTCAAGTTCAACTGACTCTTTAGCTTCGTTAGCTTTTTCATCAGCCTTTTCCTGTGCTTCGTCAACTTTCTCTGCAGCACCGTCTGTTATGCCTTTGGCTTTGTCCAAAAAACCTGCATTTAGGTTAACAGCCAATCCTATAAGGAATGCGATAAGTAAGTATTTTTTATTCATAACAATTTTGTATAGTCACACTTATATAAGGAATTTCAATGAATTTTATGAATTTTTTTCATATAGCTTCTTTCATCGATTTGAAATACATCTCAAGTGTTTGACCCTCTAAATAATTTTGAGGCGATCACGAAGGTCTTCACGGCGAACCCTTAAATCCTTAGTAGGGTCACGTACATTTTCTGCACGATCCAAAAACCATAATCTCCAGGTGCAGCGATCAGCGTTACAGATAGTTACAAAAATTTCATCGAACTTCAGATACGGATAAAACATTGAATCAACAAATATTGCATTTGAAAAACTTAGAGTTTTTCAAATGTTTTTAGTTATCCAACAGAAGCTACCATGAAATCGCTTCAATCAAAATTAATTGCGGACAATACTCAAAAAATTCATGACTTTAGTTAAACAACTATTCTGCTTGGCATTTTCGATTGTTTTTTTATCTGGTTGTAAGTCGTTAACAGCCACTGCAGAAATACCAAAAATTGAAAAGTCATCTATTGTAATCACTCAGGACTTAAGGTCAGAAACCGAAAAGAAAAATAAAATATTTAGTCTTTTATTAACAAGCAAAGCATACGGAACTTACCGCAGAGGTGATAAATTGATTGAACCAAACCCCGTAAGAATCCTTCAACACCGAGTTTACGAAAAGTTCATGCCGATGGGTGTGATTCCCGATGTGAAGGTTCACCATTTTGTGGTTTATATGAACCTTAGAGATGAATTAATCAGGGGTTCTCTTGCCAGTTCCTTTGGTGGAGTCATAGGGGCCGCTATTGCAGCAGGAACCCAAAAATACGGGGTTGACGGGACAATGTCGCTTACCAGTCGAGAAGAATTTGAATCCTTCGAAAAGGAATACAAACGTGCCTTATACACACAAAGAGAAAATCCTGACAAAGTAAGTGTCTACAGAGTTTACTTGGAAGCTGAGATTAATGGGAAACGTACTTTTGTTAAAATAATGACACCTACCAAGCTACCAAAGGGTGACGACAGAAACGCCCATTTGGTAGCTATTGAAACTGCAATCGCCTTTTTTCTGGATCATTACTAACTTCACTTTTGTAAATTGAACAGAAATCGCAGATGATCAGCTGTATCTTAATCCAGACAGTGGAATTCAGTAAGAATCGTCTAAGGATGTTTCGGGAAATATTGTTAAAACAGACGAAAACTGGAAATCTTTACAAAAATGAGTAGTCTCAATTTCACTCAACTAGAAAGAAACAAATACAATGGCTAAAAATATAGGATCCACTCAAGCATTTGAGACCTTGATCAATCAACCAGACGCTGTCGTGGCAGTCGACTTCTGGGCACCTTGGTGCGGCCCATGTCGTAACTTTGCTCCGATCTTTGACCAGGCATCGGAAACGATCGGTGACGCAGCTGAGTTTGTGAAAGTCAATGTCGATGATCACAAAGAAATTGCTCAGAAGTATGGCATCCAGTCGATCCCGACAGTTCTCTACTTTAAGGGCGGAAAAGTTGCCGACAGTGTCGGCGGAGTCGAATCGGCAGATAAAGTTGTCGAACGCGTCCGCAAGCTCTCAGGTCAACCAGCTGATTAATTGGCAAAGATCAAACCCTCCTTCAAGGCCCGCTTGCAAAAGCGGGCCTTTTTTGTTGCCGAGTAACTTTGTTTGGTAACGCGTGTGCCTCCGGCACCGCATCAAATGTTCCAACGCACCCGCCAATAGGATTGGCAGATGCGGTGCCGGAGGCACACGCGCTACCAAAAAGAAAAAATTGCCCGCAGCATTCAATAACTTATGGTTAGCCATATGTTTTTACGCATTTTTGCTTATCTTTACACCCTGTGCATGCTAGTTGCCTGTTCTGCCAGCAGTGACGAAAACGAGCCGCGAATCTGGACGGACGCACAGGGACGCACCATGCAGGCTGAACTGATAGATATCGATCTGGACGCAAGTGAAGTTGTGTTTCTAAAAGATACCGGTAGACGCTATCGCTTCAAAATCGATCAGCTCTGTGAAGCGGATCAAAAATACATCCGTACACATAAAGAGACACTACCAGAAATCATTGAACCAGTTGTCGCCGAGCGCACAAACTTTGAAAAATCCATCACCCAAGATCTCGTTCGATTTTCAGGGGGGCGCATGAAGCAAGTCGAGGAAGCTGATCTGAGCGCCAAAGACTACTATGCGATTTACTACTCGGCACACTGGTGCCCGCCTTGCCGCAAATTCACGCCTCAGCTCGTCAGCTTTTATAACAGTTACTCTAAAAGACACGACAACTTTGAAATTATCTTTGTCAGCAGCGACCGCAGTGAAGACGAAATGGAAGACTACATGAAATCAGCCAATATGCCCTGGCTTGCCCTGGAATTCGGCCAGAGAGGGCATCCGGCTACTCGATATTCCGGTCGTGGTATTCCGTGCCTGGTACTACTCGACAATAACGGAAATGTTCTTGCTCACAGCTATGTCGGAAGCAGGTATGTTGGTCCGACTTCAGTAATGAACCAGCTGAAAGAAAAGCTTGATTGACCGTGGTTAAATCAAGCAGTTTACAATCTCATCCAAGCTGTTTTTGGTATGGAGTTATGAAAGATAATCTAGACGCAATTGCTGAAGAACTGATTCGCTTGAAGGCTGAAGGTAAAGAACGCGTCAACATCGCCGACGAAACCCTTGAATTGCTCAAGCCAGAACAAAGCTCGCGGCCAGCTCAAACTGAACCAGCAGCCCTTGGTCAGAAGTTGCAGAAAATTGAAACCAGCACACTACCCCCTACTTCAGGAGCACCCAGACAGACTACCGACACAAAAACTTCCAGTACCTACGGCAAACCGTTGCCCGCAGAAGCACCGAAAGTGCCCCTTCCGGATGGAGACGCTGAAACGCGCATGAACTGGCTGCGTGAAAAAGTTGAGAGTTGCCCAACCTGTAACGAGCACCTGAGTAGCGTTGGCAAAATCGTTTTCGGAGTTGGCAATCCGAATGCTAACATCTTTTTCTGCGGCGAGGCACCTGGAGCCGATGAAGAAAAGGTCGGCGAACCCTTTGTTGGGCCCGCTGGTAAATTGCTCACAAAAATCATCCAGGCAATGGGACTGGAGCGCAGTGATGTCTATATTGGAAACATCCTTAAATGGCGCCCGGAACACGATAAACCCTACGGTAACCGGCCACCGACGATTGAAGAGATGGACTTCTGTCTGCCCTACCTGAAAGCACAAATAGAAATCGTGCAGCCAAAAGTCATTGTCGCCTTGGGAAACACCGCCGTCACCGGCCTTCTCGGCCCCGACCCAAAACGCAAACTCAGCCAGATACGCGGACAATGGCACACTTTTGGCGATAAACCACTGATGGTCACTTTTCACCCCTCTTATCTGTTGCGAAATGGAACACTGGGCACCAAGCGCAAGGTCTGGGAAGATATGCTGCGAGTCATGGAAAAAACCGGTATGGAAATCAGCGAAAAACAGCGCGGTTTCTTTTTGCCAAAAAACTGATTTTTACTGCTAACGCCTAAGCCGATAGAGCCGGAACCAAAAGAACATTGAACAGGGTGTAATTTTAAAAGTAGTGATTTATTGTACCGATTGGTTGATTTGGCGCTCGGGAGGTCCAATCTCCAAATTCGTAGCGCGCGAAGCTTCAGCGAGCGATCTGCAGAGCATAAGAAGCGCGGCAAACGCTCGCTGAAGCTTCGCGCTACGGTGTGCGATTTCGGGTTAAACCACATAATAAATTGTTCACTACAAAATGAAATTGCATGGCGTTGAACATTGAACGTCGAATACTCAAATCTGCCTCAGGTAGCGCAGCCGCGTCTCGCGGCGCACCTTCGGCGTGTAAGCTGAAGCGTTCAAGTCCCGATGTTCATCATTCAGAAAAAGTGTCGACCCGGAGTGCTGTAAGCCGGATTTTGTCCATCACCTGCCGAAACAGGCGATTGTGCGCTCATTTATCTACCTCGCCGGAGCGAAGTTCCCGCCGGAGCGGGATGCGGCATACCCGGAATCATTGGACGGGCCGCCCGATCCCCTATTTTGCCTTGCACCGGAATGGGTTTATCGTGCCTTCATTGTTGCCTCTGAAGCGGTGAGCTCTTACCTCCCCTTTTCACCCTTACCCTTCGACAAGCTCAGGGCGGTTTATTTTCTGTGACACTGGCCGTCGAGCTGAATTTCTCCAACCCGCCCCCGCTTTCACGGGGATTCCTGCCCTGCGGTGTCCGGACTTTCCTCTCATTCTGATAAAGAACAAGCGAACGCCCACACTCCGAGGTCGACAATCTCAAAGATGAAGCAGAAAACCGTTTACACAAGTAAGAAGTTTATAGCGTAGACATAAATTTCCGGCGCTTCAAATACGGAAATTTTACCATCGAAAGGATTACATTTTTCGATTTACGGGCAATATTTTTGTTATTTGGTGTTACTCGATTTCGATTTATTCAGCTCTATAGAATTATAAACCGCGTGGCTGCAATTGACGGGAAAAGGTGGAAGCCGCTGCATTTACGTGATCGTAAACGCAGCGGACTGTCCGAAGTGTTCTATTCGTCCTCGTTGACGAATACCTGGATATTGTCGACATGAACCGTATTTTCAGGTGTGCCCGTGCCATTCGAAAGGATCAGCACTGCGATGCTTTTCAGCTTACCCGGATCGAAGTCATCGCCAGGCTGCCAGTCGGAGCTCAGTTTGAAGTTCTCTATGGATAAGTCGATGGATGCTCTCGTCCAGTCACCATGGCCAGCAGAGAGCGGTGCCGGAGATTTCCAGGTCCAGAAATTCTCAACACTTGGATTTTGTTCGTTGGCAAATCCCAGCTGTATCTGGATGGTTCCTTTCGTGTCATAGGCTCTACTGTGGTAGTCAAATGACAGTTGATCATAATCACTGATGTCATGGGTTACATCAAACTTTTTGGCCTGAGATAGAGTCCCCACATCTGTCTTGACGACTAATTGCATCACCGTGTCACCGTCCTCATCGCTGACCAATTTATATTTTTTTAATGAGAAGCGACGGCCGCTACTTACTTCCTCCTCCTTACCTTCCAGACCACCGCCGTCATAATCGGACAAAGTGAGAACGTTCGGTATTGTAACGCCGGAAGTGGGTTTCGTTGGAAGATTATCTGTAGTTTCACCCGTGTTCGTACTGCCTTCATTGTTTTCTACAGAATCGGAAGATCTAAAACTCCTGCCTCTGAACACTTTTGACTCCATGGAAACGGGAGAATCAGCAGTGAAGGAAGAAACCGAGTCAGAGAAATCGCTTTCTTCCCAGTAACGATGACTGGTTATCCAGTAGTAATAAGTCCTTCCGTCCACGATATCGGTGTCGAGGTAAGTGTTGCCCTCGGTGCTGCCAATCAGATCGTGGTGTTTTGGAAGAGGTACTTCCTCTTCGGTACGATAAATGTTATAACCATCGGCTTCAGCCACTTCAGGCCAGCTCAGCTTATAGCCCTTTTTGAATGTTCTACCACTCGGAACGCTTGTAATCTCAATCTCTACGTCTGTCGGCGTAGTCAGACGCAAACGATAATGGTCTGAAATTTCATCTTCACTAAGAACGCGATCGTAAAAGTGAAATTCACTGATCCACCCTTTATATTCCTTGAGATAATGGTTGGTGACCGGTCTGTAGTCAGGTGCAAGAGGGGTCACGTTGCCCAGTCTACTGTCAGTGCCATCAGACCAGGTATTTGGATGAAAACTCCAGCGTGGATACATTTTTTCCATAAGATCAAATGCATCGAAATAGTCCCGCTCGTATATATCCAATAAGCGAGTCGATCCAACATGTTCACCATTTACATATAGATGCAGATTACGTTTATTACTAGAGCCCATTACAGCATTGAGTTCAATGACGCCTACCACGTGACTGAATTTGTCCTCGGGCAGCTCTTTTGTATACCTTACGTGACGCACATCAAACCCTTGCAATCTATGCACTGAAAACTTAAGGCCTGAGCGCGACAGTGTTATACTTACCCATTCCGTTTGACCGCCACTCTCGAAAATTAAGTATTCATTTTTGCCTGTACGTCCTTTTATCTCGTCAGGTCGTATCCATAACTCAAAGCTGGCCGAGCTTCTTGTAGGATCGTCCGCCAATGCCTGGAGAGATTCCATCCTAGAGCCTCCGGTACCGTCAAAGTAGTAGGCATGATTCAAGTCGCTTGTTCTTAAGCGGCGCACGCTCTGATCATGGGTAAAGTGATGATCGGTATCGGTAATCAAAGTGCCGTTATCGTCTCTGGATTCCCAGTTGTTGTCACCATCTCTGTCACTGTTTGCAACGTAACTGAGAATACTACTCTCGCGACTCGCGCCTAACAATCGGTTGCGATCCCCTAATTGACCTATAATTGTGGAAGTTTTATCAAGGTCAAGTGAAGTCATTGCGTCTATCAACGAGTCATATATTTCAGGATAGCTATCTTTCAGCAGAACAAGTACGCGTATAGCGGTTTGAATATCCATACTTAACATTATTCTGGCCGCCATTTGTGGGCGCCTTTCGAGTATATAATCGATAACATCCGCTGCTATACCAGGTTCTATAGCACCCATAATCTGCGCTACATTTTGAACATCCATAGTCATCACAATCATCGCAAGATTATCGGAATTTATTATGGATTCTGCAATTTGAGTGACCGCATTCAGGTGTCCATCTGCAATCATTTGAGACAGATTTTGTCCGGCATAGGAAGGGTCCATCCCTTGTACAACAGTAGCTGCACTGTTAAGATCCATCCCAACCAGATTTATTGATGGTGTTATCGTTCCCTGTGTTGAATTGGTCACAGTTGTTGATTGCAGGATTGCATGAACGTTGTCAGCTCCACCAACTTCCAACGACATCGCTGTGGTAATGAATCCCACATAACCGGCACCTCCGGGACTGGCTGCCAGAGCAGTGAAAAGGGTCTGAACCTCAGTCCGTGTTTGCAACCGGAACATTGCGTTGAACAAAGAACCCAGTAGATTCCTTTGAGTTTCGCCGAAACCGCTCGCCGGTGAGAGCACTGTTGAAATGAAACTAACAAGTGTATTTAAACCTGCGTTTGTTTGCCCAGCGGTTCCATTATACAAGACCATTGAATTAAATATTCCGGCGAGATTTGCGGTTAGCAATCCGTTGTTATTAGCGGGATTATTAGGATTCAGCATCGTGATGACCCATTGGCTGAATGCTGGCATATTACTATTGGCAAGATGGGTAAAGATTTCAGCAAACGGGGCCCGGTTTTGAATTTCCAAACGGTAAGCGCTAATATCCGGTATAATATACCGATTGACAAATGAATGAATGCTCCTGGCGCTGGCGCTTGATTGGTTCTGCAGTTGATCCATTGCTGAAATCATATCAGCCAGGATCGAAACAAAGGTGTCATTGCCTTGAGTTTCTCTAAGCCTGTCAAGTAACCGAATCACCAAAGTACTCGTATTATTTGGAACTAGCGAAACGGCTACAGCAGCTAAAATCTGACCTACATTGTTTGGTTGCCCAGCGCGAATCGTAGAAGAAAGCGCTCTTTCAATCATGGAATGGGCGAGCCTGTCGTCACTAACACTTGCGATTATAGAATTCATTATCTGAATTATAATGCCACTTTGATTGTTAGAAAAAAAGTGGTTGAAGATACGCCCGAGCCTTATATTATCAGGGGCACTAGGTGGAAGTTCGAGTATCACATCGCCCTCACTTTCATTCTCTGCATATGAGTAAGGCAGATGCATTACTTGTTCAGCTGCAGGCGCAAGAACCGTCCCTAACCAACCCTCTCTTGGTTCTCTTTCGGCAAGTAAACCGAGTAGTCTAATAACTCGGTCAAAGTCTAGGTATGGATTGAAAACCACTTCGGTTGAAAGATCACCAAAATACTCGTATACATCAACAAAGATGAAATCGGTAAAAAGAAACAGAGTCACAAATAGTGGGTCTTGATTAATGAGAGTATTAACCAAATCAATGTCGTTCATGTTGTAAAGGCTCGCTCCATTCAATGTAGCGTCCATATCTTGAAAGGTATAAGTAAGAGTATAAGAGGATCCTTTTAACTCATATGAAGTAACGATAAAGTCGTTATCTCTCTCTCCTTGAACGACAGTGAAATTTTCCAGTGAATGCATCAAATTAATTAAAATTTCCCTACTGGTATGGCGGCCGGCCAACCCTGAGACGCGCTCATCTAGGTCAACATTGGAAGTGTATAAACAAATAAGATGGCCGAGAAAGTAACTTCTTGAATCTGATGCAAGTATTTCTCTGAAAACAGATAAAAACCTAATACCGACGCCCTGAGGATCATCTTGTTGTGGGATCGTGCCAAAATAGATTAAAACGGATCTAATATTAAAGTTAATTGAGTTATTTCCCAGTGCGGTTTGAAGAAGCAAGTTGTTTAACAATGGTAACAATAATGAATTAATTTGTCCTTCGGTTTCATCTCTGAAGATCGGAAGAAAAATTTGATCGAAAAATTCACCTCTTAAGAAAAGACCATTCATGTAGCTTAAAACCCGACCGACGAAGGCGGCATGCCCCTGTAAAATTAGGTTTCTTAAGATCTCTTGTTTTCGTTCGTCGGATACACTATCTAACATCGTTGCAAATTCCGCCGGACTTTGACCGCCTGGTATAATTTGATTGTTGTCGTCCAGGATAAAGGCCATGTACAGATTAAAGTTATTACCTCCATTACTGTTCATTTGGTTCCAAGCTACGAGAGGCTGCTTACTCACGAGATCCAAAAACGATTTCTCACTTGCAGCAGGATTTACATTCACCATCGCATTCAATGTATTACGAATATCTGGATCCTCTGAGGTGGCCATCGCTGCCCATATTGCATTGATCTTCTCTTGATCTTTCATCAATGCCAGAATCCGGTTGGCTCTTTCAGGGCCCATTTCACCCA
Source organism: uncultured Opitutia bacterium (assembly GCA_963922575.1). Classification (GTDB taxonomy): domain Bacteria; phylum Verrucomicrobiota; class Verrucomicrobiia; order Opitutales; family Coraliomargaritaceae; genus Lentimonas. The sequence goes on from CAWUII010000044.1 coordinate 19,759, forward strand.
TAAATGCAGCAGCATCTTTCGGTGCCATATTCTCCAGAAATCCAGCTGCGATGGTATCAAGGTTCTCTGCGTTGCGGGTAGCCACTGACTCGAAGTCCGGGGTCTGGTTCAGTGCATAAGCTTCATTGATTGCTTCGCCAAGCGTTTGAGGAGCCGTGTATTTAAACCAATCGCGTAGCCAGGCCCAGTCATTATCGGGAAACAGTACCGGACTCGATAACACTCCCAGAATCAACTGCGCCAAAACTCCGGGATTATTATCATTATTACGAACCACAGCAGCCATAAAATCAGGATCTTGGGTTCCCAGAGAAATCGCGCCAATAATCCTTGTTATTGCTGCGTGTGAAATGTCCAAATCGCGCGCAGGACTGAGCTTTTCCGTGACGTAGTCCGAATAAAAAGTGTCCTCTTCTTTGTTTACCACATGCTGGCCTATAGTCTGGAAGAAGGTCTTGTAGTTGTCGCCAACATCGCCATCGTCGCCGCCACCACCATTACCACCGCCGCCGCCATCGTCGCCGCCACCACCATTACCACCGCCGCCGCCATTGCCAATACCACCGCCAATGCCGCGGCCACTACTGAATTCACTGCCTTTGAGTAGCTCTCGCAGTATTTCGTCGTAATCGACTACGAAGAGTAATGGGTCGTTGAGATAGTTATTCACTTCGTCCAGGATGGTACTATTACGCCCAATGAATGGCTCTATGAATGCGTTTCTTATTTCTTCGTCCCAAATCCCCCAGTCTTTGAGAGTACGCATGAGGTAGAACGCGATGATAAACTTCTCGTCCTTACCCGCAAAAATGGGTGAATTGAAAGAGTTGATAATGACTTTTTTGACGAACGGCTCCGAAGGCACATCACGTTCTTGCTCCAATTCATACATTTCTGCCAACAGAAGACCTGCCTGCAACGGATTGACGTCCTCCAGGATATCTGCAACCGCTTCAGCATTGTCGCCATTTTCGCCCGTCCACACGCCAATATCCAGAAGGAAATCCCCGCATAGTTCCAGAGAATTCGCGGCGGCTATTATTTTCTGCTGGTAGTCTTCCTGCGGATAAATCTCTCCAAGCCCCAGGAACATTCTTAAAATACCACTATCAGCGGATTCAGAGTGATCGTTGAGGCCAGTGCTGCGCTGATACTCCATCAGGATTTGTGCAGTCGTTTCCGCAGAGCTTTCCACCATAGTTGCCAGAAGATCGATAGTCAGGTTGATTCCATATTTTTTGTACAACCGCTCCAGTATCGGCCAGCGCTTTCCAGGCTCCTTTAGAAAAATAGTATCGACGACCGCCTGAAGGTTGCCGGAATGCAGTTCGAGATTGAAGGCTACATTATTGCTAGCGGAGAAGTCAGTTTTGAGGGCTGTTTGCACCTTTGCTGGCATCATATCATAGGCTAGATTCATACGGCTCAGATCGACGTCAGATCTGCTGGCGTAATCGGCTATGACTTGTGCAGCAGCTTTACTATCTTTACCGGCGGCGTAGTATGCGTCCAGGGCGGTCAGAGCCAGTCGTATGGCCGCAAAATACTCGTGCAGGTCCACGGACCTGTAGCTTTCGGAATCGAATAAGGGAATCGACTGTTTTGAAATTCCGAAAGAGTCGGAAACAAAAAGGCTTGATTTTAACTCAGACAGAAGGGAACCCAGGAAAATCGTTTGGCCAACCTGGGCACCATACCTACTGAATATTGTTATTCTTTGAGACCATGCTCTTATCACATACGGGTAACGAAGCTTGTGGATTTTACTAAGTAGGCTCTCTGCCATTTTTTCGTTCTCTGCGAATCTCAGTTCTTCCAGTAATTTGGCTTCGATACTCTCTGAGCCAATGATTTCGGCATTTGCGCTAGCGAATATCTCTGCACTTACATCCGCGATAGCAGGGAGCGCGTAAAAACTGGCCGCACCAACAATTGTGAGAGCAACTAGCTTAATTTCATTGGTATGTATATTGTGCACGATTTTTTTACCTTCCTGAACTACCCAGATGTTGGTTTCACCGTCGAAACGATCACGCGCAGTCATTGCATTTTGTGCATTAGTATAGGTCTTTCTCACGCAACTGATAGTCCCGGGTTTTTGATCTGCATGATCGGGATGTGCACCGTACCCTGACTTTGAAGCCCAGTAAGTGGCTGGATCGAGTGTTGTACCGGCACCCTGGATTGAATTAAACAGTATTGTCAAATCACGGTTACCGTAAGTTGGCACAGGCAGATTTGAGTAAAGAAAGTTTACCGCCTCTTTGTCACTAATGTTGACTGTCGGATCGATCGCACGAGCTTCAATCCAACGTTTAATAGATGTGCCCTGTAACAGTTCGCCGTATAACAAATCCCCGGTTGAAGTTGCAGTAGCGAATGAAAATTGCTTTACAGGTTCCAGCACCTCTGAATAAGAGTCGTAAATCCGCTTGAAGCACTGGGCTAAAAGCACTTCAGCAGAAGCGTCTGAAATCAATTGTCCGGTCGTTTTGTCATAAATGGGCACGCGTTGTGACTCGTAAAATAAGATGCCCCTTATCGCCCAGTACAGACTGAGCTCAACTTCGTTCATGTAAGCATTTTTATCTCCAATCTTATAAGCACCCGGACGTTCTTTTCTAAAATGTTCGACAAAGCCAGGCTTGTCGAAATCAGCAGCCGAAGGTCCTTTCCAGAGACCGTCTGCTCTAAGTTTTTCGATCAACTCACGACCAACCCAGAGAATGGACTGCACCAGCGCATGGTTTCCAAGCGTCTTCTCGCTGACAAGACCTCTAACAATTTCATCTTCGCTCCAAAGCCCGTTAATCACCAGTTCCTGCCAGCGATTGCTGTTATCCTTGGTAAACCCGGTTTTCTGCAAAGAATGGATTTCATGATACAAAGCCTCAGCAAAGAAAAAATCCGCTTCTGTGAGACTCCCGGGCAGTATCAAATTACTCAGGTTGCCTTCATTTAGATGGTTTTCCTGCAAAGAGTAGAACAGCAAAGACGCGTCCTCAAAAATATTCTGCACCTGCTTGCGTAAATTAGTATCCCCGAAACTACTTACATCAAAAGGAGATTTACTACGGATGTTGAGGATTTTAAGTAGGGTTCGCTCACTGAACTCATAGTACTGGCCCATATGCACACCCGTGGTAAAAGCCAGGACTTCCTCAACACTCCACTTCGGCAGTTCAGTCTCACCAGCGTTAGCCAAAAGTCCCCCCCAGAGTGCGTATATTCGCTCGTAGCGTGCATCTTCAGAACATTCTTTTGAAGAATTGCCGTCAATTATACCGTTAATCTTTGGTGAAGCATATACGGTCGAACTCAAAAAAATCAGTACCGCTGCTGGTACCACTCGAAGTGCTTTATTTAGCCTTGAGCGGAACGCATTGGATACTGATGTTGAACTTAGTTTTATGGTAGAATTATTTATAATAGTCATTCTCTATTCTTATTTTAATGTATTTGAGCAGAGTCAAGTAATTATTTATAAAAATAATATAAAAATATTATTTTACTAATATTGATTGCTTCCGTTTGACTGTTTCAGAAATGTGAATTTCTCCGCTATCCGTGAATATAGAGTCGATTCAGGCTGGATCTGCCGAGCCGTTAAATAGACGTAAATTTATGCATCTCCTCATCCGGCATCATGGTGCCGAACTTCAAAATACACTTTTTAAGTGAGCACCTTTGTTTGATTTGGGGTATTCGTGGTGAGATTTCTCAAGGCTATAGCTAAGCCTATAATTACTTGTACAGATCGAATTCAGGATAGGGGTAGGAATGAGGGTTTGAACCTCACCCCTCCCTCCGAACCGG
>CAWUII010000045.1:0-22499 GCA_963922575.1 uncultured Opitutia bacterium
GGAGTTCAGATTTGCACTGACTGGATTGTATGTAGTCATGGTCACACGATCGCCAGACTCCTGTCTGGCATCGCTTCGGATGGGCTGCAATGGGATCAGTCCGCTGCCAGACGAGCCTTAGATAATTTTAATTTGATTACAAGTTGCATGCCTGAAGTGAACGCCTACCTTCTCGATTTTAACTTTTTCCCATGACCGACACACGCTACAACTTTGAAACTTGTCCGGATCGCAATGGTTTCGGCTCCCTGAAATGGGATAAGTATAAGAACCGCGAGGTACTGCCACTCTGGGTAGCCGATATGGACTTTACTTCCGCTCCAGAGATTCTGGATGCGATCCAATCACGCCTGGAGCATGGCGTCTTTGGTTACACCATTCCCTACGACGAACCGGTTCAGGCTGTTCTCAATTACCTGAAGTCGCGACATAGCTATAAAGCGAGAGCGGGTTGGCTGGACTTCATTCCAGGCCTGGTACCGGCAATCAACCTGTGCTGCCACGCTTTTACGAAGACAGGTGATTCTGTAATGACGGCAACTCCAGTGTATCCACCCTTTCTGACAGCACCGGATTATTCAGCCCGTGAATTGATCACAGTCCCTCTGTGTCTCAGTGAGACGGATCGCTGGACACTTGACTTCGAAGCCATGGAAGCGGCAGTAAAACCAAATACGCGGATGTTTATTCTGTGTAACCCACACAATCCGGTAGGCCGTGTGTACACCCGGGAAGAACTGATTCGACTTGGCGATTTTTGTGAAAAACACGATCTGATACTAATTTCGGATGAAATCCACTGCGACCTCATCTTTGACAAAACTGCCCAGCATATTGCAACTGCCACTCTCAGTGAATCCATTGCGGCACGTACGGTAACATTGATGGCACCGAGTAAGACTTACAATCTGCCCGGCCTCGCCTTTGCCTTTTCAATCATCGAAAACGAAAAACTCCGTTTACAATTTCGAAAAACCATCCGCGGAATTCTCACCGAAGTGAATTGCTTTGGGTATGCCGCCGCGACTGCTGCCTACAATCACGGCGAACCCTGGCGCCAGGAATTGCTCTTGTACCTGCGTGCCAATTACGAGCTTATCGATGAGTTCATCAAGGAACAGATGCCGGAGATTACCTTTCGTCCGATGGAGTCTACCTACCTCGCTTGGTTCGACGTAAGTCGGCTCGAGTTGGAAAATCCTCCACGGTTTTTTGAAGAACACGGCATTGGATTATCTGATGGCACTCCTTTTGGCGGCCTACAACACCTGCGTATGAACTTTGGCTGCCCGCGCAGCCGATTACTCCAGGCACTGGAAAAAATGGCCTCGGCAATTCAGTCTCGCTGAATTGCAAACATCGAACATTGAACATCGAATGAATTCTACAGTGTTATAGCTAAGTATGTAATTATCTGGACACATGATTCTTATCCAAAATGGTAGCGCAGGCGCGTCCCTGCGCCGCACGAACGTTTGAATGCTCAGGCTTACGCGACGCGGGTGCGCACCGGGGACGGTGCTGCGCTACCTGAATTCGATCTGTACAAGTAATTATAGGCTTAGCTATAAACAAAACAGAGTGGCACAGAAACACGGATTACAGCCATTCTTGAGAGGGAGTGCAATTATAGCCCGTCACTAAAATTCCCTTGAATTAGGGAAACCAACTCCTGCAGTGAATGAACGACTGGTACACCCGTTTTTGCAAGGCGCTGGAAGCTGTGATGTCCATGGGCCATAAGAACACAGTCGGTACCAATCGCCTTTGCGACCTCGTAGTCATGCAAGGTGTCGCCGACTAGGACGATTTCTTCCGGAGCCCAGTCCAGTTGCTGGATCCATTGAAAGCCTTTGCTGATTTTACCTTCGGCATAAATATTGTCAGCTCCCATGAGCCCTGTAAAATGCCCGTGTATCTCAAAATACCGCGTACCCTTTTCAAGCGTATCTTGTTTGGCCGCGGAAAGTACCGAGTGTGAGATACCCATCTGAGCCAATTGAGCGAGCACATTTGTAGCTTCTGGATGCAGCGTACATTCTTCAAACCAGCACGATTCATAGTCATCGATAAATTCCCGACTAACTTGTTCAAAGCTATCCCCACTTGTCTCGAGTCCGAGATATCTGTAGAAGTGAATAACCGGAAACCCGAAATTGCGGCGATAGTCTTCCTGAGTAATTGGTCCCCGACCGCGGCGGGCAAGAAGTCGATTGAGCACTCGCAGGCAGAGCGCAATATCATTGAGCAGCGTTCCGTTCCAATCCCAGATAATGTGTTTGTAGTGCATGCCCATCAGTCAAGTAAGTCGGGTCTTCGTTGAAAAAGTACCAAAGGGACTTGAAGCAAGGCGAGAAAGATCAAAGTGCCTTCAAATCCGGGAACGCCCAGACGTTCGCCACGCGTATCGGCAGCGATGTAGTTGAAGATGACTGCGATCACCATTAGAAAAACAAAAGCAATTGAACTCACCACCAGTAAACCGTAAAACCATTTCCATTGTCTCGGGGAGAAACGACGGAATGGCAGATTGAGCAGACTACCATAAAAAATAAAATAAGCTGCTTTAAAAACAGGAAAGATCCCGTCCGGACGCTCAAGAAGTGACCAGAGGCCCATGCAGATGAGTGCTACGCCCAGTGATCTACCAGCTACACGGCCGTATTTCAATCCATCAGGTTGTTCCATCACACTATGTGTTTCTTCAGTCATACAGCTTCAAAAAGTTTAGTAAGATCGGCAGTGCAAGCGTTTTCCAATTTCAGCAGCGCTTGCTTTCGATCAGAACTCCAGCGGTAGTTCCCGACGCCTCCGCAGGCCGGAACGACACGGTGGCATGGGATCAGCAAAGCGATCGGATTAGCGCCCACTGCAGCACCTACTGCCCGGCAGGCCTTCGGACGGTGGATGTCTTTTGCAATCGCACCGTAGCTCACTCTGCTGCCAAATGGAATTTCCAGGAGCGCTCGCCAGACGGTTTTCTGAAATTCAGTACCCTTGGGTGATAGAGAAGCCCAGCGTTCGCCGGCGTCCAATTTTTTAAATGTATATAACCAATCCACAAATGTACTGCGAAAAAACAAATCTTCTTGAATTCTCTCCTGTGAACAATCTTTAAAAGAAACGTGGCTAAGCCCATTTGGACCCGTGCAAATCTTTACTATGCCAAAAGGTGTTTCCAGAAAATAGTCTGTCTGGGTTGCTATTTTAAGAACCATAAAATAGTGAACAAATTATCATTTAAAACTTGCCGTGATTAATAGAGTATACACTTTGCTGTTTAATTAAATTCTAACCTTAACTTAAATTACAATGTCTGCAAAATCATCTACACAAAAAACTGAGCGAAATCCCGAATCGGACCGTAAAAACCTGGATCTTGCAATTTCCGGCATCAACAAACAATTTGGTTCCGGTGCCATCATGCGTCTGGGCGAAGCAGCCAAGCGGGATATAGCCGTTATTTCCACAGGATCGATCGCAATCGATCTCGCGCTGGGTACCGGTGGCCTTCCACGCGGGCGAGTTTGTGAAATCTACGGGCCCGAAAGCTCCGGGAAAACAACATTTTGTCTGAGTGCCATTGCCCAGGCACAAAAACAGGGAGGTAATGCCGTCTTTATTGATGTGGAACATGCATTGGATCCGCGCTATGCTAAAGTAGTGGGTGTGGATCTGGAAAATCTGATGGTTTCACAACCTGAAAGTGGCGAAGACGCACTCAATATCACGGAAACGCTTATTCGGTCGGGCGCGATTGATATAATCGTAGTCGACTCTGTGGCAGCGCTGGTTTCTAAGCACGAGTTGGATGGCCAGATGGGCGATGCAACTGTCGGCCTTCAGGCACGTATGATGAGCCAAGCGATGCGTCGTTTGACTGCGGTGATCAGTAAATCACAGTGTGTGGTACTATTTACCAATCAGATTCGCGAAAAAATCGGTGTGATGTTTGGTAGTCCGGAGACTCAACCAGGTGGCCGCGCGCTGAAATTCTTTTCTTCAGTTCGTATGGATATTCGTCGAATCGGTCAAATCAAAGAATCGTCTGGTAAAGTCGTGGGCAATCGAACTCGCATAAAGATAGTTAAGAACAAGGTGGCGCCGCCATTCACAGAAACGGAATTTGACATCATGTATAATGAAGGAATCTCTCATTCAGGCTCTCTGGTAGACCTGGGTGTCGAGCACAATATGTTGGATAAGAAAGGTTCGTGGATTTCCTACAAGGGTGAAATGATCGGTCAGGGTCGGGAAGCGGCGAAACAGCACGTTCGTGAAAATCCGGAACTGGCAAAGGAATTGGCACAATTAATCATGTCGAAAGTAAGTGTCCGTGGCGGTGAATCACTCACAGGCACAAGCGAATCCGAAGGAGAGTAGTCATTTACTTTATCGATTAGTTGATTCAGTGCCCGGGAGCGCGAAACTTCGCGCTACGGTGTGCGATTCCGGGTTAAACTACATAGTAAATCGTTCACTACAAAATGAAATTGCAACCTGCACTCTCAACAGACGATGTTGAGTCTTGCCATTTTCAGAACATTTTCGTTAAAAACTTCAGTAAAGCTAATCAGCAAATTTAAATACTGTAGATTGCCACCAATATGATAGAGAAAGATTTCTTAATCTATAACGAGGAGCACAAGGTACACATCATTGGAGGGCAACTCTGGCGCACCCCTCCTTACGTCGAAACCGGTGGAATCACCAAATTCGACAAAGCGTCTAAAAAATTATCGATTTTTCTACGACCGGATTCGGATTACGAAGAGTTACGGGATAGTCTTTACAAAATAACCAGAAAACTAAATCCAATTCTGTATCTCTTTCTTTTTCTTCGGCGTAAAGTACCCTCTCTGCTCTTGCTGATACCAATAAGTCTAACAGTTGCGTTTTTCGGTCACATGACCATTTATGGTGATCTGGTCATGAATTGGGCATTTCTGGGTAATAACTCGATGACGATCTATGGCATACCCATGCATCAGGCGGCGATTCTTACCGGTCTGCTGGCCACTTTGTTTATTTACTTCTTCCCGGTCATTTTTAGTGGTGAGCAGGAAAACTTCATAAAAGCTCTGAATGAACGTTTTTCCAGCCGAAATCAGCTGCGAAAGCGTTTGGCAGCGACCACTCGATTTCTAAAATCGAGAGATCACGTGTCGACAGTTGAAATATGGAACCCGGATCTGTCCAACGAAGAGTTAGACTGGGTAGAACGAAGTTTGATACCTTCGCTTTTCGATGCTGGACTGGAAATGTGTTACCACATCCGAATTGACGAAAGACATATACTCGAAAACTACATCCATGAAATTGTTGGTAAGGAACTAACCTGGGAATACCAGTTTATCAAACGAGATGACGAAAGTGATCACTCTCCGATTCCATATGAGTACCTCGAAAACTGGGAAAAAAATATGCTGGCGGTATACGTTTTCGCCTCTTCCGCAAGCCTGTCTTCGCGATGGTTGACTTCTGGCAATTCTGACAACGAAGGATACCTAAACAATGCGGTTTCTTTGCCATTAGTACAAATCATAGTCAAACGATTTAAAGAACGATTGTTCTCTGATAAAGAACAGACGCGGCTCATTTCACCAGAGCTGTTCGCTAGTCGTTGCCTAAATGACTATGGGATATTATCGACCGGGTTACGCTACAATAACGATGTCTGGAAGCTGAGCGAAACCGTCGTTCAGGCTGAGTTGCAAAAAGTAAAACGTGAAATGAAGTTTATGGTCTCTTTTTTACAGGCGGAGCTGGATGACCTGACCAATTTGTTGGATGATCCGATTGCTGCGCTTAAATTAAATGGGATACTCGAAAATAACAATCTATACAACGAGGACCGCTTGGTGGCCATTCGGTTTTTCATAAAAATAGTCAGCAAATCCGAACAGTACAAAGTTTTCAAAAACTACTGGCAACTGATCACCGAAAACACAACCGATGACGAAAATGAAAAAAGCTCAAATAACGAGATTTACCGAATCATTGGAGTCGATCAGTTACTGGAACTAACAACTATTTTCGAGCGGGCCGGCATGTACAAACATGCGCTGGAAGCACTTGAATACGTGGAAACCATTTTTCCGCTGAAGGGTAAAATTGGAAAATCACGGGTTAGCGAACGTGAAGGAAAGTATGAAGAGTCGGCCAAATCAATGCTCGCCATTCAGGACGACTGGAAAAGCGGCAAAATAACATTTAGCGTCGATTCCAGTGTTGATCTGCACTTGGACATTGCCTGGGCGATCGTCAGTGGACGCTTAAAGAAATATCGTACTGCAGGCCGCGAAGCCTGCGTGTACGCCAGTAAACAGTTACAGGCTAAGTTTGATTCTCTTCGAGATAGTAACCTGATTCTCGATCTGTTTAATGTTATGGCCAACTATGAAGAATGGGAGGGAAATCCAAAAGGTGCTCTCGAAAATTATGAAAAAGCGCTCCAGATACCCGGAATAAACCAAACCAAGTTAAGCAATCTGTTTATCAACAAAGGAATTGCACTTCGACAAATGAATCTACTGGACGAAAGTATTAGTGATCTCAAAAAAGGCGTTGAGATGAAATCCGCAATTGGTGACGAGGATCAATTGCCAATTGCTTTACACAATCTGGCTCAAAGCTGCATCCATCAGGCATATAAAACTTCCGATCGGACTAAAAAAGTAACTCTTTTCTCAAAGGCGCATCATTCCGCACAGGATGGGCTCAAAATCCAGATCCAGACAGGCTCTACTAAAAAGAGAGGGCAATTGCTGACCGAAAAGTTCGTCAGCGAATTTGAACTCGTCAAGTTGGGCGAAACCGTTGAAGCAGATATTTCAGTCAGCCTGAGAGCAGTTCAAGATTGGTTGCGGGAGAGAAACGAATCTGGAAAAAGTGATTCTTACGACTGTAAAGTTGTCGTGACCGAATTACTTGGCTCCCTGAATGAGTTCAAAGTAGATACTGTGGAACAGGCCATTGCCTGGCAGATACCTTCCGGTGAAACGTAAGCCTAAATAATCATTCAACGATTTGACGAAAACTAGACCATTTTTAAACGTTCGTAGACAGCGTCTACTTGTCAAAGTCAGATTATAGCTCCATCTTTAAATACTTGGACACTTTGCAAAATAATGCGATTCTGGCATCTGCTGGTTCCGGAAAAACGTACACCCTGACCAATCGCTTTATATACCTGTTGCATCAATTTGAACAACCGGAACGCATCATCGCACTCACCTTCACACGCACGGCTGCAGGTGAATTCTTTCAAAAAATCGTCGAAAAACTATTTACCGCCGCGTCAAATCCGGAACGCGCGGAGAAACTTTCCGCAGAGCTTTCCATTGATGCCGACAGCGATCGCTACCGGTATTTGCTAAAACTGCTCGTGCAAAACATGCATCGGCTGAACCTTCAAACACTAGACAGTTTCTTTTTCCGGATCGTGTCTGTCTTCGCCCTCGAACTCGGTCTTTCAGGCAATCTGGACTTATTGGATGAACCCCGAACGGCGCGCATCCGCAGTAATACCCGCAACCAAATCGTAAACCGCCCCATCACACTCAGCCATGAACTTAACGAATTCTGGCACGCATTCAAACAAGCTACCTACAGGAAAGACGCACGCAGTATCGGGAACACTGTCTCACAATACACAGACCAACTCTACGAACGATACCTCGAAACCCCGGAAGCTGATTACTGGGGCCAGCTGAATACGATCTGGCCCAATGGATGTATCTGGAAAACAGGTCAGACTATCGACTGGAACCAACTGGCAAGCACTTTAATTGAGGAGCTCCCTGACAATTTAACCAAAGCACAAAATAACGACTTTTTCTCTGCCGCCGAACACATTCGTAATTATCCAAGCGCCGAAAAACTAACCAGTCTGCTCAACAATGCACTCACAGCGTCCTCTGACATTTTTGCTGGCCAAGCGACCATTAAGGTTCGCAAAGAAATACAACTCAGCCAACCGCTTTGCAACGCACTGGCCGATTGTCTGCGTGCCATCGTATGGCATCACTTGCACCGTGCCTTAAACAATACACAGGGCGTGTATAAAATACTTCAAATATATCACCACCAATACGAACATACCGTTCGAAGCAAAGGTCAGCTCTCCTTTGCAGATCTAACCCATCTGCTAATTCCAGAAGCTGCGGGCTCTCCGATGGGAGCTATAGACACGACTAGCCGACAGCTGATGGACTTCCGCCTGGACAGTAGCTTCGACCACTGGCTATTTGATGAATTCCAAGACACCAGCCGCCCACAGTGGCAGGTCGTCGCTAATCTGATCGATGAAGTCATTCAGGACGACTCGGGGCAACGCTCTCTCTTTTACGTCGGCGACACCAAACAGTGCCTTTACCTCTGGCGCAACAGTGACGACCGCCTCTTCCACGACATCCAAAAAACATACAACTGCAACGGAGAAACGCGCATTGTACAACAGCCACTTGCAGCTTCCTGGCGCTCTGCGGGCCCCATTATTGATGCAGTCAACACTGTATTCGGCGACCAAAACACAATTGCCGAAACGTTCTCTGCGGATGCCGCTGCCCGCTGGGCGCAAAGCTGGCAAAATCATGAAACCTCTCCTGCAACCAAGGCACTGAGTGGGTTTGCCTGCTGGCTGGAAGCTCAAAACGACACGCATCATGAACAGATCCTGCAACTGTTGAACGCGCTAAATCCTACAGAGCGCGGCCTGAGCGTCGGCATACTTGTACGCAAGAATGCCGACGCTGCAGCAATGGCCGATTACTTGCGCGAACGTTGCCCATTTCACATCCACAATGGTTCAGCAGTTAAACCTGCAATCGATAATGCCGCCGGGACTGCCTTGCTCGCACTGCTACAACTTGCCGCACATCCGGGTGATACATTTGCCCGAGGTTATTTGGAGTTAATCGACATCTCCACAAAGGGCCCAGCACTTGTCCAATCTGCAGTGACTCTACGAAAGCGACTGTTTTCCGAAAGCTACCAAAACGCCATACGGTGGGCCGCGGAACAAATCACCGCACACCTCTCAGAAAATGATGGCTGGCACCGCGAACGCTTGCGCCAACTAGTGGATCAGACACATCTCTTTGCCGACGAAACTTTCACAAATATCGACAACCTGATTCAGTTTTTAAAGACCAGTCACACCGGTGATTCCACCACGGAAAGCACTGTAATTGTCGAAACCATTCATAAATCCAAAGGTCTTGAATACGATGTCGTCATTTTTGTGAACGAAGACAAATTCTCACGCAGCGAAACAGACATTACCTCACTCAAAGACGAAACAGGCAAAACCAACTGGCTTCTACAACCCATCCGCAAAGAATTCATGCAAGCCGATCCTGAACTCAAAAAACTACTCGATCAAACCACCAGCCAACGCGACTTTGGCAACCTGTGTACACTTTACGTAGCAATGACCCGAGCGAAACGTGGGTTGTATATGATCAGCGACCTCAAAGGCGCCCATCGAACATCAACCGTTCACTTCCTCAAACAGGTTCTCGGAAGTGAACCCCAGGCAGATTTCCAAATTCCAAATTTCAAATCTCAAAGCCCCCTTTCGGTTCTCTGGAGCACTGGCGACGCCAACTGGTATGAAACATTTGAAGCCCCGACGCCTCAAACCACCGAAGGCATCGTACCTGAAGCACAATCTTTTCCACCAGCACATACGAGGCTGCAACTTGCACGGCCATCAACCCTGAAATCCTCGCAAATTTCGGCAGCCAGATATTTCGATCTCGAACAAACAGCTGCAAAATTTGGCACGCTCGTTCATGAAGCTTTCGAACAGATTGAGTGGTTCACAGAACTACCATGCGGTTTGGACAGAGCGGTCGAACAGACACTTCAGAACTGCTTTGCTCAGCCAGATATCCGCACCCTCTTTACCCAACCTCCTGCACCAGCCACTGTATGGCGCGAACGTGCTTTCAGCTATGTGGATGACAATCAATTCATAAATGGAGTCTTTGACCGCGTTGTCATCCATCAAGACGAAGATGGCAAATTGCTCGGCGCTGAAATCATCGACTTCAAAACCGATCGTATCCACCCGGGAAATACACTCGAACAAGCCACCGAATATCACCGCCCACAGCTCGAAGCTTACAGAACAGCGCTTGCTAGAATCAGCGGCCTTGAAGAAACCAAAATCGAACTGAAATTACTGTTCACGGATGCACAAAAGTTAGTGTAGCCGAGCAACTGTGCTTTTTGGCTTCTCAGCCGTGTTGCAAGATTTGCAAAATCGTGTTGTTTGGTAAGTTTTAACATAAAATCTCTGCTTACAAGTTATCATGCAACTTATCGACAGCCACTGCCACTTGCTTGGTTTCAAAGAAAAAGGTGAACTAGAGCATGTCCTAAAACGTGCCGCCGATAATGGTGTAGATCGTTTCATTGCTGTTGGCACATCTCCAAAAGACTGGGTCCCCTACCGTGAAATGCACACAAATTACGCAGATCGGATCCATTACACAGTCGGTCTGCACCCCTGCTATGTGGATGCTGACTGGGAAGTGACCACCAGCCAAATATCAACCTTTTTCATGCCACCCCATGCGCCGGTGGCATTGGGCGAGATCGGGCTCGACTATTTTCATTTACCAAAGGATCCGGTTCAGGCAGGAGAGATCATGATCCAGCAGGAAGAAGCTTTTCGAAAACAACTCTCATTGGCCAGCGAACTGGACTGCCCGGTCATCGTTCACAGCCGCAATGCTTTTGAAGATACTGTCCGGATGATCGATGAGTCCGGAGTTAACTGGGAAAAAGTTGTATTTCACTGCTTTTCATATGGTTCCAGTGAAATAATACAGATCAATAAGCGCGGTGGGCGCGGTTCATTTACCGGAATCGTCACCTACAAAAATGCCTCCGATGTTCGCGAAGCGCTCAAGTCTCAGGGGATCGATCGGCTAATGCTGGAAACCGACTGCCCCTACCTGACTCCAGAACCGCATCGCGGCAAATCCAACGAACCGGCTCTACTGACTCACATTGCCCAGCAGTGCGCAGACGCCCTGAATATCGATCTCGAAGAACTTAGCGCTCGCACGACTGAGAACACCCGAAGCTTTTTCAAGCTTAGCTAATTGATTATGAAATGGATCGGCCGCATTGCACTTACACTTGCCATTATAAGCCTGGCTGCATTGGCAGCTTTGCCTTATCTTGAACCTGCTCGTGAAAAGTGGGATCGCTTCAAAGAAGCTTGGGTAATGGTCAACACTCCCACCCCATCGGCCGTTGAAACCACCGAGACCGTCCCGGAGCAACCAGAAGCAGCAAATGCCAGACGTGAACGCAGCATTCTGTTGCCAGATACCAATATAGATGCGTACTCTTCAGAAGAAGATGAAGATCCCTTTCTCGCTGAAGCACGCCGAAGAGCAAAAGAAGACCCTGCCTCTGCAATGACATGGCTGCAAACCGAAGCATCCGGCAAAGATAGACTGCGTGGCATGCTTGAAATCGTCGCTCTCTGGGCGGCCAAAGACACTGAAAGCGCTTTGCTCTGGCTGGAATCAAATGCAAGTGGACTCGCTCGCCTGGAAACACTTAATTCCGGGATCGAACTCTGGAGTCAACAAGATCCCACCGCAGCGGCAAAATGGATTGAAGGGATGGCCAACGATGGCAGCAAACTTAATGCTACAAAAACGCTTGTTGCTAATTGGGCCATTCAAAACCCCGAAGAAGCCTCCAGCTGGGTTGGGCAGTTACCCGCAGGCAGTTTACGCAGTGAAACCGCCGCTTCACTGATTGAATCCTGGTCAACTATCGACCCCAAAGCAGCAACAATCTGGGCTTTCTCCGAAGCAGAATCCAATGGTGACATGGCGCTCTTTAATCAGAGCATCCAGTATTACGCAGAAGCTGAGCCTGTAGAAGCAGAGCAACTGCTTCGCGCCGTGACCGAAGCCCACGAAGCACCCGGGTCCGTCGATGCCTACATCCGCACACTGACACAAAATGATCCGACGGAAGCCATCAACTGGCAGACAGCACTCAGTCCGGATGACCCGCTGAACCGAACTGAAAATCTCGAAACAATATTTCAGGAGTGGAGCAATATGGACTCTGTAGCCGCATCTGCCTGGCTCAGCGAAGCACCGATCGGCCCCCAACGCGACGCAGCCATCATTGGCTTTACGGAAGCTATGACTGCATTTGATCCCGAAGCAGCAGTCGCCTGGAGCAACAGCATTTCTGCCCCCGAAAAACGGGTCAAAACACTCACTAACACAGTTCAGGCATGGGCAGCGACACAGCCTGAACAAGCACTTGAATGGCTCGATACCGCTGAGCTCGAACCAGGTTTGCGGAGCGCACTGGTTGAAAGCATGCAACGTCGATAAAAATCAGATTCTAATCCACAGATTTCACCTTACTAATCGAAATCCAAATCATCATCGAGAATCGAAATCGATTCGGATTAAATGGTTATAAATGTCTGGAATGAGCTCCATGCAGGAATCCTAAAAATCAATCAAATAAATCATCCCCTGCGATACTTGATCTGCATGTTCGGCGGAGATCCAGCGTTCCTGATATTCCAGGCCCCAGGAGTCGCTTACGGCAATTTCGCCGGTGCTTTCGTTGTACCCGGTGATCATACAGACGTGTGCAGTTTGTCGGGTTTTCTCAAGTTGAATCGTGCGTTCCTCGTTTTTGAGCTTCTCCCCCCATGCGTCCCAGTCGGTCACTGAAAAACGTTCTATAGTACGATAGCTGGCATATTGATTGTACTCTCCGGAAGAGTACATGGCCCAAATAATCGGCAGTCCGTCATCGACGTATTTGCGAACCGTACGAAGATCAATCGTTTGCCGCATCCGCTCCAAGGAGCGATTTTGGGAAGAGAGGTAACTCTCAACTGCCTCGATAATTTCACTAAGGTAGGTGCCTCCGCCAATTTTCGTCTGCCCCGCCATGGCGAGCAGATACATGTCGGCATGAATCTGCATGTAACGAAGGTATCGCTCAAAGGTAGCCGGCACGCAGTAGCCTTTGGGCCCTTGGTTGACCATCGGAATATTTTTGATGATGACATCACCGTTCTCACGGGTGGTTACGTTTTTACGCGTGAGCGTGCGCAGTTCCGCATCTGAAAACCGTTCGCCACGACCTCGGCTTTCGGCAGTTTCACTGCTGGTGATGCGAAGACTTACATACTCGCCCTTCTGTGAAGCCAGAAGGAAAGCGTGACCGTGCCAGTCCCAGCGGTGGATACTTTCACGAAAACTCCCACTCCCTCCGTAGGACTGCCGTGTGGATTCACCTAGTATTTTATTGAAACGTGTGATTAGGAATGCCTCGTCCTGTTCGATCGCCGCTTCCATGGCCTTGATCTCATCTCTGGTCGGAACCGGGCTAAAGTCGAAGTCACCCTTGTTGGAAAAGATGATACTTAACTGCACCGCTTTCCCATCAACACTGTACAGTGCACTCGTGTATGCGCGCGTGCCGAGTATCGTATAGTTGTCGCTGGGATAGTATCGGTAACTGGACTGGCTTTCTGTTTTGGATTCCAGATTCCAGTTCAGACGACCGGCGATAGATTCAATCGGATCGTCCCAGAGCGAGTGATCATCCAGAAGCCCAATGCCTAGCAAGTCATTGATCATCGTATGCTCTGATTTCACTGCATTTTCAAGTTGGGCAATCATTTGCAGGCTTTCATTGGATAGACGACTGCGCTCGAGCCAGAGTTCATTCCGGTTTTCCAGTCGAATGAAAATACGCGTATCTTCGATTTTCAAAATTTCGACCTCAATGACCTTGCCGGCCTTGTTGGAAATAGGCACCGCAAACGCCTTGGGTTTTACGATTGAAAAAAGTGCACAGAAAAACAAAATTGTCCGACAAATGATTCTTGTTACTTGTGACATAGTACAAAGGGGTAATTATAGATCTTAGTAAAATATCTCGATTAATTGTCTCGTAGAGGAAAACTATCAATTCAGAAAATCTCAAATTTCAGATTCCCGATCTTAACATCTCTCTCAGCACAATTATTTTGAAATTCAGTATCGGGAACAACTCTTTGTTAGTGACTACTAACAAAGATACTTACTTAGCTTAATCATGTTTGATATCACATTCCCAGTATTCAAGTTCTGCCTGATTTGCGTTGCGGCGTTCTCCATACTTTTATCCAGCGTAAGCGCCCGAAAAGAGACGCCCGTTCTTGCCTTGGTAAACCGCTGGCTACGCTGGGTATTATTTGCGTGGTTCTTTGCCTTTCTGATGAAAACCTCTGGGCTTTCATCACGACCGGACTGGGTGCACATCCTTGTCGGATTCATGCTTTGGTTTCTGATTGAAACCGGGTACAACTGGATCGTGATCAAGGTCTTAAGTAGCAGCGATATGCCGCTTTTTCCAAGGTTTAGTTCAAACGAGGATGGGGACGAATGGCCGGCAGGCAAACGCTTCGAGAAAATAAAGAACTGGCTGAAAAATGAACGATTCGAACGCATTTCCACGCTTAAAGCAGAGTTATTTGAAGGCATATCTCTGCGGGCCTCCATCTATGAAAGCTCCGATAAGCTGACGCGTTTACAGATCTTGTTTATACCCAAACGTAAGAACGGTATCTCAACATCTTACACTTTGTCTACAAACGGAGCGAGTGGCAGTCGTCTGATCACAGACAATGGCTCACATCCTTTTGGTGGATATTATCCGGAAAACTGGGATTTTGTGCGCAAACCACTCGTTGGTTCACTGGCAAGTTTGTTTCGCATTCACAAAAAACATCTCTCTAAAACAAATTTTGAACCGATCCCCTTCGAGGATGAACCACTAAAAACTTTAAATCAGCAGCAACATTTGCTGGAGCAGCTGAATACTAAATGCGGCTTTTTAAATCCACTCCAATACAGAGAAGAAAGTGGTCAATTTACTTATGACGGACGTTATCGGCTCTGGAAGGAGATGTGGTTGCTCGCTTACCTGGGCAAGTCTGTTTCCTCCTGAAATACTAGACTTCAAGCTGCGGACGATCAGCTTCGGGCCAGTCGATGTGGTAAAACGTGCCTCGCGGTTGATCCACACGCTCGTAAGTATGTGCGCCAAAATAATCACGCTGAGCCTGAAGCAGATTTTGTGGAAGACGGGCAGTCCGATAACTGTCGTAGTAAGCAAGCGCCGAGCTAAATGTCGGAACTGGAACGCCGTGCTGTACTGCCAGTGCAATGACTTTTCGCCAGTTGGATTGTGCCTGATGAATCGCTTTTGTAAAGTATGGGTCGAGCAGCAGATTTGCCAGTTTTGAATCGCGTTCAAAGGCCTCGGTAATTTTCTGTAGAAACGCAGCACGTATAATGCAACCACCGCGGAAAATCTGTGCAATTTCGCCAAAATTGAGATTCCAGTTGTACTCTTTTTCCGCATCACGCATCAGCTGAAAGCCCTGTGCATAGGAGCAGATCTTGGAAGCGTAGAGTGCCTGACGAATAGCTTCGATCAGCTCTTTTTTATCGCCGCTGTACGGTTTTGCCCCGGGGCCATTTAAAACTTTGGCGGCGGCAACGCGCTCGTCCTTAATCGCGGAAATACAGCGGGCAAAGACCGCCTCTGCAATTGTTGGCGCCGGCGTGCCCATGTCGAGTGCGTTAACGGAAGTCCATTTGCCAGTGCCTTTTTGACCGGCGGCATCCAGCACGATATCCACAAAGGGTTGATTCGTTATCGGATCGGCCTGTTTGAGAATGTCGGCGGTTATTTCAATGAGAAAAGAGTCCAACTCACCTTTGTTCCACTCTGTAAAGACAGTCCCCATTTCCGCAGGGCTCATACCCAGTAAATTGCGCATCAGGTCGTAGGCTTCACAGATCATCTGCATGTCGCCGTACTCAATACCGTTGTGAACCATCTTTACGTGATGCCCGGCACCATTTGGCCCGATGTATGCGGTGCAGCTGAAACCACCTTTGATCGGTTTGCCAGGTGCAGCACCTTCGAGCGGTTTACCGGTATCAGGGTCTACTTTTGCCGCAATGGCTTTCCAGATAGGCTCAAGGTGTTTCCAGGCATCTTCGGAACCGCCGGGCATGAGCGACGGGCCAAAACGAGCGCCTTCTTCACCGCCGGAGACTCCGGAACCGATGAAGCGCAGTCCTTTGTCCTTGAGTGCTTTCTCGCGCCGTATGGTGTCGTCCCACTTGGCATTGCCGCCATCGATGATGATGTCATCCTTTTCAAGGAGAGGTATAAGACCTTCAATGACCTTGTCGGTTGCCCATCCGGCCTGGACCAGAATAACGATTTTGCGTGGGCGCTTGAGTGATGCAACGAACTCTTCGAGCGTCTTAAAGCCTTCCAGTCCACCGGGTGTGTCAGGATTATTGGCGACAAACGCTTCCATTTTTGAAGTGGTGCGATTGTAGACGGATATCTTAAAGCCGTGGTCAGCGATATTGAGTGCCAGATTCTGACCCATTACAGCGAGACCAATCAGGCCGATTTCAGCGGTGGCTTCTGTTGTCATAGTGCGATTTGTTTTAAAGATGTAGAAGGAAAGAATCTAAGATTTTGAAGCAAACTCTTTAAACCTGTATTCATTTTGCCGATATGCCGGTGAGATGACTAAGCAAAAGGCCTCAACAGTAGAACTTGCTGTTGAGGCCTTTGTGTAAAGTTACTCTGAAAGATTAGTAAACGTTAGTGGTTTCCTGGCTGACAATCGGCTCACCCAGGAAGTCCGCGCTAAAGCTCATAGAGATACGGCCGGGTCCGATTTCAGCACCTTCAGCTATAACACTCAGGTAGATATCTTTACCGGGTTCAAGTGTAGTCCGGGGAAAAGTGACCGTCTGTCCGTTGATAGTGCCTTGGGAGTCACCAGTGACAGTAATCGGCTTGATTGATTTGTTAAAGGTGACTGTAACGGTTCCACTGACCGGCTCAAATTTACCCTGATTGTTCACCTGAATATTGTAGGTGGTGCGTTCCTTAACACGTATAGGGTCTTTGCTGTCGGATATGGAGACCGTAACGCCGGGCACTGCCAGCCAAGTGGTTGTCGCTGAGTCACTGGCCTGTATGCCGTTTTCGGACACAACTTTTACAGTGTTTGTCGATTCACCTTTGCGAGTCGCTGCAATTTCCGTGGTGATCAGTTGGCTTCCACCAACAGGTAACACTGGAATCATCCAGCCGATGGCATTGCCACTTACGCGACCGAGTCCGTTATCAGCGACCGAACTACCTTCGGGCAGTATGTCTGTTATGCGAATATTTGTCAGCTCGGTATCTCCCGTATTTTCAATCGTGATTTTAAATGTTTCCGGCTTGAAGACATAAGCTTCTTCCGGGCCGACCTTACGGACGCGAAGTCCCGAACGAACGACTTGTATCGGTAATTTCGTCTCTACAGAATCGACCACACCACCATCGTAAGTGGCGATGGCATTATTCTCAAACTCGCCTTGAGTGACTGCTTTTGCACTGTAGGTTACAGTCTCAACTGCACCTGAAGGCAGTGCACCGATTGAATGACGTAGCGTTGTTGTTGGCTCGAATGCATTGGGTAGCTTGTCTGTAATGACGACATTTCTAGCATCTGCAGAACCATCGTTGGTCACTGTGACACGCCAAGTCGCGACTTCACCCAGTTCAACACTTTTCGGACCTTCTTTTTCAATCATTAATTCAGGCTGTCCGGAGAAAAAATCCAGGGAGAATAGGTTTTCGACGGATACGATTGATGTAATCTTATGATCACCTTCTGCAGCCGGTATAACGGATACATTGATGGAGCGCTTTTCTCCCTTACTTATAGAAGGGAAGATCCAAGTTACCTGATTGCCGGAGAGCCTTGCATGTGGCGTTGCTGATCTAAACTTAATATCTTTGGGAATTGTTTCCGTTACGCGGACAGATCCTACATCTTCAAGCGCTTGTACATCAATCTGATAGCGGACTTCGCCACCGACCGGAGCTCCTTCAACTAAAGTTTTGGTTACCTCAATCTGTCTAGTTGCAAGGATCTTCTCTGAGCCTTTCTGGTAATTAACTTCTTGGGGAGTCTTTACTTCGGCAGGCACAGGATCCTTTTCTGTCGGTTTAGAAACAGAATCTTCAGTCATTTGTTTAGCAACATTCTGCCAGGTTGTTGCTTCAGGTTCTGGCTCTGGAGTATTGCGACAGCTCGTTAGCGATAAGGCTACCGTGCAATAAAGGAAAAAAGATAGTGTGGAAAATAGACGATTCATAGCTTTATATTGAAATCTTGAGTTTAAGATTATATAGATCAATGCAACCTCATAATTATCTATAACTCTAAAATTTGTCTAAACACTTATTGTCAACTAGCATTAAAGTTCATTTGAAACGATAGTTGTTGATTAAAATTACTTACTGTGAATTCGATATATAAAATTCCTGATATCACTCCTTTCCGCGCCAAGCTCAAGGAACTGGATACTCAAATGGCAGAGCCTGACTTCTATTCGGATCAGCAGCGGGCTGCCGAATCGTCGCGAGAACATCAACATCTGACCAGCCTGGTAGAAAAATTTGAAGCGTATCATGCTGCTGAAAAACAAATTCGGGAAACAGAGGAGTTGCTAGCGGATGCTTCAATTGACGAAGAACTGCAAGTGATGGCACGCGAAGAAATCGACTCTTTGGAATCAGAGCGAGAGGCTTTAGTGAATGACGTACTGCGGGCGATGATCCCGCCGGATCCTACTGACAGTCGTAACTCTGTGGTTGAGATTCGTGGGGGTGCCGGCGGCGATGAGGCCAATATTTTTGCCGGCGATCTCTTCCGTATGTACAGTCGTTTTGCTGAAACGCGGGGCTGGCGGGTCGAAGTAATGAGTTCAAATACCGCGGATTCCGGTGGCTTTCGTGAAATCATTTTTAATATGACCGGCGAAGGCGTCTATAAATCTCTCAAATTTGAAAGTGGTGTTCATCGTGTGCAGCGTGTGCCAACGACAGAGACACAAGGACGCGTCCATACATCTACCGCGACAGTGGCAGTGTTGCCAGAGGCCAAGGAAGTCGATATCGAGATCAAACCTAATGACCTAGAGATTTCTACAATGCGAGCATCGGGAGCGGGTGGACAGCACGTCAATAAGACCGATTCTGCGGTGATGATGGTGCACAAACCAACAGGTGTCTCAGTCTACTGCGCCGATGAACGGTCGCAGCTGAAAAATAAAACGAAAGCGCTCACGGTAATGCGCTCGAGACTTCTGCAGGCAAAGATCGACGAAGAAAATGCGAAGTACGCAGCGGAGCGCAAAGGACAGGTAGGTACTGGTGACCGTTCTGAACGTATCCGCACTTACAATTTTCCACAGGACCGACTCACAGATCATCGAATTGGAATGAACCTTTCGCTTGCACCGATCATTGATGGAAACCTTGATGAGCTGATTAATGGACTTCAGGATTATGATTATAATGCGCGCATTGAAAATTTGCTAAAAAGTCAAATTGACTAACATTCTGACAAAGCAAATGGAAATGAACGTATGTCGCTCTTAACCGTCAGAGAAATAAAGGAACGCACGGAAACGTTTTTTGAGACCAAAGGTGTTCCCAACGCTCGCCTGGATACTGATGCCTTGATTGCACAGGTGCTGGAACTGAAGCGATTGGAATTGTATCTTGACCTGGATCGACCATTGACCGAGGCACAACTTAACACATTGCGGCCATTGGTAAAACGCCGGGCAAACCGTGAACCGCTTCAGTATATTCTGGGCACGGTTGAATTTTACGGGATGGAGTTGAAGGTGGACTCCCGCGCCCTGATTCCGCGTCATGAGACGGAAGAATTGGTTGAACAAGTCGTTAAACAGCTTTCTGTAACGCCCAGAACAATATTGGATCTCGGCACTGGCAGTGGCGCGCTGGCGCTGGCACTTGCAAAGGAGTACCCGGATGCGAGGGTTGATGCTGTTGATTTAAGTTCCTCGGCGCTTTCGCTTGCCAAAGAAAACGCCCAGTCGCTGGGCTTGGAATCAAGCATTCGATTTCATCAAGGCAGTTGGTTCAGCCCCTTGAATGCCAATGAAACTAGATACGACCTGATTGTTTCTAATCCACCGTACCTGACCCTGGAAGAGATGACTACCGCTGAACCGGAAGTAGTCGATTATGAACCGCAGAATGCCCTAGTCTCCGGTGAGGATGGCTTGGATGCCATACGGAAAATTTTTAATACTGTCGGAACGTTCCTGAAAGACGAAGGTTTGTTCGCGCTTGAGACAGGCATCAGTCAGCAATCGGAGCTGAACGCGTTAAGTGCTGCTTCAAATTTGAACGGACATTTCCTTGAAGATTGTTCCGGACGCCATCGATTCTACTTTGCACGCAAAGGCTAATCCGAATTTTCGCGCAACTTCAGAAGCGTCTGTTTAGCAGGAGATCAAGGAATGGATATTTTTGCGGTTCCCTTACCTTCAGGACGTAATCGCTCACCCGCGGGATTCACGATCTCGATATTTTCACCTTCTGTGAAATAAATATCGATCGGACCTTCTTTTGTAAACTCGAGTTTTTCGCCCTCGCTGAGGGTTTTCTGCACAAGTTTTTTGTCATCATTACGCTGTTTGACCAAAACATATACATTTCCTTTAGCGATCAGTGATACGGTTTCCTGGCCAGCAGTCGAGGCACCTACAGTGTCATTCGAGGCAATTTTGGCCGTTGGTGATGTTGTACCCGGGTTGGCAATCGCATCATCATCGCTGCTCAAAACTGCGGCAATCAGGCCAATAATTACGATGAGGAAAGCCAGGACGCCAAGAACCACCATACCCACTTTGATATAGAAAACACTATTGTTCTCCAGGGTTTGCGTGTTTTCTCCACTGGTATCGTCGGCCTTGGAGGCATTTGATAGTCTACCCAGAGATGGCTTGTCGGTATCCGTTGAACTGGATTTCAATTCCATGGAACCGAACAACTCGGAAGTACTGTTACGTTTCGCATTGCCTGAACTGCTGAGCAGCTGAGCAGTGTAGTCTGTGAGGATACTCGCTGCATCCAAATCCAGGTAGTTGGAATAGTTTTTAACAAATCCGCGTTTATATATTTCCGGCAATTCAAAATCTAACTGATTTTGCTCAATATTTCTTAGGAAATCACTTCGGATTTTAGTTGCCTCGGACGCTTCACGCAAAGAAATACCTTTGCGTTTACGTGCTTCTTCCAATCGCTCTCCAATAGTTTGCATTATCTCTATATTATTTGGCACTCATAAATCATACCGCAAGCTTGGAATATCGGGAATTGTAAGTTCGGATTTTCGGGTTCAAGTCAGTTGATGCTATTTTTTGGAGAGCTTAAACTGCAGGTCACTCCATTCACCGTCTTGCCGTGAGTCGACATCAATGGTCATTTCAGGGCGCAGTTTGGCAAATTCAGCGGTGTAGTCAGTGCGCACGAGTTCCAATTCCTTGTTCAAAATGCCGCTGAGTACCAAGGTTCCAGATGCGGTGACGCTTTTAACGAGATGGGATCGGAACGGGATCAAAATGTCGGTTTGTATGTTGGCCAGCACAAGGTCTGCTTGTTGGCCATGGAGTCCTTTTTCCAAATCAGCAACTCTGAATCCGGGTATTTTGAGCTGTGGGTTTTCGGCGGCATTGCTGTGGCAGACCACGATAGCCTCAGGATCAATATCAAATCCTACAACCTTCTTGAATCCAAGTGCAGTCGCAGAAAGTGCTAGAATTCCGGATCCGCAACCAGCATCAATGACCTCAGGTTCATCCAGTGACTGCACATTTATTTCACGATAATCCAGCAGCCTTCGAGCACAAAGCCGTGTTGTTTCGTGAGCACCGGTGCCGAAGGCCATACCGGAATCCAGATAGACACAGGCTGAGCCAGCCGGAGCGGAATACGCATCGCGTTCCCAGAGTGGGATCCAGTGCAGCAGGCGATCCTTCCATGGTTTCAGAAATTCTTTGTACGCGTTTTGCCAGTCAGCATCCTCAATCACTTTCTCAGTAAAATTTTCGGGCAGTTCAGGGAACGCGGTGCGGAGCTTAGAAAGCGCTTGGTGAGCACTGTTCGAATCTGGAAAAATGCCAAATACTTCGTAGGGATCGTTGAGCTCTTTTTGCATTATACCCCAGTTAATCAATTCGTTTTCAAGAAAGTAACTGTCGATTGTTTCTGCAAGTTCATCGGAAATGATGGCGCGGATTTCAAATTGTGTGCTCATTCGTGTGATAGAAAGGGCCGATTGGCTAACTTACGCGAGGATTACTTTCCACAGGGTGCAATTTCATTTTGTAGTGAACAATTTACTATCTCGAAATCGCACACCGAATCCAATAAAAGGGATCATGTCGGAATGGCACGGACTTAAGGGGCTGAAAATGGGATTTAATGATCACACCCCCTTGGAGTTTATTGCTGAAAGTCTTGGTGTAAGTGTGTGCACTTTAAGTGCACTCCTTCGCAGAACCCGGCTCGCGCCTTGCCAAGGACACTTC
>CAWUII010000046.1:0-22026 GCA_963922575.1 uncultured Opitutia bacterium
TACCGCATGAACCGTTCGAGAGCGTCAGCTAAACACGACGCAGGCGCACCAGGGACGGTGCTGCACTACCCGGGGAAATGCAATGTGTAACGGTAGCGCAGGTGCGTCCCTGCACCGCATGAACGTTCGAGGGCATCAGCTAAACACGACGTGGATGCCCTTACCCTGTGCAGGAACTACATACTGGACTAAAAGTATGTATCGTATAAATTCCAAGAACGTGAATGACTCTAAACGTACCCGCCTGAAACACTTCATCCCCTCCTGGGTTCAGGACGATTCAGTCTATTTTATAACGATCAATGCTGTTCAACGCCATATTAACCAACTTGCCAAACCAGTCATTGCCGAGGCTATCAAAGATTCCATCCAGATTTATAAAGATGCTCACAAATGGCATCCAAAACTGGTCGTTATCATGCCGGATCATTTACATATTCTTGCTTCTCTCAACACAACACATTTTAGCATAGTCCAAATTGTATCACCCTGGAAAAGTTATCTCAAAAGATCACAGCAGATAGAATGGCAGGAAGGCTTTTTTGAACACCGTATTCGTGGTCGGGAATCTCTTGAAGAAAAGGAACAGTATTTGCGCATGAATCCAATAAGAGCCGGATTAGTCGACAACCTGAATGCGTGGCCTTACATCTGGCCCGAATCCAGTTTCTAAAAAGGGATCGGATTGGCTATCGAGCGAGAGGAATCCCCGCGAGCCCATCCGATCCTATTCAAAACTGGTAGCGCAGGTGCGTCCCTGCACCGCATGAACGTTCGAGAGCATCAGCTAAACACGACGCAGGCGCACCAGGGACGGTGCCCGCCCTACCCGGGGAAATGCAATGTGTAACGGTAGCGCAGGCGCGTCCCTGCGCCGCACGAACGTTCGAAAGCGTCCGCTAAACACGACGCAGGCGCACCAGAGACGGTGCTGCCCTACCTCGGGGAATGCAATGTATAATGGTAGCGCAGGCACGTCCCTGCGCCGCACGAACGTTCGAAAGCGTCCGCTAACACGACGCAGGCGCACCAGGGACGGTGCCGCCCTACCCGGGGAAATTCAATGTATAATGGTAGCGCAGGTGCGTCCCTGCGCCGCATGAACGTTCGAGAGCGTCCGCCAATACAGCCATTACCAGCCTCTGAAGGGCTGCCTCTTAGTTTGATAAAGAGATACAAACACCTTGATCTTAGACCGACAGTGATAATATTAGAAAATATGCTAATGGATAAACAGTTCATGGATCAGCTTTCGAGCTCTATCTTCTGGGATGTTGATCAACGCAGCATCGACCCTGAAACCAACGCAACATTTTTGATTATCCGAGTGATGGAACGAGGGACTAGCCAGGAAGTGCGTACAACATGGTCCTACTATGGCGCAGCTCGAATTAAAGACACACTTCTAAACGCACCCTATCTTTCTCCAAAAACCATTGCATTCTTCGCTAATCAATTCGGTCTAAAAAGAGAAGCCTTCCGTGCGCACAAGCGTGCGAACCATTGGACACAGCAATGAAACTTCATCTTGAAGCCGTATCGAAGAGCCTGATAAAACTGTTGCAGCGATTAATGGCAGCAGAGCAACTCCAGGAATTTTACTTGGTTGGCGGCACAGCGCTTGCCCTTCACTACGGACATCGAAAGTCCATTGATCTGGATCTTTTTGCTCATAAACCCTTCGATGCCGTTAAGCTAGGCGAGTTTCTCAGTCAAAAGTTTAGCCTGACTGAAGCATCGGTTGCTGCCAATACTGTACTAGGACAAATCAACGGGATAAAAACTGACTTCATCGCCTACCAATATCCACTTATCCAAGAAATTATCAGCATTGACGGCATTCGCCTTTTAGGCATCGAAGACATTGCCGCAATGAAGCTCAATGCCATCGCCAATAGAGGCAGTAAGAAGGACTTCTGGGACTATGCTGAACTATTAAAACATTTTGATCAAGAAAGCCTCCTCTCTTTTTATACAAAAAAGTATCCAAACAGTAGCCTCTGGAATCTAGAGAAATCACTTTGCTATTTCGACGATGCCGAAAATGATCCGAACCCTATCAGCCTAACCGATCAAACCTGGCATCAAGTAAAAACAGTTATCGCAGCGAATAACCGCATCAAGTGAGACTGCAACGTAGCGCAGCTTATAGCAAGCGAGCCTTGGAGTTTTACCGTGAGGCATTGAACGCTTGCTGAAGCATCGCGCTACGAACAATGCATACAGCGAACCTGCGTAAAATCTATGATCCAAGGTTTTACGACTCCATCAATTCCGGCAGTTTCGTTTCGCTATTGATTTTAAAACCGCACTTGCCCCAAGTACATTCAGCAATTGATCTGCCAATAGACCCTGTAAACTGCGCTGCGTGCTACGGCAAGTCAGCAGATGCCTGAGAGCGACAATCTTTCCATCATTGGCAAAATTCTGTTAAGTGACCGTGATGCAGAATCTAAACTTGAACAAACCTGACGGACAGGGAAACTAACAAATTTTATTGCTATTATCTAGAGATAAACCCTCCTTAAATGTTTGCCCGCAACCATATGGAATCCAATCCCAGCATACATGTCGAAAATCTTACCCGACAGTTCGGAGGGCTTACTGCGATCAAAAATGTGAGTTTCACCATAAGCCACGGTGAGATTGTCGGTTTTCTTGGACCAAACGGTGCTGGCAAAAGTACCACTATGCGAATACTGTGTGGGATCATGTCAGCAACTTCCGGCAAGGCCTGGATTCACGGCATTTCGGTAGCACGTGAGCCTCAAAAAGTGAAGCAGCTGATTGGCTACATGCCGGAAAACAATCCTCTGCCGGAAAACCTTCGTGTTGCTGAATACTTACGCTTCCGCGCACATCTGAAAGGCGTTCCCGTTAAGACGTTGCGTTCAACAGTTCAGGAGGTTATGGAAACCTGTGACCTTGCACGCACGGCCCGCCGCAAGATAATTGGAACACTTTCAAAAGGTTTTCGTCAACGCGTAGGCATTGCTGATGCACTCCTGGGAGACCCCAAAGTAATTATCATGGATGAGCCGACCATTGGCCTGGATCCTCACCAGATACAAGGCATTCGCAAGCTGATCGACCAATTGCGTGGCCACATGACTGTGATATTATCCAGTCATATCCTGCCGGAAATTGAGCGCTCCTGCGATCGAGTGATAATCATCAATCGTGGCCGTGTTGTTGCGACCGGTTGCGGCGATCAACTGCGGGAGGAGTTTTTACCCGGCAACCGTTTTGAGATAGAAATCGAAGGCAATGAAAGTGACGTTTTAAAGTTAATGCAAACAACGGGGATGGAGACTGAAATCCTGAACCAGCAGACATTTGAAAAGAACCGGTTATTGCTGACCATTCGCGCCAAGGGAAACGGGGAAATTGGCCCA
This sequence comes from uncultured Opitutia bacterium, assembly GCA_963922575.1. Taxonomy (GTDB): domain Bacteria; phylum Verrucomicrobiota; class Verrucomicrobiia; order Opitutales; family Coraliomargaritaceae; genus Lentimonas. Next base: position 3,396 of record CAWUII010000046.1, read on the forward strand.
CAGCTGATTAGCGCGCTTCAAAAGTCCTCAGCTTGCAAACTGCTCAGCCTCGCGCCACGCGTTCCCAACCTGGAAGAAATCTTTCTAGCAGCGACAAAACGCTCGTGGGAAGAAACCATTGATATTTCCCAAAAAAAGTCGGCCCCAGCCTCTAAAAACTAGGTCATCAAATCCAAGCTTTATGCGAAATTTCCTAACCTTGCTCAAACACGAAATTCGGATGCTGTTGATCAGCCCACCCACTTATATCGCTGCGGTTTTATTTCTGGTATTGATGGGCTTTCTCTACTGGTCCATAATCAGCGGCATGGTCAGTGCGTCACAAGACAGTATGTCTATGGTGCAGTTTCTGAGTTTGTTCTGGCTCCCGGTTTTTTTCGTCGTTCCACTGCTCACGATGCGAAGCATTGCCGAAGAACGTCACACCGGCACTCTGGAGACATTGATGACGACTCCAACTTCCTGTGCAACTATGGTTTTCAGCAAGTTTCTGGGAGCCTATAGCTTCTACATGCTCCTGTGGCTATTGACCTTAAGCTTTCCACTGATGGCTTCGAAGTTCATCCCGGAAATAGATTCCAGCAGTCATTTGCTGGCAAAGGAGCCAATCATCGGCGGCTTTGCCTTTCTTGCGCTCAGTGGTATCTTCTTTATCTCTATCGGAATCTTCGCCAGTAGCATCACCCGCAGTCAACTCGTGGCTGCCATGTTCAGCTTTACCGCTCTCTTTGTAGCTATCGTTGGAGGACAACAACTTGGCAACATTGCACAGAGTGGCACCGAGCTTCCAATTGGATTAAATGGTATTGTAAACTACCTGCAGATTTTTGACCATCTCGACGACTTTTCAAATGGTGTGATCGATACACGACCGTTTTTCTACTATACAAGTACGGGCATATTCTTTCTTGGACTGGCTACCTTGATGACGGAGGCGAAAAAGTAATGTTATCAAATCGCACCAATGAATTCAGCTTCGTTCGCCGTCTTCAGAATGCCAACCGGTTCATTCAGATCATCTTGGGCCTTAGCCTGATTTTAACGGTTAACTATATTTCGGCAAATTACTTCAAACGCTTCGATCTTACAAAATCAGGCGCCTACACACTTGCTGCTGAGTCTAAGGCCTACATACGCCAGCTTGAACAGCCGGTTGAAATCATTGTTACCATACCCGAGAAAACCGATCTGGAAGGGCTCGAAGACATACGTAATGACATTGCCAAACTGTTGCGTGAATACGAATTTTTTAGCACGCGTAATGGTAAAAAATATATCCATGCCGAGTTTGTTGACATCTACCGTCAACGTGCGCGTGCTCAGGAGCTTGCATCTGCATACAATCTAACCCAGGAAAATGTGATCCTGGTTGTCTGCGGTGAGAAAGTTCGGCAAATCAGTACCGGTGATCTGTACGAATACCCTGAAGGCAATGCGCGTAATTTTCGTGGCGAGCAGCTCTTCACATCGGCCATACTTGAAGTTTCCAGCAAGCAGGCTAAGAAAATCTACTTTCTTGTGGGCCACGGAGAGATGCGACTGGACGATGTCGACAAACTCCGCGGCCTTTCCCAACTTGAAAACTTCCTTCGAGAACGGAACTTCGAGCTGGCAACGCTCGATCTCATTATCGAGGAAAATGTCCCTGAAGATGCATCCCTTCTGGTCATAGCGTCTCCTCAAGCCAGTCTACAGCCAGAAGAGGTTGAAAAGCTACGCCGGTACATGGATGACCGCAACGGTCGATTGATCGTACTAATTGACCCGGGGCGACGTCACGGCATGGACGATCTCTTTTATGACTGGGGTGTGCTGGCTGAGGACACGGTTGTGGTGGACGTCGGCAAAGGCTACCGCGTTCAGGGTGGAGACTTGATTATTCGCCGTTTTGCTGAACATCCGATTACTCAGTTAATGATCGACCACCAGATTACTGCCCTTTTCGGTAAACCACGGACAATACGTGTCGACCCAGCATCCGTCAACGATAGCCGACTTCAGATTTTCCCTCTGATCGGCACTTCAGACCAAAGCTGGGCTGAACGGGACTACCGCACACAAAACCCACCTGCCTTTGACGAAAAGCGCGATCAGAAGGGTCCGGTAAGTATTGCAACGGTCGCTACTCGCAGTTCAGGCACAGAGCTGGGTATAACGATACCAGGCGGCCGCCTGGTTGTTTTTGGAAATTCAGACTTCATTGCTAATAACCGCCTTCAGGCTTTTGGCAATCAGACTCTGTTTAGCAACTCCATCAACTGGATTTTCGACTACAAAGATCTGTTGAATATCCCAACACGAAAACTCGAAAGTTACCAAATCGTAATTAGCGAACGCGAGCTGCACCAAATGCTTTATTATTTTACAATAATCCCTGTAGTTGTTGCAGGACTAGGCTTAATCGTATTTCTTGTTCGACGTCATTAATTCAATGCGAATTCAATTCACAGCATTCTTACTAGTATTAAATATCATCACATTTGGTCTAATTGTCTTGCTTGGCAAAAAGGCTGAAGATGACAAAATCCAAGCGGGCGGGCTCTCTGGAATGATTAGCCGCGAAGCCATTGAGGCAACTCGTATAGAGCTCAGCGGCAAGGGACTAGACACCCCGCGCGTCCTGGAGCGCAGTGGTTCTTCCTGGAAAATCACTCAGCCAATACAGTGGCCGGCAAACTACTTTGCGATCAACCGAATACTCAATCAGCTTCAGTTTCTGGAAGAAGAAGCCTTTTTTTCGATTGATGAGATAGAGCGCACCGGCCAGAGCCTTGCTGATTATGGTCTGGAAAATCCGTGGATTCAACTAACGATTAGTAACAAGGAAGATGTCATCGAATTAAGGATTGGGAACATAACAGAAATCGGCAACAATTTCTATGTACTGGGTCCGGACAAAAAGAATGTTTTCGTCATCAATCGTCAGTTTATTGACGGACTGTTAGTTGACCTGAATGATCTGCGCAACCGCGAAATATTTGACATACCTGTTTTCGAAGTAAAAGCACTCAGTCTGCAGATGAACAATCCTGAAGCCGTTGGCGATAGCGATCTAAAAGTTCGCATTGCGTACACCAACAATGGCTGGATGTTTGAATCGCCACTCACAGCAGAAGCCAACGCCTCTCAGGTCTCGAATGCGATCAATGCACTGACAGCAGCCAGAGTTTTAGAATTTAAGTCATCGGAAACTGGAGACCCTATTTTACAAGGACTTGAAAATCCAATGATGCGTATCACATTGCACGGCAACAAGCGTCAGCAGACACTTTTTATCGGTAATAAAACCAGCAGCAATGCTAGGCCCGCTTATTACGCAAGGATAGAAGGCAATCCGACTATTTTTTCAGTTGAAGCCGAAACCTTTGACAGCCTGCGCGAGTCCGAGAAAACACTCCGTGAGCGCAGTATTCTAAATTTTGACCTGGAAAATCTAACTTCGATTGATCTTTCGGAGGCAGACCACATGGTTCGTCTACAAAAACTGGAGACCGGCAACTGGCAGGTGATCGAAAGCAACACGGAAGCAGGCATACAACCCTATCGTGCAGACTCAACTATTGTTGCACAACTCATTGAGAAACTGAAAAACCTGCGTGCAAGTGATTTTGCAATCGACTCACCGACACCCGCAGACCTTGACCGACTCGGATTCAACAATTTACGACGCAAAGTTCAACTGGCTGCAAAAGACCAGAAATTCGTGCTCTCACTGGCACACCCTGTAAATGAAAACGAAAAACTCTATGCCAAAAGCAATAAGGCCGAGTATATATATACGGTTGATCGGCGCTCTACCCTAAAGATGATTCCTCTAAATGCAGCCTACTATCGCGATCGCATACTGGAAGTATTGCCCGAAGCTGCAAAAATCACTCGCATACAACTCGATAATCTTTCGGAGGATGAAACCATTTTTGTGTATTCATTGGAAAATCCGGATGGCCTCTGGCTGGAGGCGCTGATTGATTTATCAGAGGATGAACGGGAAACCGTCTTTAAACTTTTGGATACAATCAAAAAGTTTAAGGTAAAAGAGTATCTGGTGGAAGGTTACAGTGATGAATATATACTGGACAGCACAACAACACGTCCCTGGACCTACAGGTTGAGCGCGGAAATGCTATTGCCTGATGATGAAGATGGGCGCAGAGAAACACGGTCTTATGTCTTTACAGAGCGCTTTTCAGGTACATCACAGGTTGGCGCATCGAAACTACACGATGTGATTTTTTCTATCCCGCAAACAACAATCGACGCATTGTATGCCTTTACGAACGACATTCAATTGCCTCCCGAAGCAATCAGTGAGGCACTCCCAGAACAGCCTGAAATGACACCCGTCCCAGAGCCAAAGCCGACCCAGGAAACTGCTCCATAGACACTATCGTTACGTAACTGCATGCGGACAAAAAGACAAACAACGGCGAAGAAACTTATCATAATTGGCCTTGATAGCCTGCTGTTGCTCATTTTTCTCATGCAGTCACTCGTTATTGGCTGTTTAATTGCATATGGGCATATACCTGTACCGACGAATTGGGCTAATCAGCAGTTATTGAAAAAACAGTTTGATGGATTTCATATCCAGGCAGAAAGCTTTCGACTGAAACTGTGGCATAAAATCGAACTCGTCGGACTTAAAGTCTACCACAGTGAGATCAAAAAGCCCCTATTCAGCGCTGTAAGTGTTGAAGCTCAGTATCGTCTGCAAATGCTAAGCACACCCCGATTCGATTTCACTAAAGTCGTGCTTAGTAGTGGCACTCTAAAAATACCTGCGATTTATGCACCCAACGGCAAAGATACCACTGTCCTTAAAAATGTAACGTTTCACCTGAGTCCCAGTAAACACAAAATCCAGATCAAATCATTTGTTGCAAAACACGAGGACATCTATCTTCGGGGCTCGATTGAGTGGCCTGTAGGCCTGCAAAAGAGAACTAAAAAAACTGAAATCAAAGACTTTTATCAGTTGGTTGCGCAAGCCCTGACAAGAAAGACAGACTTCTCACCCTTCATTCAACCAACACTACAATTTTACCTATCTACGAGGTTAGATCACACCGTGGATGTAGCCCTACTACTATCCTGCGAACAACTAAAGTACCCCCGTATCACTGGAAATTACTTCAGTGCAGGTACTTATTTTGAATTCAAGAACAACCAACTGACCACTCAGGAGCCATTGCTTTTACGCGCCAGAGATATGACGTTTGCCGATCTTGACATTTTTGCCGAAAATATAATTGCCCGCGTAAAACCAGAGAGATGGCCTGAGATTTTTGAAGGTATTTTACCTAACTTTGAAATCAGCTCCCATCGACTAACTGTAAATGGGGTCAAGTTGAATGCTCCACGAATCGTCGTCGAACCATCTGCATTTCCGATATTACAGTTTTCCGGAGCAACCTGTGGCCTTAAAGGGAGCGTTTCGTTTAAAGGAGCTTTAAACTGCATAGACAGAAGCGGTAAGATAAATGCTCGCGGCAGCATCGACATTTTAGACCTGCTTTCAGATCCACTGGCTGAGAAGCTCCCTGCGCTGACGTGTGACTCACCGCCTTTCTATGATCTGTCTGTTCTTTTTGATAAGGAGTTCAAAATAAGAAACTCAAACTTTTACGCAAATTTCAAAGACTTGAACGCAGATGAAATCCACTTTGATAACATTATCGCCAGTGGTCACTACCGCGATGAGATTCTCTGTTTTGAAGACATACACATCGATCGCAGTAACCAGTGGACCGATGCTGCATTTAACCTAAACACTCAAACAAAGGACTTTCAGCTACTTCTCTCGGGATCGATACTACCACAGCAATACAATCCGCTGTTGCCTAGATGGTGGAGCAATATCTTCAAAAATCTGCACTTCGACCCCGCAAATCCCGGATATGGCAACTTTGCGATTGATGGCACCGCAAAAAAAAATCAAAGCATACAGATTTTCGGTTGGGCTCAGGCAACTAATTTACACTACAATGAAGCTCTTTATGATGCCTGCCAACTAAATGTTCGCAGTCAGCGAGGCTACACCGAAATCTACAACATCAAGGCGCAGGCAAGCAACGGTCAGGCAACCGGAAAACTTGCGTTTACGGGGGCCAAAAAACCTCTAAAAGGCCTACTCTCGGTGCGCTACAATTTTGATGGAGCACTGCCAACCGAAGTTATTTCAAAATCGCTGGGTGGTACGATTGCCGAAGTTTTGAATAACTTTGAACTAACCGAACTTGCTGATGTTCAGGTGAACGGAGTCTTTTTTAACAAAAAATTTGAGCAATACGCTGATAAAAGCTTCGTCAATCTTCAGGCAAAAGTAGAGGCACCTTTAAAATTCATGGATACGCCACTTGATTATCTGAACTTCAAGCTCACCGGCCGAGGAGGTGGCACCTACCTGCGTGATGTCCGGTTTGGCTACGCAGATGGTGCTGCAAATGCCAGTATCGACATCCTGACGACGTCAGAAGCAGAAAAGCAAATGTGCTTTCAACTAAAGCTCAGAAACGCCAATCAGGCCAAAGCCATTCAGAATCTCCCCAGGATAAAGACTGACGAACCACAAAAAACATCGCCGACACAGGAAACTAAAGATCAGTCGCGGAACTCCGGACAGGTTAACTTGAACCTTCATGCCAAAGGTCCCCTGGAAAACATCTATGGTTTTGAAGGCTACGGTGATGTCGAAATACGCAATGAAGCTTTAGGTTCCATACGGCTGCTGGGACCGTTATCAGACATTCTCAAAGACACACTTTTCAATTTCACATCCTTCAACCTGAACCATATGGACTTCACCTTTACCGTTGCTCAGGAACAACTGATTATCGAAGATCTGGAGATAAATGGGCCACGCACCCGCATCTCCGCCGACGGGACGTTTCAGCTTCCGGATCAAGGGCTCGATATGGATGTCAAAGTAAACCTGTTTGCAAATGTTGGCCGATCCGATTCAGCAATCAACACAGCAAGGCGATTTATTGCTTCACCGTTTCCAAATTTACTTTCGTTTAAATTGACCGGTAATATACGCGAGCAAAGAGTACGCTCTAAATTCGACCCGAGGAACTTGATTCCCTAAGCTAGTTATCTATCTAAACAATCTGTAAGTGAAACGCTTTTTTGACATAACAGTTACGCTATTCATCCTACTGCTGATAAGTCCCCTACTACTGCTGCTTTACATCCTCCAGCTCATCATCGCCGGAAAACCGGTATTCTTCCGTCAGAAAAGAATCGGCCTGGCGGGTCACACTTTCTACATCCTGAAATTTCGCACAATGCGTATCGATGCTGGCAGCGACGCAGAGCGTCTAACGCCTTGGGGTAAATTCCTTCGTGCCAGTAGCCTCGACGAACTTCCGGGCCTATGGAACATACTGCGGGGGGAAATGAGCCTGGTTGGCCCGCGCCCTTTGACGGTCGACTATGGTCCGCGTTACTCGACTGAACAAACCCGGCGGCACACAGTACGCCCAGGAATTACCGGTTGGGCTCAGATCAACGGACGCAACAACATAACTTGGGAGCGTCAATTTGAACTGGATCTATGGTACATCGACAACCATAGTTGGTTGCTTGACCTGAAGATTCTTCTACTGACTCCATTACGTGTACTGAGCGCAAGGAACATATCCGAGAAGGGGCACACGACACGCAGTGAATTTGAAGGCAACAAGTAATCAACAGTGCAAAACCTGATGATGTCCCATACCATTCGATCATTTGTCCTCTTCTCTCTATTGCCGCTGCTTATCCTTTATGCAGATCCAGAGACAACCCGCATTGATTTCTACTATGGAATTGCTCAGGGAAATTATCTGATCGGCGATCTGGAAGGAGCCGCCAAAGGTGTCGAGCAAATGCTTAAGCTTGATCCCAACTACACCCCTGCACTGACTTTGAACGCGCGCATTCTGCTGGATCTAAAACAGCCTGCGCTCGCATTGAGTACAGCAGAAAAGGCACTAAAACTGGACCCCGAAAATAGTGAACACAAGCTTCTGAAAGCGCTGGTATTGGGAAACCTGAATCGACGTGAAGAGGCAATTCAAGTTGTCGAAGCAGTCGTCCAATCGGCTCCTGTTAAAAGCAAACACCATCGCGTCGCCAGTAAACTACTGGGACTTCTTCTGATGGCTGAAGGCAATCCGAATGAAGCTGCGCAGGTCTTCAACCAAAGCTATCTCAACAACCCTGAAACGGCCCAGGGAAATCTTGTACTTGCCGGAGACGCTTATCTGCAAACGATTAATCAGGCTCTTCTCAAAAATGATTTCCATGCCGCACTTAACACAACAGATAAGGCGTTGGAACTGCTGCAAGGTCAGACCAACGGTGATATTACTGTTCAACAAAACACACAGCTCCACATCCTCAGGGCCCGAATCCTGACACAGGCTGGGCGTACAAACGAAGCGATCAAAGATCTGCAGGTTTTGATGCGCAAACAACCTGACAACCTGGAAGCTATCCTTACACTCGCCTCACTCTGTGCAACCACAGAAAACTGGATATTGCTTCAAGACATTCTACCCAGCATCGCGGCAACGCCTGAGTTCCAGGATATCGCGCTTTATCTGGAAGGACGTATTGCCATACACAATGGTCGAGCGGGAACTGCGCGCGAGGCTTTCGAACTGGGACTGCGCATCCTCTCGGATCGCCCTGGGAAGCTGCGCGCATCCATGCGATTTTATCGGGGGGTATGCCTGATGCAGCTGGGTCGCCCACAAGAAGGCGATGAAGAAATCATCCAGTCACTCGATGACGGCTTTCGCCCGGAGACTGAAAAGGAAGTGATTTTGGCAAGCCGCACCCTTGTGCGCGCCCGTAAGACCCATCAGGCAATCGCACTTCTGGAAGCGATCACGCTCAATCGAGTAACGCAATCCACAGAAGCATGGAATTTACTAGGTCGGGCACACCATGCCGAGGGTTCAATAACGCTTTCACTGAGCGCATTTAACCAGTCGCTCAGCATCCAATCGGACCAACCGGAAACGCTCGCTCTCCGAGGAACTATCCTGCGCAAACTAGGCGATCTCGAAGGGGCAGCAGCTGATATACAAAAGGCGTTGGCACTCGATCCTGCGAATCCCGCCTTCACTTACAGCCTGGGACTGATCTACCTGCAGTCGGGCGATCTAACCCTCGCCCAAAAATGGATTGCTAAAAGCGCAAAAAAACTACCGGACGACCCGGGAATTCACCTGCTGCACGCACATCTGGCCTACAATGTAGAAGCGTATCGGAAAGCACAGAACGCTCTCGAAACCTACCTCCGGCTAGTCCCCGAAAAAACCAATGAGTCCGCTTTTTACCTGGAATATGCACTGATCGCGCAAAGAGATCGCACGCGTGCACTCGACACCTTGGGCCAACGAATTGCAGCATCCAAGGTAAGTCCACTGTTAGAAAATTTCCTCGACTACGCCCGTAGCACGCTGAGCCGAAAAGCACTGCTGGACGCAGCCGGCCACGCTGAATCGGCAGAAACGGCCCAACGGCAACTCTGTGAAGCCACTTACTGGATAGCTCAGCACGAACGAATCGATGGCAACCATGAAAAAGCACAAGAGTTGCTTCGGCTGACACTACAGATCGGCTCACCGGACTACCCGGAATACCAGTTTGCCCAGTGGCAGCTATCCTTGTACCGGCAGAGGTCTTCTTCGGGTGAAACTGCGACTGCTCAATGAGACTGCAACGCAGACCAAGCATGAGACGGGTTCTTCGCTATTTTTAGCGGAAGAGCAGTTGATCTAAAAATAGCGAAGAACCAGCAAACAATAATCATTCTTTTACTTGGCAACGATTTGTGTTGCAATTTTTTTTGTGCAAACTGGAAAAAGTTTTCTCAATGACTACATCACCTAATGACTTTGAAAAAATAATCGGCTACCGCTTCTCGGATTCGACTTTGCTCACGCGTGCACTCACCCACAAAAGCTGTGACTTAGCTGAAGGGAATAATGAACGCATGGAATTTCTCGGCGATGCAGTGCTTGATCTTATCATCTCCGAAACACTCTACCAGAAACATCCCGATCTGGACGAAGGCAAACTCGATCACATGCGTGCGAATCTTGTAAATGGCAAGGCCCTCGCAGAGCATGCATGCACACTGGGAATCGATCAGTACCTGCAAGTCAGTGAAGCTCAACGTCAGCATCATCCAAACCACAGCGCCGCAATGCTTGAAGACGCACTGGAAGCGCTGACGGGTGCCATTTATCTGGATGGCAAAATCGAAGCAGCCCGTGCCTTCGTTCTTAGAATATTTGAAGCTTCGATGGAGGCTATTTTGGAAACCTGCGATTCAGCCAATCCCAAAGGCCGACTTCAGGAGTGGCTCCAAAAACAACATGCAGGTGCGACTCCGGAATACACTATCCTATCTGAAACAGGTCCGAGCCATTCACGCATATTTGAAGCAGCGGCTATATTTGAGAATAAGGAACTCGGGCGCGGTCAAGGCAGCTCCAAAAAAACAGCGGAAATCGCGGCCGCAGAACAAGCGCTAAACGCTTTGGACCGTTAATGGATAAACTTCTGCCAGAAAAAAACGTCGCATGCTTATTCCACGGCGTCTGCAATGAAACACGTGCCGCACTGGTAACAACACTGGCAAAGCAAAACCAGTCGAATACCACAGTGCTGATTGTCAACCAGCTCGCCCGCGCTCTGGAACTAACCGACGAAATCGAAACCTTTGCCGACTGGATCCTGCCCAAACAAGCGTTGGAAGTTCTCTTTTTTCCAGAGGAACCTTCAGGTGCAATGGACACAAGCCAACAAGCAGATCGCATTTGCGAGCGCCTCATCGTCTTACGCGCTTTACTCTCCGGAAAAAAGAAAACACGGATAATTATATCAACACCCGAAGCTATTCTCGGAAATTGCCCGGATCGTGATCAGTTTGAAAGCCGCCAGGTTGAGCTGATCAGCGGCAAAACATATCCATTTAAGGAATTGGTTGAAACACTCACCGCGGACTTTGACTACGACGCTGAAGCACTATGCGAATTCCCCGGTCAGGTAGCCACACGTGGTGGTTTAATCGACGTCTACCCTTACGATGCAGATAAACCCTATCGACTCGACTTCTTCGGTGATACTCTGGAAAGCATTCGCAGCTTCGACCCGACGTCTCAACGCACTCAGGACAGTGTTCAAAAAATCACCCTCCCGGCAGCGGCCACTATTGCGTCACTTTGTGCCAAAGAAGGAAACTTCATCCAATACCTTAAAGACAGACCGATGGCCTGGATTCTCGAAGAGCCGTCACAACTGGTTCACGACCATCCGATGCGATTTGGCAGTGTAAAGCCTGCAAAAAAAAGCATTGGTACTCTCGAACACCTTTTCGGAAAACGTGCTAAACAAGCCGATATTCATATAGGAATATGCCTTATCGATACCGATCCAAATATCTTTCGCCAGGCGCATCGTATCGAACTGAGCCCTGAACCGATCGCCCACTACCGCAACTATCCGGATACTGCTGAAACCGGGCTGGATCGATTCGAATCGGAACAATCCGCACGCACAACTTTTGAAAAGATGCTTGCCGACTGGGTAAAAAAGGAACGCTACACACTTTACTTTTCAGCCGCCAATGAAAGCGATAAACAACAAATTATTAAAAATCTGGCGGATAATCCTGCTACGGCTCGATTAAAGCCACATTACCTGCAAGGCGCACTTTCAGGCGGATTTCTCTGTAAAGGCAACCCCTCGTGGCTGCCACTGAAACAAAGCAAAACATCCAACGGTATCGTGTTGGTGACCGAGAACGAATATTTCGGACGCCAGCGTCGCAAAACAAAGCGTAGACGCGAACGTTCACGACCGACCCTTTCACAAGTTGATCAGTTGCTCGACTTCTCTGAGCTTACAGATGGCGATCCGCTGGTACACCTGCAACACGGAGTTTGTATCTTTCGCGGACTTACAAAAATAGAAATGCACGGCGGTTTTAAGGAAATGATAACGGTCGAATTTGCTGAGCAAATGACCTTGCATGTACCCCTCAATGAATCTCACCTGCTTACACGTTATGTCAGTCTGACAAAAGCAAGGCCCAAGCTGAACAAAATTGGCAACAGCGCCTGGGAGAAAACTCGTAGAGAGGCTGAAGTCGCTACCCTGGATTACGCCGCGGAACTTCTCAGCCTGCACGCAAAACGCAGTCACCAGAGTGGCTTTAACTTCCCCAGTGACCACCCCTGGCAATCGACGTTTGAAAGCGCTTTTCCGTTTACGGAAACACCCGATCAACTGACCGCCATCAAGGCAACTAAAGCCGACATGGAAACCGATGAGTCGATGGACCGACTCATCTGCGGCGATGTCGGTTTTGGAAAAACCGAAGTTGCGCTGCGTGCTGCTTTAAAGGCGGCGCTGGCCGGTAAACAAGTCGCGCTGCTAACGCCCACAACCGTACTCTGCCAGCAACACTTCAACACTTTTTGCGAACGAATGGCTCACTACCCGATCATAATCGATAGTGTCAGCCGGTTTCGCTCTGCGAAGCAAAACAGGGAAACAATTGCCAGACTGGCAGAAGGAAAGATCGACATCATCATTGGCACTCATCGCCTGCTCAGTAAAGACGTTCATTTTAAGGATCTCGGGCTTCTGGTGATTGATGAAGAACAACGCTTTGGCGTGCGGCAGAAAGAACGTATTAAACAAATAAGCACTCACGTCGACATCCTGACACTAAGCGCGACACCGATCCCGCGAACGCTCTACATGGCAATGTCAGGCGCGCGGGCCATGAGCGTAATTGAAACACCTCCTGCCGAACGAAAACCGATCAAGACGATTGTAAAAAGCTACTCGCCCGAACTGGTAGAAAGCGCAATCCAGACCGAAATCGATCGAGGTGGACAGGTGTTCTACCTGCACAATCGCGTCGCAACCATCGAGAGTGTCGCTCATCGCATTCGTGAAATGCACCCGAAACTGCGCGTTGCCGTCGGACATGGGCAAATGGAAAAAAACGCGCTTGAGAAAATAATGACACAGTTCGTAGCGGGTGATTTTGACGTACTGGTTTGTACCACTATTATTGAGTCCGGAATCGACATCCCAAACTGTAATACCCTCATCATCGAAGGCGCCGACCGCTTCGGACTGGCACAGCTGTACCAGATCCGCGGACGTGTCGGACGCTTCAAACGACAGGCATATGCATATCTGCTGCTGCACCAGCATGCCCGGCTCGTCGACCAGGCACAGAAACGACTAATCACGCTCAAGCAAAACAATCAAATCGGCGCTGGGTTTCGCATCGCCATGCGCGATCTCGAGCTGCGGGGCGCGGGCAATTTGCTCGGCTCACAACAGAGCGGCCACATCGCCGGCGTGGGGTTTGAACTCTACTGCCAATTGCTTAAGCAAAGTGTATCACGCCTCAAGGGCGAGCCGGGCGCTGATCGCATCCGCGCCGAAGTGAAGCTCGACTTTGTAACCACTGGTGAAGGTATCAAACCACCGACACAGCGTCGAACCTCAGGGAGTTTCTCGTTTGCAGCAATTAAGGAGGCAGAATACAAACAAACCAACCACCAGACAATCGAAGCCACACTCCCGGTGGATTACATCAGTGAGTCGCGCCTACGCATCGACTTCTATCGGCGGCTGGCGCTTGCAGACCACTTGGAAACCATTCGTAAAATCGGAGAAGAGCTGGCGGATCGCTTTGGAAAATTGCCTGCGCCTGCAAAGACGCTGATCGAAATTAGTAAAATCCGCATACTGGCTGAAGAGACAGGTGTTCGCCGCATTGAAAACGAGAAAGAGCGACTGATCTGCCGACTTGCAAAGCCGGATGGTAAGCATGAGTTCCTCAAGTCCGGAACCCGGTTTCCGCGATTATCCTCGACTGATCCGCTTAAGAAGCTGCTAGAGATACAGAAATTCCTCAAGCGCAGTAGTAAACTCTTTGAACGTTGAACTTCGAAGAGTTCACGAAGTTGACTTGACCGCTTTTGATCGATGCAGCTAAGTATATTTCATAGTTCCAAATAAATATATCTAACCTATGCTAAAGCACATCCTACAGTTGGCAACGGCTGCCCTCGTCTCACTGTCCATAGTGATTCAACTACAGGCAAAACAGGATGATGTTCTACCTGAGATGGGCAATGGTATTGCAGCCATTGCCGAAGGTGAAGTCATAACCGTTGAACAACTGCGTAGGGAAATCGAACCCATAATACCCCGTCTGCGTGCCCAGGCCCGCTCACAAGAGGAGTTTTCGGCAAGCATTCAGCAAGTCAGTCGGGAAGTACTCCAAAATATGATCGACCGGATTCTAATCGTCAAAGCTGCCGAGAAGGAAGGGCTTTTGATACCGCCCTCATACATTGATCAAGAATACGAAGATATCCTGAACCGCGATTTTGGCGGTGATCGCGGTCGTTTGCTAAGTTATCTGAAAGCTCAGGGATTGACTGCACGTGAGTTTCGCAAAGATATTTACAATCGTGTCGTGGTTAATTACATGCGACAAAGGAATCGGCGATCACAGTCCGAAATAAGCCCGGAAAAAATCCAGGAGTTTTACGTGCAGAACAAAATCCGCTTCTATCAGGACGAGTCCATCCAACTGCGGCAAATCATCCTTAATACCTCTGAAGGCACAGATCTAGAGACACCGCATCAGGTCGCACAGAATATTATCCAGGAATTGGCTGAAGGCGTAGACTTTATTGACGTCGCACGAAAATACAGCACGGACGAAGTCGGCAAAAAAGGTGGCGACTGGGGCTGGGTCAAGCGTCAGGATATTCGAAGCGAACTGAGCGCAGTCGCTTTTGAACTAGAACCAAAAACTTATAGCCAGCCGGTCGAAATAGACGGAACTATCTTTATCCTTTACTGTGAAAACAAGCGCCAGGAAATGATCCAACCGATCACTCAGGTACGCGATGTCATCGAAAACGTACTCGTCGGCGAACTCGCCCGCGAAACCCAAAAGCAATGGATTCAAGACCTGCGCGAGAACGCTTACGTGCGTTTCTTTTTGTGACTTATACTGAGAAGCTGCTGCAACATGCACGATATAGCTAAATAAGAAAAAAGTGTCCTCTGATTTCCATTTCAAAATGGAGGGCAATGCTCCGACGGCTGTCTCAAAACTGAATATTGCAGCCATACCTGAAATTAAAGATCTGAGTTCGTTAATCGTTTATTGAACGAATGAAAAACCTGAACGCCAAGGCAACTGTCGGCATTGCCCTCCACAGACCATGACTTTTCATTTTTATTGTCACAGCCCGTTAGTAAAAACTATGCACTTTCAGTGCAAGACTTTGAGTAAAAAGTACTGTTGCGAACAAATTAGCGATGTCTCAAATTTGTTGTAATGAGTACTAATCGTCGTGGAAATCATAGCGTATGCCATTTGAGCGTTCATCTAGTGTGAAGCAGGCTAAGTTCATAACTTTAAAAAACACTGTTTCCCCTGGAGGGCAACGCTCAGTCGTTGCCGCAGAGGTGAGGTAAAACGTCGTTTCGAGTCGACTTTGTCAGCGACCAGGGGGCGGAAATGACAGAGAGCATTGCCCTCCAGTTTAACCGAATGAACTTAACGCACTTCACACTAGTATGGGTAACAAAGTATCGTTATGCCGTCTTAAATTGAGACCTAAAGGACTTTCAGTCCTTGCCAAACCTATGCACTTTCAGTGCATAGTAGTTAAGTTAGCGATATTCGGAGCGCTATTCCGGGTTTAACAATGTGGAACTAAAACAAACGCATTTGCGGCGATTGCACCATATCGTAGATTTTTAGTACACGCACCATCTGGAGCAGTTTTGATTTGTGATAACTATGGTTTACTTCTACATGTCGCAGTAAATCTTCCAGTATTGTGCTAAATGCGATCACACCATCCATTTCCTGCTCTTTAAATAAAGCAATGCACTCCGCTCGGTAGGGATCAGCTGTTGGAAATCCGGGAACAACCATTAACTTCCTAAAAGGCTCGCTACTCTCAATCAATTCATGCTCTGCCTGGAAGGCTGTATTTTGTTTTTTCAGCAGGTCTTTCTTTAAAAAATCGGTCAGCCGGGAATTACTTTTCAAAATCGCAGGCGTAATACGTGTATCCTGCCAACGATGCACAACCACGAGTGCCTGTCGAAACGAGGACATATCGGCTGAAAACAACTGAAAATTAGTCTGCCGCGATTCATCAGTCACATTGGGATTCAGAACCAGCATACTAATGGTATCGTCGTCGGCCTTCTTGCGTGAACGCACAAGATGCTTTTGCAGCTGACGAACAAAGAAATGATTCAATTCGAAATATTCCCTCACGACATCTTCGTCAAAACTCAACATTTATCTAAAGTGACTGCTTCGACTCCCCTGATCAAGAAACAAACCCAATGCTCCCTGGATTAAACCGTTGCTCAGCGGATTCTGACGATTGCAGACACCAATATGTTTTAAAAAATGCCGGAGCGCATCCGGACTATCACCGGCAAACCAGTGCATCCAGTACTGAGACCCATCGAACCATCCAGCGACTGTCGCCAGGGGTAAAATTGCATCTACCACGAGCGTATTTAGCCGTTTTTCACTGATAATCGAATCGAATACAAATTTACCCAGTCCTTTATTAAGCCCTGGTAATCCGACCGCCTTTCGAAATGCAGCAGTATTGAATTCGGTTGCAGCTACAGGAAATTGCTGCAGGCAATCCATCAGTCGATCCGGCCAATGCGGCTGCTTCATCACGACCTCCAGATATTGACCCAGACGCTTTCGTGGATGATTTGCCGGACGTAGACCATTTAACTTCCAGCTATCAGCTTCTTCTTTAAAAAGTTCGTCGGCAGTCAACGTTCGACGTTCGGCGTTGGATGTTTGATGTTCAAACAGCGTCTCGAGCATGTGTGCAAGTGGATGCCGTTCGGCCAACCTCAACATCGGCGTGCGGTTACGCTTATATCCTAAAACTTCTAAAGCATAACTGTGGCACGCGGCCTCCCAGCCGTGGGCTACCAAGCGCCCTTTCGCGTATGCAAGTTTCTGCTGCCAGCGTCGGCGCATTTGCTGTTTCAGCAAGTATCTTCTTTTTTCAAGCGGTAACCCGACCAATTCGGCGACCCACTCCAGTTCACTCTGCTGCTCTAATTTCAACAAAGCATCATCCATTGCGTAAGATTCAAGATCCTGACTCAGGAGCGGCATGAGATGCAATAATTCCGGGGTATGTCCTTTGCTTGTTCGGACCTTTGTAGCCTGACAATCATCTTCAAGATACAAGACAACGTGCAATAGAACCCGATCGTAATTGGTATCACGTTCATGCTGGTGATAATGCCAGTCCAGAAGATTGATATGTACTTCTACATCTCCGACCACTTCGACACCATCCAGAACAAGTCGCGCTTCTTTAAAATCAGGCCCTTCCTGAAAGTTCCAGCGCCCCGGATCCTCAACGATCAATTCTTTACCGAAGATTGTCTTCAACTTCGTATTAGCAAAATCCTGACGTAGCCAGATTTTCTGGATAACGCTTTCGGACAAAGTAAACGGACCGTAAAGGCCCTGCACTTCTGCGACCTGGTTTGGGGACATGATTTGAGGGGGTTGAGGTAGAGATCGGCACTGACTTTGGGGGGCAGTAAATACATCGAAATCATATTGACTACTTTGAAATCAAAATGCATTCAAACGTTCATGGTTGGAATGTATACTTCATCCATAAAAGTAAGGTCAAATTCAATCGAAACATCGGAATATCAAACAATGAGTCTTAGTAAAATACCTTTCTCGACACTTTCCATCGAAACCGTATTGGAAATGGCCAAACAATCCAGTGATGTGCTTTTAAGAAAATACTCCGAAGACCCCATATTAAGCACTCCGATCACCGATCTGAACGAACCCATCCGGAGGACTAAACTCGCGATTGCCAGCAGCCGAAAGAAAGAACTGACCGAAGAGATAAACGAAGCCGATTTTAAGCGTGACCGAGCCTTTGTCGGCTTTCGCAAGTATGTCGAAGCGCAGCAGTTCAAAGACTGGGACAGGGATGCACAAAAAGCCGCTACCAATGTAATAACTATTATCGAGAGGCACGGAAAGAATCTGTATCGTGAGGGATTAACCGTACAATCTGCATTACTCACCTCCATGTTCGAAGACTTTTCAAGGGAGCAAACACAGGAAGACCTGAACGCTATCGACGCAACGGAGTGGCTCAATCACTTGAAAAAATTGCAGGAAGATTTTTCCTCAATGATTATGCGACGCGACGAACTGGAGGCAAAAAAAGACATCCCCACCAAAGCGGATGCCAAAGCAGAGCTAGTCAAGAAACTGTCTGTACTTATGAGTGGTCTGGACTTTCTAACCAATACACAGTCGGCAAAATACGGCGAAACCGGAAGACTGATCAACGAAATCACTGAAAGGCTGACAAACAGCGACTGAACATAGCGATTCAATGAATATTCAATGTTCGAAGTTTGATGTTCAAAGTTCACAAGGGGCTTGCATTATCGCAGATGCATCTCATAAAAAACTGACATCTAAGCCCAGATGGCGGAATTGGTAGACGCGCCAGACTCAAAATCTGGTGCCTTCGGGCGTCCG
>CAWUII010000047.1:0-20640 GCA_963922575.1 uncultured Opitutia bacterium
CGGGGACGGTGCTGCGCTACCTGAATGCGATCTGTACAAGTAATTATAGGCTTAGTACTAAATAAAGTCACAAGTTGGTATAATTACATCTGAAGCACAGTTTTCAGGGCGGCGATCAAACGTTTGCGCAAGGGTTTGCCTGCTTCGGCAAGCTTGCGCTGTTCGCGTTCGTACTCGGCGCGGCCTTCCGGTGTTTCAATTTTGATTGGCTGCAAACCAAGTGGTTCGCAGTCATAGGGACTGGCGCGCATGTCAATCTCGCGACACTGCACCGCGTATTCGAAGGTTTCCCAAAGCAGGTCGGAGCCTACCCAGGGCATGCTTTTGGCCGTCCATTTGTAAAGATCCATATTGGTGTGCAGGCAACCCGACTGTTCATTGTCTAATCGGTTGTCCTGGGCCGGTTGCATCCGGTTAAATGATTTTGCTGAATCCGTAAAAAAGCGGAAGGCATCGAAGTGACTACAGCAGGTCAGTTGACTTCGAACCAAGGTATCAATTTGCACCTGAGGCAAACGGAGGGCCAGTTTTCCCTCGTGGCGTGGTCGTCCTTCCGGACCGCCCTGATACACCATCGCCCATTCATGCATGCCAAAACAACGGAACTGTGGGGGTCTCTGTTCGACCGACCGACAAAGATCCAGACTCCATTGCAATCGTTTGCGCGCCTTGGAATCTATTTTTTCAGGATCCTGAAAGAGGACATTCCCGCTGTGCGAATAGTGTTTTTCACTGTAACCCGAAACTAGCTCAGGAGTTTCGAGAAGGGTGCCCAGCGGCGGGTGCCATTGCTCTAACTGTGCCGGCGCAAGACGATAGTAAATGAAGAGAAAGTCGTGCACCGGATGTAACTTGCCCTGCGTGCGACGAGATCGGTAGGGTTCCGTCCATTCTTCCGCTCGACTACGATGTGCCTGCGCAGTATTTTGCCAGCCAGAGTAGGGGATGATCTGCGATGAAGAGTGAATAGCTGAGTGGTAAGGAGTGAATGGTGAGGAGTGAATAATTACTGCATCAAATCTTGGGATTATTTGCAAGGAATCGACGGGCGACAAAGAGGATCGGCGGTATATTGTCTCCGTTGACTGCTGGATCGTTACTGTTAATCAACCACCCGCTATTTTCTATCTGCTGCATCCATCTGGCAACTGTATCGGCTTCATCCTGACCGCCTTTGTGGCCGCGATAGGCAGTGACCAGTAACAGTCCGTTTGGTTTGAGTAGTTGCTGACTGGCCTCTAGCGCACGAAGTGTTGTTTCTGGAGTTGTTCGAATGCTTTTGTCGCTTCCGGGCAGATAGCCCAGATTGAATGTGATGGCACTAATTGTCTGGGTGTTAGTCGAGCAAAGCGATTGAAGCACCTCTGAATGATCACCAGTCAGTAGTTGTACCTGTCTGAGGCATTGTAGGTTTTCCAAACGTTTGCGGGTTACATCAATCGCCTCTTTCTGGATGTCGATTGCGATGACCAGTCCTTTTGAACCTACCAATGAGGCCATGTGGGCAGTATCATAACCATTGCCGGTGGTAGCGTCGATTGCATGATCTCCCGGCTGCAGGTGTTTGCTCAGGTAAGTATGGACGTGCTCGATCAGGCGCATGATTTCTGAAATTGGAAGCTGGTTATTACAGGTAGCGTTTGCAGTCTATTTCGCTGTCCAGTGGTAGGCCCTTGAGTAGATAATCCAAAAAACAGCGGATCAGCTCTGGAGCGAGAAGCGTGCCCTTCGAACCGAGGCCATTGAAGACGTGAAGCCCACGATCGGTCGGATGGCTGCCAATGAAGGGACGGAAGTCTTTGGTGCAGGGTCGCAGTCCGGCAGTGTGCTGTTTTACTTGTAGAGTGTATTGTGGTGCGATGAGTGCTTGTATTGATTCAAGTAGTTCACCTTTGCCGGCTTCAGTTGGGACTTCGGATAAGTCGTGTTCGTCGTAGGTGGCTCCGATCCGAAAGTAATTCTTTTCGACTGGAAGGAGCCACTTGCCGCGATGGTAGATTGAGCGTGGTAATTGAATGCCTCGGCATTCAACAGTGAGTGTTTCACCTTTCACCGGTGTCAGCGGCAACTGATTAAACCAAGGGTTTTTGCGAATGCCTGCGCCTTCACAAAATATGACGTGATCAGTGTCTATATCGTCATAGTACCAACTGGATTCTCCCTTTTTCAGGAGGTTATACTTAAATATACTGTCCTGAAACCATCCTTTTTGTGAGAAATGATCGCGCAGGGTTTGCAGAAGAAGGGACAGTCTTACGTGAGCCGCCTGCTTTACCTCAAACCGACCATGTGTGTCCGTGAGCATGTTCTGGGCTTTATCGATAGCAAAATACTCTCCTAGTACATTTGCATAGCGCGGATTACGCATGCGTCTTCGGATGCGTTTTATGTCCTCCTCATTCTGGCAGTATCGGATAAAGGGAATCGGGTTGTAAATACTGATGCCAAACTGTTTTTCCAACGCTTTGTAAGTTGTAACAGCGTATCCGATACACGCATCAAAATTCCAAGATTTGGTCATCCAGCGACCAGTGACCGGATTAATGATGCCTCCGGCAACTTCAGAGGCGCTGGGTAGTTGTTTGCTGTCAATCAGGGTAACTGTCTGGCCGGCTTGCTCCAGTCGCCAGGCGATTAGGCAGCCGGCCAGTCCAGCGCCTACAACAATATATCTCTGGCTTGCCATGATGGGTTCCTTGATTAGGTATTTGAGAGTGAATTTGATTGAACGAATACGTTCCTACTTTTCTGGTACTACGGAACGCCGCTTGCCAGAAGAAAGTACGCGGGCGCAGCGCGGTACATTTGGTGAAGATCTAGCTGCAGAACATTGTAAGCATGAGCTGGGCTATCGCGTTATTGTCCGCAACTGGTACTATAATCGAGATGAGATAGACCTTATTTGTCAAGATGGCGAGGTTCTTGTATTTGTCGAAGTGCGAGCGCGGTCTGAGGATGCTTTGGTCTCAGGGTATCACTCGGTCGATCGTCGTAAAAAGAAAATTTTGCGCAGGGTCTGCAGTAATTATCTAAGGCAACTAAAAGAACCGCCCAAACATTTCCGCTTTGACATTATTGATGTCTCCATTTCCAAAGAAGGTTGTGGTGAAGTGCGACATTATTCAAACGTCTCGCTTTTCAATAAGCACTTTTCAATTCAACGTACTTTTTCATGACTACCAAAACAGATGAATCCAGGAATACTTCTTCGAAAGGAAGCACTAAACAGCGCACAGCGTTGCCCACTGTAGTTGTGATTTTCGGAGCCTCCGGTGATTTAACGGCCCGTAAGCTAATTCCAGCTATTTTCAACCTTTGCCTGGATAACTTGCTCCCCAGTGATTTTCATTTGATTGGATTTGGCCGCAAATCGATAGAAGACGACCAGTTTCGTGAAACGACAAATGAGTCAATTAGCAAATATTCCAGAAAGACTCTAAATGAGGAAGTCTGGGAACATGTGCGCAAGAACATAACATACCATGTTGGTGGATACGATGAGGAAGAGGCATTTATTACGCTTGCTGAAAAAATAAATCAGATCGAGCGTGATTTGGGCCAGCCGGTTCAGCGCCTATTTTACATTTCAACGCCTCCCGGTGTGTTTGAACCCATCATCCGTAACCTCGGAAATAGTGGTATGGCCGGAATGCACGTGTATACAAAACAGGCTACACGGGTGATTATTGAGAAACCTTTCGGACGCGATCTGGAATCAGCCCAGGCGCTGAATGCAACCATTCGCGAGGTATTTGATGAGTCTCAGGTTTATCGGATCGATCATTATCTGGGCAAAGAGACGGTACAGGACCTGTTGGTACAGCGCTTTGCGAATTCGATTTTTGAGCCCATTTGGAACCGCCAATATGTTGACTGCGTGCAAATCACTGTAGCTGAAAGTCTGGGAGTCGGTTCGCGCGGTGGATACTATGACTCAAATGGCGCGCTGCGTGACATGATTCAGAACCACACAATGCAGCTGGTTGCGTTGACTGCAATGGAGCCACCCGTGTCGCTGGACCCGGAGTCGATCAGGGATGAAAAAGTAAAAGTACTCAAAGCAATCCAACCCCTGAAGCTAAACGCTGATGGCGGTGATGTGATTCGGGGGCGTTACACCAAAGGTCTGATTGATGGCAAATCCGTCGAGGCATACACCGATGCAGAGGGAATACCCAGTGACTCAGTCACCGAGACCTATGCTGCTTTGAGATTATCGATTAACAACTGGCGGTGGCAGGGCGTCCCTTTTTACATTCGCTCCGGAAAGCGTCTCGCACGACGCGTGAGTGAAATAGCGGTTCAATTCAAACGGCCTCCGGGAATCTTATTCTCAGAAGGAAACAAATTTGATCTGGCACAAAATACTATGGTTATACAGATCCAGCCAGATGAAGGCGTAACACTGGTGACAAACTCGAAAGTCCCTGGATTGGAAACGCTTACCCAACCGGTAAATATGCATTTTCGTTACGCAAATACCTTCTGTTCTAATACGCCTGAGGCCTACGAGCGCCTGATTCTAGATGCGATGTTTGGCGATAGGACACTTTTTATTCGTGGTGATGAAACTGAGGCATCCTGGAAGCTGATCACGCCTATTTTGGATCACTGGCAATCATCCGGTGCAGAGGGGCTGGCGGAATATGCGTCTGGATGCTGGGGGCCGGATGAGAGTGATCGCATGCTTCAGGAAAGAGGCCATCAGTGGCGTCATCCTGGTCAAAGTTCCAATCAATTATCCTAAAGCTAAGCCTATAATTACTTGTACAGATCGCACTCAGGTAGCGCAGCACCATCCCCAGTGCGCACCCGCTTCGCGTAAGCCTGAGCATTCAAACGTTAGCGCAGCGCAGGGACGCGCCTGCGCTACCATTTTGGATAAGAATCATGTGTCCAGATGATTACATACTTAGCTATAGATTCAGAAGTCGGAAGTTAGTCTTTTATGATCAACTGTTTGCAATTTAACCTAATCCGGCAGAGCCGACGTGTGGAAATGACAGCATTTCCTTCCAGGTTAAACTGAATATCGTTTTATACGTTCTAGTAGCGACGCCTTAGATGCGTTGGCAGGATTCCAAGTTCCTCGCGATATTTTGCAACAGTTCGGCGGGCAATCTCGATGTCTTTTTCAGCGAGCATTTCGGTGATTGCCTGATCACTCAGTGGGTGGGTATTGGTTTCATCTTCAATGATGTGCCGGATCATGTCTTTGACTACCTTGTTTGAGATGGATTCACCTTCCTCAGAGGTGTAGCCGGTTGTGAAAAAATACTTAAATGGAAATACGCCATGAGGTGTCCGTACGTATTTGTTTGCACTGGCACGGCTGACAGTCGTTTCGTGAACATCAATGATTTGTGCGATTTCGTCCATCGTCATGGGACGTAATTTTGAGACGCCGGATTCGAAGAAATCCATTTGCAATCGAAGTATCTCTGCTGTGATGCGTTCAATGGTATGCTGGCGTTGCTCGATTGAATTAATGAGAAACTTTCCTGAGCGCATGCGTTCAATCATGAATTCGCGTTCCTTCTTGCTGAGCGTTCCCTTTGCGAGCAGTTCCTTGTAAGTATTGCTTATCCTGAGGCGTGGTATGTATTCAGTGTTTAGCTCAATTTGCCATTCCCCGTACTCGTCCTTGTAGACTGTCACATCCGGTTCGATCACCGTATTTGTGTCTGGTTTGAAGCGCCGCGCCGGCGCCGGATCCAGTCGGGCAATGCCCTGCAAGGCTTCTTGTATCCTCTCGATGGTGGTGTGCAACTTATTGGCAAGCTCAGGAATGCGCTTTCGAGCGAGTAGCTGAAAGTGATCGCGGACAATCCGTGCGGCAATCGAGTCGCCTTTTCCATCCAGTTCAAGTTGCGTGGTGAGGCAGTCCTGCAGGTTTTTTGAGCCAACGCCGGTAGGATCAAAACTTTTTAGCAGAGTGATTGCTTTATCGATTACATGCGTAGGCGTGTTGAGGGTCGTGGCCATTTCAGCTACCGAATCAGTCAAGAATCCATTATCGTCCAGACTGCCGATCAGATAGAGCAGGGCTTTGTGTTCCTGTTCCGAACTCTCGGTGAGTTCTGCTTGTTCAATCAGGTGCTGTTGAAGTGAAGTGCTGCCGGTCAGCGAATTCATGAAGTATTCGTGACGTTTTTCGTCTTCTGTTGTGTATTGCACTCCGGTATCTTCGGGATCGTACTGTTCCCGAAGATCTTTGATCATATTTTCCAAAATGCTGAAATCGTCCTTATCAAAGTTTATTTCATCATCCTTTGATGTTTTGTCAGATGTTTGAGCATCCTTGTACTCGTCAATACTGATGCTGTTGGTCGCGAATTCTTCCAACAGTGGATTGGCTTGTAGTTCTTCAAGAATTACAGTACGCAGTTCAACAGCGGGTGCCTGCAAAACTTTCAGAGAAGTTTGCAACTGTGGCGACAATGTAAGCGCCTGCGTCTGATTTTGCGTTTGTTGAAGACTGGTTGAACTCATGAGTAATTATTCTGTGTATGCATTTATCTATTTAACTACTAGTATATGTTTAAAATAACTTAGACAATAACTCAAAATGGACATTACATAAAAATTGTCCTATCAAGATAGCTTTTAACCAATTCCAAATATGACAAATACAGCAACTTCTCAAGTCATTCGCGCCTATGCGGCAAAAGAAAGAGGCTCGACCCCTGAGCCATGGCAATACGAGCCGCGCCAACTGCGTCCCGACGATGTGGCCATTGAAATTCTGTACTGCGGAGTTTGTCACTCAGACATTCATATGGTCGAGAACGATTGGGGCTCGAGCCGTTATCCGCTTGTGCCCGGTCATGAGGTCATCGGTCGCGTCACTGAGATCGGTAAGGAAGTTAGCAAATTTAAGTCCGGCGATATCGTAGGTGTTGGCTGTATGGTGGATTCATGTCGCGACTGTCCCAGCTGTGAAAAAGGGCTCGAGCAGTATTGTGTTGAGCCGGTATGGACTTATAACGGCACGGATCGCTTTGACAAAAAGACAACTTACGGCGGTTATTCTGAAAAGATTTTAGTCAGTGAGTCGTACGTAGTGCTTGTGCCGGATAGCCTTGACCCGGCAACAGCCGCTCCAATCCTTTGTGCAGGAATTACAATGTATTCGCCGTTGCGATATCTCGACGTGAAGCCTGGCAACAAAGTTGGTATTATTGGCATGGGCGGTCTGGGTCACATGGGCATCAAGTTAGCCAAGGCAATGGGCGCTGAAGTGACCCTCTTCACCCGTTCGGAAAACAAAATTGAAGAAGGCAAGCGCAACGGCGCCGACCACTGCCTCGTCAGTACTGATCCTAAACAGATGGAGCAGGTGGCCCATTCCATGGACTACATCCTCGATACAGTGCCAGTCGAGCACGACCTGAATCCATATCTTGGCTGCCTTCAGATCGAAGGCGTTCATGTGCTTCTAGGGCAGATAACTCCTCTGAACAATCCGGTGGATGCAAGTGCTCTTGTCATGGGGCGACGCTCAATTCTTGGTTCAGTGATCGGCGGTATCGCCGAAACACAGGAAGTGCTTAACTTCTGTGCCGAAAAGAACATCAGCTGCGATATCGAAATGCTCGACATCCGTAATATTGGCGAAGCCTATGAACGCATGAAACGCAGTGATGTGCGTTATCGTTTTGTGATCGATATGGCCACGCTCAAAGAAGCGCAGGGGTAGGAAAATTTACCACAGAATAAACTGAGTGCACAGACAACCGCCGACCACAGGAGAATTCCGTGTGTTTCGTTTACTTTGTGGTTACAGAATTTTTGTAACGATAAAGTAAAAAAATTGCTTGGCAGGTTTAAAATGTGCTCTACTTTGAGCTGTTTTAATTTGGTGAGATATGCAAGTGGTTAAAGCACGCAGACTGTAAATCTGTTCTCTTATGAGTTCGCTGGTTCGAATCCGGCTCTCACCACCATTTACTGGCAACTTTAAGAAACGCTATGTCCGATGCCACTATAGATGCGTTTAACTGGCCAGAATCGGCAACGCGCCTCTGTCGCAATGTCCGCGAAGATCGATTGCACTTCAAGGTAGAGAGATTTCTAAGCAGCCAGGACTGTCAGCGTGTTCTCGTGGCTTGTTCCGGAGGCGCTGATTCAGTGTATATGCTCTGCATGCTTTGGGCTCAGGCAGCGACTTTTGGGATCCAGCTGACAGTCGCACACTACAATCATCGTTGGCGCGGCAAGGACTCCGAAAAGGATGCCGAATTTGTCAAAGCGATGGCCCGGCAGCTGCAGTGTCCGTTTGTAACGGACGAACGACCAGAAGGTAAATCTGCGATGACTGAGACAAGCGCGCGCGATTTACGTATCGATTTCTTACGCACTGCTGCCAAGGCACACAACTGTCAGTGTATTGCCTTTGGGCATCAGCAGAGCGACGTTCTTGAGACGCAACTGCAACGTCTGGCGCGTGGCAGCGGTGTGGATGGATTAGCTGCTCCCCGTCCGGTACATTACTTCGATACGTATCCGACACATATTCGGCCACTTTTGCATTTAACAGCGGGCACTATCCGTGGAGCCTTG
Organism: uncultured Opitutia bacterium; assembly: GCA_963922575.1. Lineage (GTDB taxonomy): Bacteria > Verrucomicrobiota > Verrucomicrobiia > Opitutales > Coraliomargaritaceae > Lentimonas. The sequence goes on from CAWUII010000047.1 coordinate 8,563, forward strand.
CAGATGTTTGAAATTGTCTGGTGTGAGGATGTTTCGAATCAAGATATTAAAATCCCTCGCAATGCATTGCGGCAGTCCGTGATTCCCGCCCTGCAAGATGCTCTGGAGCACGATATCAAAAAAGGCGCAGCGCGTTCCCGTGAGCTGCTGGAAGAAGACGCAGTTGCATTAGACCAGCTCACCAGGAAATTCATTCCGGAGGCTTTCGCTAATGGTAAGGTTTTAAAACGCGAAGCACTGTGCGCCGTTCCAAGAGCACTTGCTCGTCGTGCGATAAATGCCTGGCTGAGCAAACATCAACTGAGCGCATCGTTGAATGCAGTGGCTTTTCAACAGTTGATTGATGTCATTACCAGCGAAAAAGAAACATTTCGATTGAGTGCAGGTGTTTGTTTTATCGAAGTGGATGCCGCTTCAATTCGTATTGAACCGGCTGATTTCACCACACTTCCCCTGAAGCCATGTTCAGTAAAAGCAGGTGAATCCGTCGTTCTTTCAACAGGTGCGGCGTTGGAAACCGTATGGATGCCGGTTGATGAAAGACTTCGCAGTCGGCTTTCGAATGGAACGATCGACGTGAATCATGAGGCCTATATCACATCCGAGGCAGCACAAAATTTTCAAGTGCGGAGCCGTCGGCCGGGTGATTCCTTTCGACCGCTTGGAGCACCGGGCAGCAAAAAGCTGAAAAGTTGGTTTATCGACCGAAAGATTCCTGTCAGGGAACGAAATGTATTGCCCCTTGTCACTATTAGCCCAGACGTCATTGTCTGGGTGCCCGGATTGCCCCCAGCTGACGATTTGAAAATAAATGACGAAACGAAACTAGCTCTTAAGTTGACTTACAAATCAAGAAAATCACTTTAGCCACCTGATGTCTTCAAAGCAAAACATACCACCACATAAAGAACCGACCAATAATCGCCCGCCTGAACGATTTAATCCAAAGGTGCTGCTGATTTTTTTGGCTGTCATTTCAGTGATGACAGTCCTTTGGTTTTCCAACGCAGGTTCAATGGGAAACCACAAGAAACTGACGGTTAGCCAGATGCTTCAAGCGATAGAAGCCGGTCAGATAAAACAAGGTATTATGAAACCGGACCCTTCTCTGGGTGAGCATGGTTACATCATCAAAGGCAAGATGCTAAGTTCTGAGGACAAGGCAGACGGTGCAAATGAAACCGGAGTGCCGAAAGAAATCCTTTTCACAACAGAAGGTCGTCTCCTCGACGAAGACTTTGATAGTGTGCGAAAAATATTTAATGAAGAGCGCCGTAGTACTGCATTTCAGGACATTTTGTTTAGTTTCCTGCCATTCCTGCTCTTTATCGGACTCATCTATTTCCTTTTTGCCCGTCAGCTGAAAAATGCCGGTCGTGGCGCGATGAGCTTTGGTAAGAGCAAGGCGAAAATGCTCACACGAGACAAAGATTCATTGACGTTTGACGATGTTGCCGGATGTGATGAGGCGAAAGAAGAAGTCAGTGAGATTGTCGACTTCCTCAAAGATCCGAAAAAATTCCAACGCATCGGTGGGCGTATTCCCAAGGGCGTGTTGATGGTTGGTCCTCCAGGGACTGGTAAAACGCTACTTGCAAAAGCAGTTGCGGGCGAAGCCGAAGTTCCCTTTTTCTCGATAAGCGGTTCCGACTTTGTCGAAATGTTTGTCGGTGTCGGTGCAGCGCGTGTGCGCGATATGTTTGAACAAGGACGTAAAAATGCACCCTGCATTGTCTTTATTGACGAAATTGACGCCGTTGGTCGTCAACGTGGAGCCGGTGTTGGTGGTGGCAACGATGAGCGCGAACAGACCCTGAACTCTCTGCTTGTTGAGATGGACGGCTTCGACGGTCATGAAGGTGTTATCATCATCGCAGCGACCAACCGTCCGGATGTTCTGGATTCTGCATTGCTGCGTCCCGGGCGTTTCGACCGTCAAGTGACCATTGATCTGCCCGACCTGAATGGGCGTTATGATATTTTGCAAGTACACGCCAAAAAGTTCTCTCTCGCAAAAGAGGTAAATCTTAAGTTCGTCGCACGCAACACGCCTGGGTTCTCGGGAGCTGACCTCGCGAATCTACTCAATGAAGGTGCCTTGATCGCTGCACGTTACGACAAGAAAGCCATTGAGATGAATGATCTGGATGAAGCGCGTGACAAAATATCTTACGGTCGTGAGCGGCGCAAGTTGATGGACGATGAAGATCGTAAAATCACTGCTTACCACGAAGCGGGTCATGCGTTGGTACAGGCCGTGATTGATGATGGTCATCTGCCGGTGCATAAAGTGACGATTATTCCACGCGGACAAAGTCTGGGTTCGACCATGTTTATGCCCAAAAAAGACTTTCTGAATCACTCCAAGCGCCGCTTGCTCAATCAGATCTGCTGCGGTATGGGTGGTCGCTCCGCAGAAGAGATTGTTCTGGGCGACATCACCAGTGGCGCGTCCGGCGACATCCGTATGGTGACCTCAACAGCCCGCCATATGGTCTGTGACTGGGGGATGACTGAGCTAGGACCAATCGCTTACGGTGAGAGTCAGCATCACGCGTACATGGGTAGTATGGGTTCCGGCAGAAAAAATTACAGTGAGGAAACTGCTCAGGCGATTGATAAGAAAATCCATGAAATCGTACAGGAGCAATATACTCGCTCACTTCAGATTTTAAAAGAGAACCGAGAAGCGCTCGACATACTTGCAAATGCTTTGCTGGAGCATGAGACACTGGATGGCGTTCATGTTAAGGAAATTCTCGAACACGGCGAGATACGTTCACCCATCGTGAAACGTCAGGAAACCGAGTCGGACACTGAAGCGGATGACGACACTGAAAAAGCCGTCAAAAAAGACTCAAAAAATAAAGACCCTGACGAAGAAAGGCTAGTCGGTGACGGATCACCTGCACCCGCGTAAGAAGTTGTTGTGTAGCGCATCATTGCTCTTGCGCTCCTGATATTGTCAAATCTGGGAGCGCCGACGAGTACATCGGCGCTCCCAGCATCCTGGATAATTCGTCACCTACAGGTCTACTGAAATAACCGTACCGTCTTCAAGGGTTACACTTAATGTGTCCATCTTGCTGGTGATCGTTAAGTCATAACTCTCACCGGCAACCGATTCAAGAGGCAGTGCAAGATAATCCTTTAGTTGATCGACATGTATTTCAGTCGCTCCATGTTCCAGAAAATACTGTTGCGCCGCAGAAGCAATCTGCCGAAGATTGTTTGCAACGATACTTTCTTTGGCATGTGCGCGAACCTGTCCGAATGCAGGTATTGCTATTCCAGCACCGATACCAATCATAGATATAGCCGGGATTGTCATCACTGTCTGCTTGGTTGAGTAGCTTCCATATTGTTCAGAAACGAAATTGCTGTCCTTTAAATAAATAGCCCCTGCACTTGGTTTTAGGAATCCGCCGACAAACAGATCGATTGCCAGCTGACATGCATTTTTGTAGCGTACAGCTTGCGGAAACGATGTAAGTGCTTCAAGGAATGGCTCTACATCAGTCTCTCCAGTATAGTAAAACAGAAGCCCCTGATCAGGCAGCGGCTCAACCAGTGCTTTGAACTCGGGATTTTCCGTGAGGCGTGGGCCTTCACTATTAGCGGACCAGTCTGCATTCGTGTAAATGATCAACTCGTTGCTTGCTTTAGGGGCTTCGACAAAGAGATTAAAGGACTCCTCTGGCAATTTCAGCTTAGCTTTTAATGCAGTCTCTTCTTCCGTAAATGTGATTCGAAGAGCTTCCTCCAGTAACCGTAAACGATCGAGTAAAGGCCCTGCTTTTTCGAAGCTGACCCAAAACTTAAAGATAGGATCCGTTAAGCCGCTTTCATAACTTTCAAACCAGAAAGCATCGATGTTCCCGGAAAGCGCTTCGATCAGGTCGTTAACAGAAATGTCTGTCTCTGGAATAGTCTGAGCTAACTGTTGCTTTAAAATGCCATCACCCATTGGGCCCATGATCTGATTGGCCAATGTGATTGCAGTATCGCGAAGTACTGTTAAATCGATATTTGCAGTTATTGCGCCACGTGCATCGGCCGGTGCTTTTACAGCTGCGCTAAATGTGTGAGCTTCGTTCCCGTAAATAGCGAAGAGTCCTTGGGGCTTGCCGTTCATCAGAGATACCGTAGTATTTTTATGCAGCCCGGGCTCTATTTCTCTTGAGCTCCAAGCCATTGACCGAATGGAGCCAAAACCCAGATGGGTGAAGAGCTGGTTGAAATCAAGTGGTATCGGGATTGCTTCAGGAGTATTTGTTATGATTTCGGTGTAGATGGCGTTTAATGCGGAACCGACTGCTGTGCCATCGCCTTCAAAATCAATATAAGTAACAAATTCACCGTCGGTATCGACGTATTCCGAAGCCTCTTGAAAACTTGCGTTTAAGGTGGACGTCAGAACTGCGAAAAAGATGCCAAAGGCAACAGTGTTAAGGTATTTAGATTTCATAGGTATTGGTTAGTTAAACGGGACTATTGGTGGTTTATTGTGATAGACAACAATGACTGAACGTGTGATTGAGTCAGTTTTTGTACAAGCAAATAGTTTGGATCTGCCTAACTACAAATCAGCCCGAATATCACGAGGGACATTCGGGCTGAAAAGAATAGATGCTGTTTGTTCTAGTGTGAAGCGCGTTAAGTTCGTTCAGTTAAGCTGGAGGGAAATGCTCCGTCATTTCCGCCCCCCGGTTGCTAACAAAGTTGACTCGAAACCACGCCTTACCCAACCTCTGCGGCAACGACAGAGCGTTGCCCTCCAGGGTAAACAGTATTTTTTAAAGTTATGAACTTAACGCATTTCCCTCCAGAATTATCTTTAAGATCAAAGCACGCTGTCTAAAGCAACCGCTGTGCCAAATAAGGCCGCAGAGATACGAACAACATCGTGTACCTGTTCTTCACCAAGACCACCTTTTTTGACTTGTTCTTCGTGAGCTTTCAGGCACATTTCGCAACCTTTCAGTGCTGCTGGGCCGATGGAAAATAATTCAAAAAGTAGCTTGGTCGAAGTCACCTTTTGCATACGCATCATACGGAGATTTGCCGGACGTTGATTGTAGCTTTCATCATTCATCAAATGACGAAAACGGTAGTAAATCGTGTTCTGGCCCATGAGGATTGCGGCAGCCTTTGCGTCCTCAAGGATGGCATCACTGATACCTGCTGCTTTGGCATCTGCCAGAATGGCTTCTGTCAGTTCCGCGTTCCGGATGAAGTAGGCAGCAGTAAGAGCGCTGCCCCATGTCTGCTCAAGGTCCAGAGACTCTTCGGCAGACAATACTCGTTTCAGATTGATTCGAATATCTTTTGCTTCTTCAGGTAACTGCGAGAGAAGTTCGGTTATGTTTTCCATATGGATCTACTTTAGAATCAGTTAAACTTTTATGGTTTCTTCACCTTTATTCCAATTGCAGGGACAAAGTTCATCGGATTGAACTGCATCAAGTACGCGAATGATTTCTTTCACATTGCGGCCTACAGAAAGATTGTTGCAAGCTGCATACTGGACAACTCCATGCGGATCGACGATGAAAGTTGCACGCAGGCAGACGTTTTCTTCTGTGTCCAGAATACCAAGTTCACGTGCCAGTTTTGGTGCCGCTATCAGTGGAAATTTGAGTTTTTTCAAATCCTTGTGGCTGTTGCGCCATGCCATATGGCAGAACTCATTGTCAGCACTGCCACCCAGGATGACCGCATCACGGTCTTCAAACTCATCGACATTCTTGTTGAACTCAACGATTTCAGTTGGGCAAACGAAAGTAAAATCCTTTGGATAAAAGAAAAATATTTTCCATTTATCTTTGTAATCTTCGTTCGTTAAATCGATGAAATCGTCTTGAGTGAGGCCATTGCACGCCTTCAGTTTAAATTGTGGGAAATGGTCGCCTACGGTTATCATATCAATTGGTTATTATGTGATTAACTTTTTTTGGAAAAGAACCATGAAGCTATTAAGGGGCTGATTTGCTGTCAAATACCACTGTCGTTTTTTTATATTTAATTGGATAGGGTAGAGCCATTCGATCTGCTGTCTTTATATGATATGAATTTTAACTCGATTGCATAAATCGGGTTGAATATTCAACATTCGAAGTTAGACGTTCCCAAAGATATTCTGAAAGGAAACTTCAACCTGCTGCGATGGTTCAAGATGCGGGTTGAAGGTAAAATAGTTAAAAAAGAGAATTTGCCTGAAAAAGAGTGTCCGGTTTGCAACCGTCCTTTTTCCTGGCGGAAGAAGTGGGCTGATTGCTGGAATGAAGTCATTTACTGCTCAAAGCACTGCCGTGGCAGTAAAAACGGTTAATCGCTGATGAGTACGCCCATACATTGTGTCTGGTTTAAGCGTGACTTGCGGATTCACGATCATCGTCCGCTCCTCAATGCTGCGCGCTCGGGAAAAGTTTTGCCCATTTTTATTATTGAACCCGATGTAATTCACGCCCCGGACTTTGGTGCGCTCCACTGGCAATTTATTCGAGAATCACTGATCGATTTGCAACAATCCTTATCGGCTCTCGGCACTCCTCTGCAAATACTCCAGGGAAATGCGGTGGATGTACTTCAGTCACTGCATACTCGTCTTGGTTTCTCGACCATTTGGGCTCACGAAGAGACTGGAAATGCAATTACGTATAAGCGCGATCAGGTAGTTTCAAAGTGGGCAGCTTCTGCCGGGGTGTCTTTTTTTGAAATACCGCAAAATGGGGTGGTGCGCTGTTTGCAGGATCGGGACGGCTGGTCAAGGCAGTGGGAGAAGCGCATGTACGAGCCTCAGTCAGCGGCACCGCAAAACTTGTCCTGTCCGGATGGATTGGAACCTTCCTTCATTCCAGAATCTGCAGACCTTGGACTTGAAGTGTCTGCACGCGAAGTGGATGTCCGTGGCGGAGAAAAAACAGGCCTTGCCACACTGGAGAGCTTTATCAAAAATCGTGGGCAGCGCTATCATCGCGAGATGAGTAGTCCGAATACTGCCTATGAGAGTTGTTCCCGACTGAGTGCTTATCTGGCCTGGGGCTGTGTTTCCATGCGCACCATTGTGCAAACCGTGCGTGCGGCTGCTGGAGAACAGTTGCCTAAGATTGCAGCGCGCGCTTTTCTTTCGCGCTGCCACTGGCACTGTCACTTTATGCAAAAGTTGGAAAGTGAGCCAGCTATTGAATTTCATGCGTTTAATCGGGCGTGTGATGGTCTGCGCAGTGACAATGATGATGCAGGCAGGCGACTGGAAGCATGGAAAAATGGCTTCACCGGTTATCCTTTTGTAGATGCCTGCATGCGTTCCCTGAAGGCACACGGCTGGATTAACTTCCGGATGCGTGCGATGCTGGTTTCTTTCGCGTCTTACCACCTTTGGCTCGACTGGCATGCTTTCAAAGACTGGCTCGCCTGCCAGTTTATCGATTACGAACCCGGTATTCATATTTCGCAGATCCAAATGCAAAGCGGACTGACCGGAATCAATACCTTGCGTATCTACAATCCGATCAAACAAGGACAGGATCACGATCCGGAGGGTATTTTTATCCGTCGATGGGTTCCCGAACTGCAACTTGTTTCGGATGAACAGATACACGAACCCTGGAAAATTGCTGAATTAAAGCAGATAGAAGCGAAGTGCAAAATGGGAAAAGACTATCCACTGCCGATAGTCGATCACAAGGAAGCCGTGCGATATGCACGTTCACGATTTGCAGAATTGCGAAAATGTGACGATTATTGGCATCATGCAAAGACAGTTATGCACCGTCATGGCAGTCGAAAAAGTTCGGACAGCCGGAATCGCCCCAAACGTTCGAAGCAGCAATCAAACAATCAAACGGAGATGAATCTGGATGGATAAACAATCGAAGAAAAACTGCAACACGGGAACCGATGCCATTATTCGAATGGCATGGAGAGATCGCTGTTCCTTTGAGCGGATCCGCGAATGTACCGGTCTGAGTGAATCGGACGTGATTAAAGTAATGCGTCGCGAACTGAAGCCGGGCAGCTTTCGTCGCTGGCGGGCTCGTGTAAGTGGACGTGTTACGAAGCATCGCAAACGCTTCAAGCGGCAACGCGACCGCAATGTTCAATTTGATTAGAATTGTCTTTGAACAGCATGGTGAAAACACACTCAGATCATCTAACAACCGTCAAAGGCTCTGCTCGTTTCAGAATACCTCGGGACTCTATTTTATGATTGCTATACAAGACGATTCAAACAGGCCGCCGGTACTGATCATCGGAGCTGGTATGGCCGGACTGTCCTGTGCGGTGCATCTGCAAAAAGCAGGCGTGCCTGTCCGTGTTCTGGAAGCCGATAAGCAGGTTGGCGGTCGGGTGCAGACGGATGAAGTTGACGGCTTTTTACTGGATCGTGGCTTTCAGGTGTATCTGGATGCTTATCCTGAAACCGGTGCACTGCTGGATCTGAAAGCGCTTGATTTGAAACCGTTCAAATCCGGGGCCCTTGTGTTTCGGCAGGGCAAGCTCCATCGTCTGATGGATGTGTTTCGTCATCCGGGAAGTCTGTGGTCCAGTATTACTGCACCGGTGGGTAGTTTGACTGACAAGCTGCGGGTGGGTCTTTTACGCACGAAGTTGCAAATGAGTTCCCTGGATTCGATTGCTGCCAGAGAAGATCAGTCGACGGAAGCATATCTTGGCTCGTGTGGTTTTTCCGATCGTATGATCGACGCGTTTTTCCGTACCTTTTACGGAGGGATTTTTCTTGAGCGAGAGCTGCGTACTTCCAGCCGCATGTTTGAATTTACATTTAAAATGTTCAGCTTGGGTAGGGCAACCTTGCCAGCGCAGGGCATGGGCGCGATTCCCAGGCAGCTTGCTGCGCAGTTACAACCCGATGCCATCCATCTGAATACAAAAGTCGCGGCGGTTGAACCCGAGGCAGTCGTTTTGGAGAGTGGTGAGCGGATGTCTGGCAGTGCGGTTGTAGTCGCCACAGACGCCTCAGTCGTACAAACGCTTCTGCCGGATTTTAAGTTTGCAGCGCCGAACTGGCGTTCCGTCACGACTCTTTACTTTGCCGCAGAAGCGTCACCTATTGATGAAGCGATTATCTGTTTAAACGGATCGGAAGCCGGTCGTGTAAATTCTGTCAGCGTTCTCTCCGACGTAGCGTCCGGCTATGCAAAGTCCGGCAAGGTTTTGCTATCGGTGGTTGTTCTGGGTTTGTCCGCAGAAGCGTCACTTGAAGCAACGGTTCAAAAAGAGCTGGTTGATTGGTTTGGCACGACCGTCGAGGACTGGCAACATTTGCGGACCGATCGGATTGTGCATGCACTTCCGGAGCAACTTCCGGGATCTGGGCAAAGTAATTGTTCCAGTTGTTCCGAAGGATTTCTGAAGCACGGTAACATCTGGATTTGCGGCGATCATCAACGGTCTGCTTCAATCGAAGGTGCTGTTATTTCCGGAAAACAAGCAGCAGAAGCAATGGCAGTAGATTTGGGTTTTTCGAAAGAGTTGAGCTGAAATTCTGAGATGCGAATACAAAGGAGTTAGAACCTAGAATTGAGTAGTTAGGCACTGACTAGAAATACGTTCCAAATCCGGATCGGTTTCGCTATTTGGCGATGTGCTTTTAGGTTGTAAACAGCTGATCATAAAAAGACTAACTCCTCTTTAAAGGTTTAAAGACCTGTTCCATTCGCGGACTAATTTAACAAGTGTGGATAAGCCTTTTGGCGGTTCTGAAATCTAAGAATCGTATCTTTTACAATGACACCTTCATCCTCATTTACGAAATTAGTAGGGGCATCTGTATCTTGAAAAGTCCCATTAATGATTATCTCTGGCTTATTGATCAAATCCAATAAGGGCCGTTCTGTTCCACTATAATCAGCCGTGGATCATTTTTCTTTTCCCGCTCTAATTCGAACATAAGTCACATCCAGCACTTCTTCTCTTACCTCATGATCCGATCATTAAACCACAGAAGATGCTTTGTTATTGCTTTAGTGAAAGCAATAAATGTTCAAAATGGGAAAAATAAATGCAGTTCGGTCTGCGAATGAACACGAATTAAGAGGGACCTACTGGGCTTTATTGAATGTATCAAATGCAGTCGACTCTTGATCTTTGAGTGGCAGGCTTTTTCTTGAATGTCGTGGCGGAAATAAGAAAATAAATTGACATAAATAGTTTATTTAACTTAAGACATAAAAATTTTATCATTATGTAACATTTGTAAAAGACATTAAGGCAGAATCAAAATAAAGAATATAAAATATGGGAAGTATTAATAATAATCAGGCCGCAGGTGCAATTGAAGTAGGGGAACTTCAAGAACAAGAACGTATTTCAGCATCTATACAGGAGCAAATTAACAATGAGACGGAAATCATCATTGAGAAATCCGTCAAAAACAAGGACGTCATTGCACTGGTCAATCGCTACAAGAGTTTTAAGATCAAAGATATTTTCAAGACCTTTATCGAGGTCGATGGTCTTGCCATGCTTGATGCGAAAGACGCGATGAGTGAACTTGGCAATGATCTGAAAGAGTTAATAGTAGCGATCAAACAGCTTGACCAGAATCTACGCAGCAAGACACTAGGCTCCAGGCGGTATAGCGACAGCCTTGGCAAGCTCGAAGAATTGAAAGAACGCTGTGAGTCCACGCATTTTGCCGTCCTTGAGGCGCTGGGCTTTCCAGAACCTCCGGAGATGCCGGAAGTAAGTAAAGGCAATGACAAAGATACGCTGTTAAAAACCATCCATGATTCACTGGCTTCTTACAACCAAGCTGAAGAAGGAGATCATGAAAGGATCCTCGCTGATCTGTATTTCGCTGCCGATTACTGGTTAAAAGTTTCCGGAGAGACTTCTAAGTCACGCGAATATGAATTGTACATTGATAAATCAAAAAAGAAAGAAGTCACGAAATTGTACGCGATGGTGGCCAAAGCACTCACTGCTCTGAGTGGAATAGGAGAGGTAAACAAACTTCCTGTGTATCTAGAGGAAAATTACGGTAAGGGGATGGAACAGCATGGGTATGAATTAGATCATCAAGACGAAATGGCAGATTATTTTGACGATGATCGCCGCGACACATACAGGGTTCATGTCAACGGAGGTTTGTTGTCTCAATATCAGTGGTGGGATAAAAAAAATCCAAAAAAGTTAATTAAGGCGGATTCATCTAAAAGCTCAGCCGAAGGAAAAGATATGTTGGGAGGATCCGGATTTGTAATGAGCATAGGAGGAGACCTATATCTTGCTCCGCATAAAACTCCAGGGCGGGGCGATAAAGGAGAGGGTGTATATCACTCGTCCTATTTCTCCGGGCTATCTGTACTTTGCGGAGGTGAGATGACGATAACAAATGGGAAAATCGTCTCCTTCAATCCAAGGAGTGGCCATTACAGGCCAACCCTTGATCACATGGCAACGGTGCTGAAAATACTGAAGATGCAGGGAATCGATATTGCGAGTATCACGGTAAATGATTATAGTCTCAAAAATGAGTGGACAGGCGATGCTTTCATCGAAGAGCATAGTGATGGTCCTTCCCCTGAAGCGTTCAGAGCTAATGAGCAGGAACAGGGGAAATTCAGGCACAAAATCTTTAAGAGGAAGTTATTGGATGAAGGGGGCACAATGGTAACCGAGCTTCGAAGAAATATTGTGGGAGACATTGAAAATGGAAGACACACAAAATCGAGGGCATTAAGGCAAGAGCGTGGGCAGGAAATAATCACATATTTAGAAGGAAAAATTTTATCGGAGAAAGACTTTACCAGAGATGAGAGGCAGGCACAATTAGATAGCTGTAAGGCAGTTCTGACTGCATTTCAACAAGTAATAGATATGGGACGTTTAAGTACAAAGGCGGAGAAGTTAGCAGCTGCAAAAATAGTAAATGACGCTAAATAGATAACGAGCCTTTAGAAATCAGAGAATAAGAGGAGATTTTTTAGGGGGATTGAATGCTTAGAAACCGGGAGTGGGGAGTGATTACTAGGGACAGGCTATGTATTTTTGATCTACCGAGGGCAGCATGAGGAACTGGATGGCTGGATACGCATGCGCCTGCGCTCT
>CAWUII010000048.1:0-20510 GCA_963922575.1 uncultured Opitutia bacterium
TACAAAAACTTAATTATGAGCTTGCTTGAGACACAGTTGCTCTGTCGCCGTGTTTATCGAGTAGAAATATACTATTCAAAAAGTACACTATATTAAAAAACTGCTTTCTTGTCTCACACGGAGGCACTCTGAACACGGAGCTTTAAAGATGAACCGGCCAGAAAATAGCGTTTGAAATTCTCCTCTGTGCTGATGGCTAGTTTTTCAAATGAGATGCCAAGGATTTCAGCAACCACAGTGTAGCAGTTGATTAGCGAAGAGCTGTCATCTGTGAACGCTTCGTCCGTTTCGATCAGTAGTCTTTCGGTGGGCACTGCACGAACCCGATCTCGAACCTTCGCGTTGTCATAGGCCAGTTGTCTGGCTGAAAAAGAAAAGTAAGCGCCCAGCTCGCCCAGTTCAGAAATCAGTTCCACCGGCCCTGCGTAGGCGTGCAGGTGTATCCCGCGCTTTGGCAATTGGTTGGATCGGAGTGTCTCCATCAAAAGTCCGGTGGCCTTTACACAGTGAATGGAAACCGGCAGATTACGTCCTTGAGCCTGTTCCAGTTGCCAACGGAAAGCATCTAACTGAGCTTTAATAACTTCCTTGTCCGGATCCCTACGGTCCAGACCGATTTCACCAACGGCGCACACGGAATGGTTATCCATGAGTTTCAGGAACGTTTCCTTCCAGTCCTCAGGCGCTTCACGAACGGAGTGCGGATGCAGGCCGATCGCTGGTAGTGCCTGAGAATATCCTTGTGTGAACTCAAGCACCGCCGACCAGTCGTCAGGTGAAGTGCCATTGATGATGGAGCAACGTTGATCCGATGAATTCATCGCCGCCGCATCGGGTGGCTGATGATTCTCATATTCATGATCAGGCAAGTGTGCGTGAGCGTCGTAGAGTCGTGTGCTCATCTGGATTCAGATTTGATACCACTCTGTAAATTACGTATATCCTGTCAAAAGAAACTGAGTCATGCTTTATTAGAGACAGGATTCGCAGGATGAACGTTAGACGAAGCCGTAACGAGTTGTCACATGCAGTATTGTTGAGATACTTGTATTTTTCGCAGGCTTTACGGGCTAAGATTCCTTTAGGCAGGATTTGGCAAAGCGTTGAATCGATTCAACAATACGGCTCAGGCCATTGCGGCGGTTGGGCGACAGGTGTTGGGTAATGCCGACTTCGCCAAGAAATTCAGCATTATTCTCAATAATCTCTTGCGGGCGGGCGTCGCTGTAAAAAGTGCAAAGCAATTCTGCGATCCCTTTAACAATTGCAGAGTCCGAGTCGGAGTGGAAAAAGCAATGGCCCTCCTTAAATTCGGGTACCACCCAGAGTTGTGACATGCAGCCTTCGATTTTGAAACTATCGATGTGCAAGTCTTCTGTTAGACCAGATGCTTTTTTTCCGCGTTCCACGATATAACCCAAACGCTCATAAGCATCCGGAATCAAGGTGATCTCTTCGACCAGTGTAGCTTGTTTATCTTCTAAAGTCATACAACTCTAGTTAAACAAAAAACATTTCAGTGCAAATTCGGCGCAGGTTTTGCCAGGTAAATATCGCGACTACCCGACTAACCTGCGACCAATCTATATATTCTGCATGCAACATTCAATGCCGCGCATTCAGAGTTCAATGTTCGATGTTCAACGTTCAAAGAGTTCGAAGTTCTAAAGCGTGCCTGCGTAGATCGCGGAGTCGTCCAGTTCTTCTTCGATGCGAAGTAGCTGGTTGTATTTGGCGATACGATCAGAGCGGCTCATGGAGCCGGTTTTGATCTGGCCGGCATTGGTAGCAACAGCGATGTCGGCGATCGTGGTATCTTCAGTTTCACCGGAGCGATGGGAGATGACGGAATTATAGCCGTTGTTCTTGCCCAGTTCGATCGCGTCCAGTGTCTCTGTGAGCGTGCCGATCTGATTGACTTTAATCAGAATAGAATTGGCGACACCCAGATCGATTCCTTTTTTCAGAAAGTCGACATTGGTTACGAAAAGATCGTCGCCGACGAGTTGCACCTTATCACCGATCTTGTCGGTCAATGTTTTCCAGCCATCCCAGTCGTTCTCATCACAGCCGTCTTCGATTGAATCAATCGGGTACTTCGCAGTTAGTTCAGCGAGGTAGGCTGCTTGTTCATCGGAAGAACGTTTAGCGCCGCTGTTCCCTTCAAACTTAGAGTAGTCGTAAACACCGTCGCTGTAAAATTCAGATGCCGCGCAATCAAGTGCAAATGTGATGTCGCTGCCGACTTTATAACCGGCGCTTTCAACTGCCTTGATCAGTGTGTCGAGTGCATCTTCCGTGCCTTCGAATTTGGGAGCAAAACCACCTTCATCACCCACCGCAGTGCTGAGTCCGCGGCTTTTGAGGACGCTCTTTAGACTGTGGAAGCACTCTGCGCCCATACGAATCGCTTCTTTAAAAGTCTCAGCACCAATCGGGCGAATCATGAACTCCTGGAAGGCGATCGGAGCATCCGAGTGCGAGCCGCCGTTGATGACGTTCATCATAGGCACCGGCAGTACTTTTGCATTGGGACCACCGATGTACTTGTAGATCGGCTGATTCAGTGTGTAGGCTGCAGCACGCATAACGGCCAACGAGACTCCTAGAATTGCATTGGCGCCCAGTTTGCTTTTGTTGGGAGTGCCGTCCAACTCGAGCATGAGTTTATCGATTGCTACCTGATCGCAGGCATCCATTCCCACTAACTCAGGCAGAATGTGGTCGTGAATATTTTCGACTGCCTTTTGGACACCTTTGCCAAGATAGCGGGATTTGTCTCCATCGCGTAGTTCTACGGCTTCATGCTGACCGGTGCTGGCGCCGGAGGGTACTGCTGCTCGGCCAAAGCCGTAAATGCCGGCTTCAAGCAATACATCGACTTCGATCGTCGGATTTCCGCGGGAGTCGATAATTTCACGAGCTTTGATATCTGTGATGATGGTATCCATAATTAGTTGTCTATTCGGTTAAGTTATTTAGCTGGTTAAAGATTTCCTGATTAAATTGGTTTAGCTTCGCCTGCATAAAGTCCTGCAGGGAGGTTTTTTCGGAGATCAGTTCACTGAGGTCGATCACGTGTTGTACCCGATTGGAAGCGTGGTAATTGTTCTGCATTCTACAGAGGAACTGTCAATGAATTCCTGAATAAGTAAGCTTCAACGTCAAGACTTCTGATTGCCTGAATAAATTGGCGAATTTTTTCGTGACGATATGCTTTAGTACAATAGCTAAAACTGAGCGCAACTGGTATAAGTATTTTTATCATGCTTCACTATTTCGAGAAATAGATTGACGCCGGATAACGATGAACTAAGGATGGTCAAGCTTTTTAATCTTCAAATTCCATGAATATTTTAAATATATTTAGGCATGCACCGGAGATTAAAGTAGTTGATGGACTTGCGGCAGTACCCATCCATATCACCCAAGTCAACGCAACGGTTATTTTTAACGGCGCAAGCAAGACAGCGCAAGGTAGTGCAGAAATGCAATTTGAAGTAGGCCCTTATTCTGGCTATCCTTTCTTCGATCTGAGACAACCACTCTCAAGCGCATTATTGGATGGTGTGGCAGTTCCGGCTTCTGAGATAGGACACCATGATTTTGGTGGCGGATCTGATGCAGACTTACGGGTGATTGAACGATCGCTCGTCGCAGGTTCCAGTCATACATTATCATTGAATTATTCGATTTCGACTCCTTTGTCACCAAACGGACAAGCGCCTTCATGGGAATCAGATTCAACACGACTCTGGTTTAATATTTTTTTGAGTGATTTAAATCCGGCCCGTTACCTTGAATCATGGCTGCCTTCAAATCTGCTATTTGATTTATTTCCAGTTAATTTAAACATTCAAATAATCAACAGCAGCCATTCGCATACTTTGATTAGTAATGGGACTGTGAGTGCAGTAGGAAGTAACGAGTGGAGTATTGATTTTCCAGCCACATTTGTCAGTTGCAGTCCGCTCATTATTATTGGCGCTGTTGATCGGGTAGAGGAATTGACAACAAATGTAACGCTCACAGGGGGTGTGGTTATACAGCTTGAACTCTTGAAACGGTCAAATGATGTGAGTCTGAACCTCGTCACGGCTGCGAGTACATTAGCCGCCTATCTTAACGACAATCATGTAAATGTAGGCGCCTACATGCATGGTAATCGTTACACCGCTTATTTATCGAGTACATCAATTCATTCAATGGAGTATGATGGTGGGACTACCTCAAGTTTGTCAGCATTGAAACATGAAGTGTATCATAGCTGGTGGGCGAGGGGCATGAGCCCGGCTTGCGGTGACGATGGTTGGTTTGATGAAGGCTGGACAAGTTACAATGCGAATGGTCCGGTTGAAACGCCGTTTGATCTGACAGATGCCCCGGTTACTCTGTGGCAAAATAATCCGTTTGTTCGCAAAACACCGAATAGTTCTTACTCCAGCGGATTAAATTTTTTTGCCGGACTTGCTTCAGAACTGGGTCTCTCAACCTTGTTAAGTTATATGTCAGGCATTTACACTGATCGTTTGGATCGGCGTTATACAACACCTGAGATTGAAGCAGAGTTGATCCGCCGCTCAGGCAGATTGGATTTAGCGCGTTATTTCGACCGCTTCGTATATGGTTTTGGAAATTTGTCTGCGGGTGCGACTCCCGATGTTTACTTGCGAGATGCTTTTGATGATACGGGTGCTGTCCCTTATAGCGGAACATTCTGGAATTCTCCGGATGTCTGGGTACGAAGAATGGATGATGGTGGCAGCAGCCATCAAAACCCGGAATGGGGGCAGGACAATTGGTTCTATGCACGGATCCGTAATCGTGGGAATGCAACAGCGCGTTCAGTTGTTGTGGGTTTTAAGATTAAAACCTGGGCCGGAACCCAGTTTGTCTATCCGGGAGACTGGTTCCCTCTGACTGCTGTAACCGTTGGTTTTGATCTTGAGCCCGGTGAGTCAAAAATAGTAAAGGCCCGCTGGCCCAAAGAAGACATTCCATCCACAGGGACACATGGCTGTTTGCTGGCAGTGGTCTATAATTCGGATGACATACCTGCGGGTGGCACCCATGTTTGGGAACACAATAATTTGGCCCAACGCAACATGACGGTTGTCGATCTTGTCGCCAATGAGTCCATGCTTCTTCCTGTTTGGATCGGCAGTCAATACTTCTGGGATACCCAATTTCACACACTGGAATTATCACGCCCTAAAAAATGGCCACATCTACAAGTTGCTCTCACACATGAAAATCCGTCGGTCGTTAAAGAATTTTTCCAGAGTTTTGAACGACTTAAATCCTGTGCAGAATCTTCCTCCGTGAAGACAAGATTGGAGTTTAAAGCGCCTTCTGAAATTTCCCTGCGTGACGGGGCCGCAACTTTACAAGTAGCAAAAGGATCCAGAGTCGTCATTCAACCAGCTGTTGCGGAACGGTTAGATCGAATGCCGCTGCAAGCAAACCTCATCAGGTGTCGTCACAGTAAACGCGATTTAATTCAATATGAGCCAGGTTACAACGTGGCTTTCCCGATAGCGCTCAGCAAAGCAGAAAGGCAAACGATGTACCTTCAACTTACAGCGCCGAAAGATGCTAAAGCGGGAGAGAGGATAGTTATCGATTTAATGCAACGCAATGCACGTGGACGTATTGTCGGAGGTGTATCCGTTCAAATAAATATCAAAGAATAAAAAGGAGGACAGCCATGAGTGTACCAGTTATCTATTTCGATCTTGGAAACACATTAGTTTATGGGCCATCAGGTAACAAACAACCGTTTGGTGACGCAGTTGCAACTGTTGAAGAACTCTGGTTAAGAGGTTATCGTATTGGAATATTGTCGGATCAGCCGGTGGACATGACAGAAGCTTCGATGCGCCAGAAGCTGGATGATTATGGTCTCGAACACTATCGCTTCGATCTCATTACCATCTCATCTGAATTTGATCCACCCATATATAAGCCGGATGAGGCTATTTTTAATGCGGCATTAGCCAAAGCAGGCTTTCCATCGGCCAACAATGATACTGTGTTTGTCACTGAAAATCTTAGCCACATTGATGCCGCTCGAAATCTGGGTTGGCGGGCGATCCATAGTCCGTATGGTGCGCCTTGTACGGCTCAATCGGGTGAATGCATTGAAGATCTCGATGATTTGCTTGCGCTCTTTCCGCCGCTGGATGTGGACGTCTGGATTCGCGATCATCCGACAGACCCTGGCGACGATCACTTTCAGGGTTCTCATTTCTGGAATTCTCCGGATTTATGGATTCGCAATCAGGAAGATGGTGGGCTGACGCATCAAAGCCCTGCGGCGGGTCAGGACAATTGGTTTTATGCGCGTATTCGTAATCGTGGTGTAGGGATTGACCGTATTTCACTGGTTACCTTTACGGTAAAAGAATGGGCGGGGACGCAGTTTGTTTTTCCAGCAGATTATTCGCCTTATATCTCCTTGATTGGCGCTGTAAACATTGATCCGGGGGAGTCAAAAATTGTCCATACGAAATGGCCAAAAGATAAAGTCCCGGAAGAGGGCGAACATGTTTGCTGGCTGACTGCTGTATATACTGCTAGAGATTCGATCACTTCCGGGTCCCACGTTTGGGAGCATAATAATCTCGCTCAAAAAAACCTGACAATTGTTGATCTTGCCCCAGGGGAATCTGGAGAGGTTCCTGTTGTTCTCGGTAATCGTTACATAAAGGAGGGGCGTTATTATCGTATAGAATTACTCCGTAACCCTAAGTCCACTCCCTTTGCAGTTAGCCTGGTTGGCCAAACGCCTCGCGCATTGGCAAAATTAGTGGCTGCGGGGCAGAATTTTGTTAGGTCGATAAAAGCATCGACTCCATTAAAAAACACAGGGCTTCGTTTTCTTGAATCCACACGTATTCAACTTACCGGAATAGAAACAAATACAGAGGATGTGATTCTCGAATTGGAGCCCGGATCAATGCTTTCACTCGGAAAAGTTCCAGAGAAAGAGAAACAGATAAGTGTGTGCGCAGAACGGCCTCTGGCAAAGGCCCGACTCGAAAAGAGCAAGGTATTTGGAACAAGTATTGCCTTTGACCCAGTAAAAACCAGTGGGATTGGGATCGCTCTACGCCCCGGTCAGATCGTACGCATGGTCCTGAAATTTACAGTTCCTAAAGATGCAAAGCCTGGTGAACAGATCGAATTCAATCTGCTGCAACGTGCTGAAGATGGCCAGATACTGGGCGGTATTTCAATACAGGTAAATGTCCAAAAGCCAAAATCTCGTCGAAGGAAGCCTGTTGAGAGAACAAGTAAAGGAAAAGCCATTACGAAAAAGTCTTTAATCCGTTCAGAGAAATAAACCGTTACAAAAATTAAGGAGCAAAGTCATGAAAGAAAAATACAATACAAGTCTCAAAGCTCATGTTCTTACGGACAACTCGAATCGAGTTCGAGCTATTCGTCATTCTCAGGAATACTGGGAATCTGATAAAATCGGGGTCAAAGATACTGCGACCAGCTATTTTAAAAATTTGGCAGCGACTTTCAATGTTCCTGCAGTTCAACTCAATAACTTACATCAGAAGGTAAATCACCTGCTGCCATTAAAAAAGGAGGTTGAATACCAAAGTTCTGAAGAGAAAAATCATTTTGATGCAAGCACCTTGAGTTTTGCGCAAACCTACTTGAACACACCGGTGTGGAATGCGGGGTTTAAAGTAACCGTCAAGCAAGGTCCTAGCCGTGTTATTCGTTCAGTGGACACCAGTCATGAGAATGTTAAAGCAAAACTCCCCTCACAAAAGGTCATTGACCGATACACTAAATTATTTGCTGCGGCCAATCGAGCCGATGTAAGCCATCGCCACAACAGGGAAGAAGAATCAGAAAATGAAGAAGCAGTCGCCTACGTTCATACTATTGCCAACTTAGATCGAACTGCTAAGCGTAAAGCAAAAGACCGAGCATCACAGGAGCAAATCCGATTTATCCGTGGTCGCTTCTGGATCTATAAATACGATGCCGAGGACCGTTTTGAAAAAGAAGAAGACTTGCCGGATATAGGAGAAGGACCGCATCATCACCATATACCTTCTCTGGCGCTGGAGTCCGTTGACAAAAGCATAAAAGACGGCGCTTACTATCTGGTTGCTGAAGTAACCTTTGAGGTGAAAACAGGCGTGGAGCGTATGGTGTGGCGTGCACTCGTTGAGCTTGAAACCAACTCAGTGCTTTATTTGCGTGCACTCAGTGGCAACGTTAATGCGATGGTCTTCAAGAATGACCCGATCTCAAAAACCGGAAATACTGCACTGGATTCAGCCAGTACCAGCGCTACTCTGGATCCTCATCAGGATGATATCGTATTGCAAAACCTGGATGCACCTTCCGGTGGAGACCAGTCGCTTTCAGGAACTTATGCCGAGGTCACTCAATTTGAAGGTCCGGACATTACACCGCCAGAAGAAACTACAGGAACTGATTTCGATTACGAAACCCGGACAGACAATTTTGCCTCCGCTAGTGGTTATTATCATGTCGATCGTATCTTCAGGGAAATTGCCGATTTAGGTTTTGATCTAGCAACTTATTTCAGCAACACCACATTCCCGATTCCTGTCGATATTCGCTGCTTTGACAATATTAACGCTCACTGTGTGGGTAATGGTTTAGGTGGTATCGGCCACGTCGGTTACGGTTTAATGGATACAACAGATTTGGTCAATAAACTGGGAAGGGCCTGTGATCCCCGCGTTCACTGGCACGAGGTTTGTGGCCACGGCATTCTCTACGAATCCGTTAACACGGCAAATTTTGGATTTGCTCACAGTGCAGGAGATGGGCTTTCCGGCATTTATTTTGATCCGGAATCAAATTGCAAGGGCGTTGACGGCACCCCCGTTGGCAAGCCTGGTGACCTGCGTTTTACGTATGTACCCTGGCACCCGACACTGAATCGTCGATTTGACCGTGATGTCGCCGCCGGCTGGGCCTGGGGAGGCTCTCAAGATAATGGTGGTTATAAGTCTGAGGAGATTTTGGCGACGACACTCTTCAATATTTATCGTGCTATTGGTGGAGACTCAGCAAATCTGGGACGCCGGCAGTTTGCGTCCCGTATGGCAATATACCTGATTCTACGTGCAATCCAGAACCTCACCCCCGCATCAAATCCTGCCTATGCACGTGAATTTGCAGCCGAGTTAATGACCGTGGATGCGCTCAACTGGACATCCGAAGGCGTCTTTGGCGGAGCATACGGAAAAGTAATCCGCTGGGCATTTGAAAAGCAAGGCGAATACCAGAGTCCGCTTATTGTAAATGGCGGTCCCGGGGATGGATCTGTAACGACGCGGGGAAATCCTCCCGATGTAGATGTCTACATTAATGATGGGCGCGATGGTGAATACGATTATCAAGCGGTTCATTGGGGTACGACTTCCGTCTGGAACAGACGTAGCGCAGATGGGTTGTCCGCTCATGAGGAACCGGAATTGGGATCCACCAATTACATGTACGTAAAGATCAAAAATCGCGGAACACAACAAGCGAACAATGTTGTGGTGAAGGGGTATCATACAAAACCAGGCGCTGGATTATTATGGCCAGCGGATTTCGAATCATTCACGACAGCACAAATTGCAGCTGGAACACTCAACGCCAACAACAGCGAAGAAAAAACCGTCGGTCCGTTTGAATGGACGCCCAACACAAATGCTTACGGGCACGATTGTGTATTGATGGTAGTTTCAGCCGATGGAGATCCTGCAAACATCGACAACTTCACCGCTGGCGAGTCGATTCCACTCTGGCGTCTTGTTCCTAATGATAATAACACGGCACAGCGCAATGTGTATCCTGTTGCCGGTGGCGGCGGATCAGAAGGTTTAATGGCGAGCCTCAGCGGTTTTAGTTTTTGGGTGCGCAATCCGAATCCGCGCAGAGCGATGATCGATATGAGGATTCAATTACCCAGGCTACTCGAAGCAAAAGGCTGGCGTCTTACCTTTGAGGGTTTGGCAAACAATCAGTTTGCACTGGCTTCCGGAGCCCAAAGGGAATTGGTCATGCGATTACATGCAGGGAGTGATTTCACTCCGGAACAAGTGGCTGCAGAACCCTCGGTTGATATCCTCATTGAGGCGCTTGCTGATGACAATTCGATTGGTGGCATGACTTATCGGCTGAATCCAAGCATCAAGGCTCCGCACAACAGCACGTCTACTTGCCGGAAAAAATGCTGTAAAAGCGAAGCACAGGACTTGATCGACTGTTTGGGGGTCAAGGGGAAAAAGGTCAAAAGTGCCAAAATTAATGAAATCATCCTCGGTATCAAACTCGATAACGATTGTTATGATTGTTAAGCTTTAATTTTTATTTTAACAACGTTCTAGTTGGCCAAAGCCTAATATCTTGTTACTTTTGCCAGCTAGCAAAAAATCAAATTGCTATTAAGAAAAGGAGGTAGAAATGGCGGAAGATATTACCACTAGAAATGCTCTGAAGTCTGCTGCATCGCGGCTACTGGAGCAGCACAATGTTGTAGCGACCGGGGTTGGTTACAAAGTAACCGCAGGAGAAAAAACTTCGACGCTTTCCATTATATGCTCGGTTACCGAGAAATTGCCCAAGAAAAAGCTAAGTTCGGCCAATATTGTGCCTCAGACTGTGGATGGCGTTCCGACTGACGTTATCGAAACAGGTCGCATTCGGGCGTTTCAATCGCCTACCGAACGCCTCCGACCGGCACTGGGTGGTTCAAGTATTGGGCACCGCGAAATTACCGCCGGAACTCTGGGTTGTTTGGTCAAACGCGGCTCAGAAGTGTTCATTCTTTCCAACAATCATGTGCTCGCGAACAGCAACGATGCGCAACCGGGCGACGCAATTCTTCAACCCGGCCCCCACGACGGGGGTACTTTCCCTGACGACCACATCGCTAATCTAGAAGACTTCGTTCCTATTAGTTTTGTATCGCCGGAAATCCCCAGCGATTGTAAATTAGCAAGCAGTATCAGCGCACTATTGAACGCCGGCTGTGCGGCAATCGGCAGCAGCACCAGATATCGAATCGTACGTCCCAAAGCAGAAGCCAACTTGGTCGACGCGGCAATAGCGAGGCCGCTGAATCCTACGGACGTATCCGAAGAGATAATCGGGATCGGTACGCTAAACGGTAGCGCAGAAGCGGAATTGGGTATGGCAATTCAAAAAAGCGGCCGTACCACCGGATATACAAAGGGGGTTGTGGATCAGATAGATGTAACCGTAAATGTACAGTACGGTGCCGGGCGAATCGCCCAGTTCAGCGATCAACTGCTTGCCGGGCCCATGAGCCAAGGTGGTGACAGTGGTTCTGCCGTTTTAGATATGGATCGCCGCTTGGTAGGGCTGTTATTCGCTGGCGGCGATACCACCACTATTTTTAGTCGAATACAAAACGTATTTTCTGCATTAAACCTTTCTGTGTAGATGGTATCGAAAGCTGTCATATCATTAATCCTCTACTTAGCCGCCGCAGGTACTCTAGCTATGGCCAACGACATTCATGATGTAAAAACAAGGCACGAACAGCAATTCTTGCAAATGACCGGGGTGGTGTCGGTTGGCATTGGCTTGGACGACAACGGAAGTTCGGCAATTGTTGTGGGGCTTGTGCGTATTACTGAAGCAGCCACAGTGGATTTTCCCAAGCAGTTGGAAGGATACAACGTGGTTTTACGCGAAGTTGGCTCCATTAAAGCACAGTAAGGTTTATTGAATGAAAAAATTCCGCACTCACTATTCATAACTAACCAAAATACCAGCCATGAACAAAAAAAATAAAAATACTAACGACGAACCTCCTGACTCCATGGAGCCCGGTGATGACATTCCCCAAAAGGAATTTCAATACGTATTAAAGCAACTGCTCGACGCTTATAAGCCGATTCTTGAACAGGATATCAAGCGGGCAAACTCACCGGAAGCATTGACGAAGGAAGCGGAAAATGACCTCCCGGATTGCGGTGAGGAGGTTGAACAGGCAAACCAGCTTTTTGAAGCGTTCTTCACTGACAAAGTGGCTTTGCAATCCCTGCCGATCGAGGCCAGGGAATTACTGGGCTCGGCAGACCAGTGGCAGTGGTGTTGGCGCAAGACGCGATGCTGCATGATTTTTGGCTGGTTGCTCTGCCGCGGTCAGCGCAATTTCAAAGCGTTTTCATACTATCTTTATCTTTACTGGCGATGTGTCCGTGAAGTGCTTGGCAACCCGGTGGCTCAACCGCCAACTCCAGAACAAAAAGCTGATTTTCAGGTGTTGGTCGATGCGCTCGCCAAGGCATACCATCCTTACTTAAAAGACCAGTTGGCTTCCGTGCAATTTTCCTCTGGTATTTCCGAGGAAATTTTTAGTGGTCAAATCGACTGTTACGACAGCGAGGCTTCAATCGGTGCAATATTTGAACGGATGTTTTCGGCTGAGATCGGCCCCGCTTTGTTTGGAACTGAAATTTATGATAAACTGAACAGGGAGCCTTTTTTCTGGTTTTGTCGCTGTTGGTGTCTGTGCGCGATCCGTTTTGGTTGCTGTCTGGCCCGGGCACGCAACTTGCTCGACGTTTTTCGCTGTTTGCAATTTTATTTCCGCTGTCTGAGGCGCTGTTTTCGGCCTTTGCATTGTGAGTTGTTGAAACCAACCGGTTGTGTTGACGAAGAGCCCAACCCTGAAGCAGGACCGGGATTGAGTGTCACGGTGGTGGGTACTGCCGCGGGCGCATTCTTTAAAGAATACACTCTTGAATGGCGCAAGGTCGAAGGGAATCCTTGCGATAATGAAAGCGGCTGGACCCAGGACGGAGTGGTCTATCCGGGGGGTACGCCGACAGGGTCAAGCCAGGTCAGCAATGGCGTCCTGGGCTGGATCAACACGACGGTTCTTGCCGCGGGTTCCTATCAAATCCGTGTGTGCGTCCTTTCGTCTCAGACCGGTGTTGCTCAGCAGTGTTGCTGCATTGAGTTCAACCTGTTCAAGCGACTGGTTTGGATTGATTACGTTGCAGGACAACCGGTCAAAACGGGGCCTGGGTTTGGTCCATTCAATCCGGATTCACCTATTGTTGACAGTAATCCTGATGGTAAAGTCGTTCCAGTAGGCTGTTGCGTCCGAGTTCGAGGCAGCGCCTATGTCGGCGAGTGCAATGATCGTAAAATCAAGTGCTTTGACCTACGCTACGGAATTGGGTTTTTGCCGGGATTTGGCGAAGCAGGCTTCAATCCCGCTGATTACACCGGTTCTCTGCTCGCGCCAAATGGGCCCGTCTGCTACACGCCGCCGGATGAGGCTGGAAAACGTGCGCCCTGGAATCAGGTGATCGGTCGTAATCTGACCACCCGCTTCGTTGAAACAGAGGTTGATTTTCTGGGTTCGACCATTAAAGTCTGGAAGCTAAAAGACTTTTGCTTTAACAGCGCAAACCTGCTGCCTCCTTGCCCAAGTCCCAATCATCACTGTCGCAGTGGCAAATACACGCTTTTGCTGGATGTAGAGGACACACTGGGCAATCATTATTACGACACCCAACATGTCTGGTTTGACAATAAACCTATTCATGTTGAGTTTGGGGGTATTGAGGGTTTGCCCGGATGTGAAGATCTCAGTTTAAATAAGTTTGTGCCAGACGGAGCAATTTGTAGTGACCCCTGGCCAAGTAATCTACTGGGAATCGCCTATGACGAGTACATCGACTATACCGATTTAAGTTATCCCAGCGATAACTTCGGTTATTATACAATCAGAATTACCCGTCAGGGTGGGCCTGTTTATAACGTACCGGTCACACCGAGTTTAACTCCCCCTGTCTTTGGAGCCAATCCATTGCGGGGTAATCAAAGGGTAGGTGATCCTGGCACACGTTGCGAGACGACAATTGCAGGATGTTTGCCTCTGGCCATATCGTCCAAGTTCTATGGATTGTTGACTCAGCTTGATCTGCGTATCTTCGATCAGGTGTGTGCTTCGAGTCTGATTGCACCGTTCAAGCCTCCTGCCGGATTTGCCCTGGCTCGCGGTGAATGTTGCGGATACACTGTCCAACTCTATACTCGCGACATTACCCGGAGTACCTCTCCGGCTCCCTGTCACGAAAAGTGGTCACTGCCCTGGGCGGTCTGCATTTGCAATGACATTGGAGTGGACGATAATAACAATCCTCAGATTTAGGCATGAATCAGGTCGAGCTATGGTTTAAGTTCGTCGTGGCTGTTCTGGCTACTTGGCGTGTGGCTTACATGCTTAGTAGCGAGGATGGCCCGGGGGATTGTATTGTGCGATTGAGGCGTGCCGTAGGGGACGGTTTTTTGGGGAAGCTAATGGATTGCTTTTACTGCCTGAGCGTATGGATTGCCTTGCCGCTGGCATTTTATGTTGCTCATAAACCGGTAGATTTGGTTGTCGTCTGGCTCGCGATTTCGGGAGGCGCCTGCGTGCTTTATCGAAGCAAAGAACCAGATCCCTTGGTCATTCAACCTGAGCCGAGTCAAGGTTTGGAAGATTAAATAGAAAAGGAGGACTCTATGTGTTGCGGACAAAGCAGACGACAGTATCAGACGGGGAAAGCTTCATCGCGCATGAATCAGCGACCAACCGTAGCTCGAGAACCTTCGTCTTCAACTGCGGGATCGTCGGTTCTCCATCAGCAGGTCTCCGCTTCAACTGCAAATCCGGTTTCCTTTGGGCATAAGCCTCAGTATAATCCCGTCGGCGCTCACACTAGCAGCAGTGAAGTAATGCTGCATTATCTGCAGACAACTTCCATTTTAGTCAAAGGTCCCGTTAGCAGCAGGCAATATAGATTCTCAGGCCAAGCGCCAGACCAGCCTGTTGATGCCGGAGACGTTGAATCATTGCTCAAAACAGGATTTTTCAGGAAAGGGTATTTTTCTAGGCAAGTGCGTTAAGCTGGTTAAAGATTTCCTGGCTAAACATATTTAGCTTTTTCTGCATAAAGTCCTGAAGAGAAGTCTCTTCGGAAATCAGTTCACTGAGGTCGATCACATATTGTACCCGGTTGGCTGCATCGACACTGTGAGAGTCAAAAAAGGTGGCATTGGCCAGGCGACGTCCTTCGACGGCAAGGTCGTAGCGTTTGCCACCGGCGATCTGTGAGTCGAAGACACCATTCAGCGATGCAGCCAGGTTGGGATGGGCGCTGACGTCATGAACCGTTTTCTCTGAATCCGGCAACCAGTCAAGTGCGCGCCAGACTTCGCAGCCGAACAGTTTTTTGGGGCGCTCTTCTTTAGGTAATTCGCGAATGGCAGCGAGTGTTGCAAGCATCACGCCGATGTGGGTCGCATGTTTGTCGAATGGATTGTGTGTGTAGATGATCTCAGGCTGTGCAGCCTGTATGGTTCCCTTGATATCTGCGATCAGTGATTTTCGGTTGTCCGAAGATTTTGCGTGACTGCTGGGATGTCCTAGCTGGGCCATGAAGCTGAAATGACCAATCTTAGCGGCGGTTTTTTGTTCTTCGACACGCACCGCTTTCATTTCATCATCGGTAAAATTGGCGTATACTCCGGTGCGTGAACTGCCGGCTCCGTCTGTACAGGTAATGCCGCCGAACCATCGACCTTCTTGCTGAAAGCAGCTTAAGATACCATGGAGCGCCATGAATTCGAGATCATCCTGATGTGCACCGATTCCCAGATGGGTTGTCCGTGCGATCGCTTTGTCGACCGGAGCCGAGTCAGGTATGAAGAGATCGTGGTTTTCTTGTGAAAAATTCATTTAATGTGACTTTGATGGCAAATAAAGGCCTTTGTGCAAGTCTTGAAAGTGATTTAACAATTGTTTGTCGGTTTTGGAGGGCAACGCTCTGTCGTTGCCGCAGTGGTTATGACGTACGGAAATGACGGAGCATTTCCCTCCAGTATTGACGCAAAGGATGATTTTATAGAGCTACTGAAGTCCATTTAATCGGGTAGAACTAGAGACAGGGTAGGCTCGCCGCAGCAATTGCCTGGCCATGGCGTTTGGTTTTTTCGTCGGGGGTTTGGAATTTTACTTTATCAGACAACTTGGGAAATTCTTTTTCGAGAACACTCCGGGCTTTCTTCAAAATGACTTCACCACCTTCGCCCGAGCTGACACGACCTAGAAAGAGCAGATTGCGGAAGTCGTAAAAATGGTCGAAGTGCGCAATGGTGTATCCAAAATACGTTCCAATAGTTTCGTAGATGTCGGCGGCTCGTTCGTCGCCCTGAGTCATCTTTTCCTGAACCGCTTCAAGCTTTTCGGGAAGTCCAAGTGCGTTATCGATTTCGAGACCTGAGGGTTGAATCAAACGTCCGATCGCTTGCTGAGAAAAGTATTGTACGCCGCAGCCAACATCACCGCTCCATTCGTCTGCCGGGCTGTCTGCCCGGTAGTCAACCGGTACAAACGCCAGTTCGTTAAGCCAGCCTTTAATATTGTTCTGGTCGTCAATGTAACCGGCGGCAAGACTGGTGCCCATGGAGATGCCGAGTACTGCGCTGTCGTTGATGGCCATGGAGCCGGCAATCGCAGTCACGTCGCCATCGTTGGCAACTTCAAATGGAACGCCGTTCCATTGTTTTTGCAGATCTTTGAAAATGGGTCGGATTTTCTTGTCGAAATCTTCCTGGCTGATCCCGCGAAAGAGGGAGCCAACCCGTGGTTCATTGTTAACGTATATTCCGGCCGCACTGCCGCCAATCGCATCGACTTTTGGCAGATGAGCCGCTGCACGCTGAATACTATCGGCGATACCTGCACGATGATATTCCGGGTCACTTTCAAAGTAGGGGGCCCATTTGATTTCTTCAGAAAAGACAACTTCGCCGTCAATAATCGCAGCAAATTTACGGTCGCTGCCGCCCAGATCAAAACCAATACGGTTGCCGGTCAGTGGATTTGAATTTTGGCTTGGTTGATTGAAGACTGTTTTGAGCGCATCAAACTCGGCAGTTTCGATCTGAAAGGTCTCACGGAAACAGGCTCTTCCAATAAAGTCGTAGTCAAATGCACGCTTACCGTTTGCTGAGTAGGTTTCCTTAAGTTTGGCTACTATATGAGGTGCACCCGCTATTTGAACCTTGGAACCGCCCCAGGCCCATAACAGGAATTTGACAAGTCGCTCACAGTAGAGCCAGGTGGTCTCCGAATAGTCTGCCGTATCCGGCAACAGCTTGGTATCGTAGGTCCATGCTGTTCCATCCGGACGTTTAATGGCAATGCGTATCGGTAAGCTTTCCCTGTTTGATTCAGCCAGCTTCAGATAGGCTTGATTCCACAGGGCTGCCGGAACAAAATCGGTGTCGAGTTTTGGTACGAAATTGGGTTTAACAAGGATCATTGTAGACTGGGTTTGAATTTTTTAAAGCATTCAATTGCTTCATATTCTGCAAGTCCAAATCTGTCATAAAGTTTTGCAGTACCGCAATTGATTTCCCGTGCACTGTCCCAAATGTTTGTCGCACCTGTTTCCGGGTTCTGTTTGCGTTGTGTTTGATGCTGGTAAATGCTTTGGAGTTTGTTTTTCAATTCGTCTGGTGAGAGCGGTACTGCCATGTCGATTTCATTCGCGTCCCATTCTTTTTCAATCCCCCGGTAGAGCCATATAGTGCAGTCTTTTAGCCAGTCTGAATTAGCGCATTTTTTCAGTGCGTCGAGCAGGACGCTAAAACAAATGGCAGATACAGATAGAGGATCATGTCCGTAACCTGTTGTGAATATCTGCTGCGGCTTGATATTTTCCAGCAACAAATACATCTGTTCGACATCAGCTTCTGTAGTTATAAAACGGCGATAGCGACCGTTTTCGTAAAACGGTAAATTCATGAAGTGCACGCTTGAAGTATTGATACCAAGTACACGGGCCGAGGCACGTGCTTCACTGCGACGAATCAATCCTTTTAGGTGACGGATTTCAGGAGTGTCACTGCCGAAGAGGCCCTTTTGGTCCAGTTGCTTTTCAACGGACTTGGCATAACTAAGGTCAGTAGAAATTTGTCCTTCACCCAGTTCAATCATCAGTTCGAGCGCATTGCGTACATCATTATCGGGAACAGCGAGATTTCCTGATGTCTGATAAACAATCGTCACTTCATGGCCTTGCTTTTTGAGGCGTTCAATAGTGCCGCCCAGACAGTAAACATCGTCCAGAGGTTCCGGAGTCAGAATCAGCGAGCGTTTTGGGCTTGGGTTGGCGCGTTCGGGCCGTGTGCTGTCGTCTGCGTTTGGTTTGCCGCCCGGCCAGCCAGTTATTGTCTGCTGAGTGATGTTAAACAGGCGAATGTTCAGCTCATATGCGGAGCCTTGCTCAATTAAAAGGTCAGACATTCCGTGCTCAGTGTAATCGTCGTCCACCAGTTTCAGAATCGGTTTTCCGGTTGTTTGTGACAACCAGAGGATCGCTTTGCGGGTCATGGCATCCGTCCACTCAACCGGTCCGACGAGCCAGGGATAGCGCTGGCGGGTCAGATGACTGGCTGCAGCTTCATCAATGCAAAATATGCATTGCTCGTGTTGCTGAAGAAATGTTGCCGGGATGTCATCCGTCTGTTTGCCCTCTACGGTCTTGGCAATAATAGATGCCTTGCCTTCGCCCCATGCAAGCAGGAATACCTTGCGGGCATCAAGGATCGTTCCCACGCCCATGGTGATCGCGTGGCGTGGCACGTTTTCTTCACCCAGAAAGTCTCTCGCAGCATCCTTGAGGGTGAGGCTGTCAAGAGTAACGAGCCGTGTGCGCGTTTCCGGACCGGATCCGGGCTCGTTGAAGCCAATATGTCCGGTGCGACCGATCCCAAGAATTTGGATGTCTATACCGCCGGCTGCATCAATGGCGTCTTCGTAGGCTTTGCAGGACTTGAACACTGCATCGCGCTCGACGGTGCCATCAGGCACATGAGTGTTTTCAGGTTTCAGGTCAACGTGATCAAACAGTTGATCCTGCATGAACTTGCGATAGCTCTCCGGATGGTCACCGGTGAGGCCGTAGTATTCATCCAGATTGAAGGTGATCACATTGGCGAATGAGAGCCCTTCTTCACGATGACGACGAATCAGCTCGCGATACAGACGCACGGGCGTCGATCCGGTTGCAAGACCGAGGACGGTGGGTTTGTTGGCTGCATTCCGCTCGTTTATCAGCTGTGTGATTGCATCCACAACCGTCTTACAGGCCGCGTCTGCGTTGCTGTAAATCTGCGTGGTGATGGTTTCCAGATGTGTACTTTCAGATTCGATGGGTGTCATAAGTCTAATGTTTGCGATGCGTTTTAGAAGTGTTACTAGGTGCTTGAACCGGAGTTTCAAGTGACTATTTTAAAAATGGTCAACTTCTCAAGTCCGTACTCGTTCCAATTTCTATCCCAAAGATGTTGTTGCACTCCCGGATATTCGTCAAAAAAAGCGAATGAATTTTACAATAATAAATGTCGGAAATACGGGTTCGAAAATGAAAAAGTTTGATTGCTGACGAGTCGGATTTCGCTTCATGTATCTGGGCAAGTGAGATTAATTATACAAATACCCTGTTACAACGAAGAAGCCGATTTGGCAAAAACACTGGCTGCGTTACCGAAATCCATTTCAGGTTTTAATTCTGTTGAGTATCTGGTTATCGATGATGGAAGTGACGATAAAACTGTGGAAGTCGCCGAAGCGTGTGGCGTGGATCACATCGTTCGTCTGCAACAACATCTGGGTTTGGGCCGGGCTTTTATCAGCGGGCTGGAGGCCTGCCTTGCTAGAGGCGCGGATGTAATCATTAACACAGATGCAGATAATCAATACAGTGGAGACGATATACCCAAGCTGTTAGAACCGATCCTCTCCGGTGCTGCCGATTTTGTTATCGGTACGCGGCCCATTGCTTCCATCGAGCATTTTAGTTGGTTGAAAAAGTGTCTGCAGCTTCTGGGGAGTCGAGTTGTGCGTGCTGCCAGCCAGACGACGGTTATGGATGCGCCCAGCGGATTCAGGGCGATTACTCGCGATGCGGCGATGCGGCTTAACGTTTTTAGCAGTTACAGTTATACACTGGAAACGCTTATTCAGGCAGGGCAGGTGGGTATCGTTACAGTTTCAGTCCCTGTCAGGGTGAATGGAGAAAAGCGGCCGTCTCGTCTGGTAAAGAGTATTTTTTCATACGTTTTCAATTCGGCAGTAACGATCGTTCGGACGTACGCCATCTATAAGCCGCTTTCGTTTTTTCTAGGGATCGCCGTTCTATTATTCCTGCCCGGTCTGGCACTGAGTCTGAGGTTTCTCTATTACTTTCTGAGCGGTGACGGGGACGGGCATGTACAATCGGTGATCTTGTCGGTATTTTTGATGGGTATCGCATTTAACCTGGCAATGATGGCAATCCTGGCCGAGTTGATCTCTGTAAATCGTCAGTTGCTGGAGAAGTTCGGGTATCGTCAACAGTTAGCTAACCCGAATATCTCAAAAGATTCAGAAGTGTCCTTGGCAAGGCGCGAGCCGGGTTCTGCGAAGGAGTGCACTTAAAGTG
>CAWUII010000049.1:0-20465 GCA_963922575.1 uncultured Opitutia bacterium
TTTATTGATTAGCAAGTTTTGAGACAGCCTCTCCGTCATTTCCGCTCGTCGGACTTGGCACAATTGCCTTGAAATCGACCGTCCCCAAGCCTTTGCGGCAACGACAGAGCGTTGCCCTCCAGCACGCGGTAGGCCAGATGACTTTTTGGCTTATTTAGCTAGAGCAGAAAATCAAATGTGAAATCACTATTGACTCGAAGAAGCCATTGAATGCTCCATTCTGTAATGCTTTGAATACTCAATGATTTCAAAATCTTTACCCAAAACTTTACCCGTGCCCCACACCCTTAAACGCTTAACACTCATTGCCGGTGTTTTCACCGTAGGCAGCCTGTTTCTATGTTGTCTGTCAGGTGCAATTGGATGGTTTAATATCTATTGGGCCAGTGCGTTTGCCATAGCTGCCGGCTGCTTCTTTCTACTGGTTGCCTGCTCAACTGTTATGGATCTTCTGTCTTTCCATAAGGATCAGGACACTTCTGACGACAAGAACCGTCTGAGTACAAAGGTGGCGATCGTTTTCTCGATAGCGATCCTGATTGCAGCCCATCTGTTCACCCTAAACTACAATGTTTTCCCAAGCGAAAATCTGCTGGGAAATCACGATCAGGGGATGTATCTCGCAGCGGCATCTCACCTAGAAACGACGGGGAATCATTCGATGCAAACGGATTGGATCGGTCAAGCGCCTGTTGACTACAAACGCTTCCTGACCAAGGAAATCAGTCCTTCGCTCAAAACCGAATCACCCGACAACAGTACCCATGCCGGAACCCAGGCTGGATTTTACCTGATTGATGACAAAGGCTCCTCGCAATACATTCAGTTCCCGCCGGGCTATCCGACGGTGCTGGCGATATTCTGGAGTCTGGGCGGCTATAGTCTGGTCGCTTACAGCAACATCATTATCTGCCTGATCTGTGGGCTGATGCTTGCGGCTGTCTGCCTAAAATTAATCGGAAGAACGGGTGCTTTGGCAACGTGGCTGCTATTCCTGTTTTGCCCATTAACCATCTGGTCGGCCAATCATCTCTATGCAGAACCCGTGCTATTACTCCTTTGGCTTGTTGCCTTGTGGGCGCTTGGGTTCTCTGAAAAACACCCGTTGCTCGCAGCAACCCTGGCGTCTCTGTCGATTGGAGCCGCTTTTCTGGTCAAGATAGACGCGCTACCCTTGTTGGTTATACCGCTCGGCTACGCGCTTATTTGCAAAGGTGAACGACTTCGCTTTCGAGTAACCTTTCTAATCCTGTCAATCGCAGCCTATGCCCTCGCCTCAGGCTTTTATTTGCATTACTCGAAGCCGTATTTTGAATTTACCTTGTCCGGACTGTTATCCACGTATTTCCTCCTGGGAGCCGTTGGTATTATTACACTTGTGACTGTCGCTTTAACTGTTAAGAGAATACGGCTTAAGCTATTGGCAATCATACAGGCAAATTCGCAACTACTCCGATACGGACTGGCGATTGCGATGGGTCTGATCCTGATCTACTTTTATTTTGTGCGCCCGCAAATCACTGAACCGCATAGGGTCTTCGCGGATGAGTCCGGCACAGCCATTGAAAGTTTACGCGAACAAACTTTTTACCGGCTCGGCTGGTACCTCACTCCTTTGGGACTAGCCTTGGCATCTGCAGGACTGATAGCAGCATTCGTCAAGCGCATCCGTCCCGTGCAACTGGCCTTTATGGGTATAGCCGCGCTATTCCTCCTCTACTACAGTTACGACATACATTGCACACCGTACCAACCTTACGCAATGCGACGGCTTTTCCCTTTTGTAATACCCGCACTGTGTTTTTGCATACCGTTTTTGATTCAAACCATTCCAATCAGGCGCTACTCAGCCATCACCAAAACAAGTCTGACCGTATTGATCACAGCTGCCCTTCTCTTTAGTTTTCAGCAAATCAGCTGGAATCTTATAGTTCGCGAAAACTACAAAGGACTGTACGCATACCTCTACACTGTCAGTCAGGAGCTGCCGGAAAACGAGCTTATCCTGATCAACGGAAAGGGCAAAGCGTGTATTTACGCCGCTCCTTTGCGGTACATTTTTGGAAGGGAATGCATTCTGGTCTATCCGGATTATCGCGACCGTGACTATCACGAAATGATTCGCCGCTTTACCGAACATCCAGAAGGCTCTGTCTACGTATTGGGCACTGCCCCAAATGACCGCATGAGTATTCGGGCGGAGATTGTCTCTACTCGGAAACTGTCCGATACCTTGCAGACTACCTACGCTGGCACTGCAACGACTGATTATCCGGACAACGACATAAAACCATTCAAGCTGTCTCTCTACCTTACTGAATTATAGCTAAGCCTGTAAATACTTGCACAGATTGCATTCAGGTAGCGCAGCAGCGTCCCCGGTGCGCACCCGCGTCGCGTAAGCCTGAGCATTCAAACGTTCGTGCGGCGCAGGGACGCGCCTGCGCTACCATTTTGGATAAGAATCATGTGTCCATATAATTACATACTTAGCTATAAACATCCCGTAAGACTTATACCAAAAGGGTGACTTTTCTGGTGAAACGAGCCCCATTTCGCAGATTCTAGCCCTAACAACTCACCGAGGTTAAAGAAAAGTAGCGACTCTTGGTTGGTATGTCGTTAAAACAGGTGTAATTTCAAAAAGTAGCAAAAGGTTTGTAATATAGTTAACCCGAGATCGCCAGATTCCTTGTCTGGCATCGCTTCGGATGGGCGGCAATGGCATCGTCGGGCTTACTGCCTATAACACCCCGAGAGCTAACCCTGACATTGCCAATGCGGAGATTGGCGTTCCCAGGCACCTGATTACCCGATCGGTACGATAGTTTGCTACAAATCAAAATTACACCCTGTTAAAACAACAGTTCAAAATAATCTTGAAAGGTATGCTTCTTTTTCCATCAGTCTTTCTCTATCTATGAAACCTAAAGTTCTTATTCTTTGCACTGGCAATTCATGCCGCAGCCATATGGCCGAAGCCATTTTACGCGGTGCCGCCGGTGATCTTTTTGACGTGTATAGTGCTGGCTCCGATCCAAAGGGCGCGGTCCATCCGCTGGCAATTGAGGTAATTGAAGAACTAGGCATTAGCACCGAGGGTCACACATCCGATCATTTGGACCTTTATCTGGATAAAGGCATCAACACCGTAATCACCGTGTGCGGCAATGCCGATCAGGCCTGTCCAACCTTTCCCGGAAAAGTGAACCGCTATCACTGGGGCTTCGAAGATCCACCGCACGCACAACGCGAAGGTGAATCCGAACTGGATGCCTTTCGCCGCATTCGCGATGAAATCAAGCTTGTCTTCGAAGCCTATGCTTCCGGCTATCGTGAAGCGCTGGTCTCAGAAGAAAGTGGGTGATGCTCACAAATTAATTTTGGGTTGCTCGCTATTTTCTGTGGAAGAATGGTTCCTCGAATAGCTCTCCCTTATATACGTTTTATGCATTACAGATAACGCCCCTACACCATCGACAAGCTCAGGTCAGGCGAGCGAGGCGGCTACACCTGGACAAATTAGATATCAGTTGCACAAAACCGGCATTTGTATGATGAAAATCCAAGCTAATTGCAATATACTATTGACGGAATATTCTGCCGGTTGAATATCCAAAGAATGGATTTTATAGACGTCTACAAATGTCTGTGTGACAAGCAGCGCCTTCGCATTCTGAACTTGTTGAAGAACGGCCCTTTGTGTGTGTGCCACCTCATCGAGGTACTTGACGCTGACCAGGTGAAAGTATCGAAGCAGCTCAAATATATGAAAGCGCTGGGCATGGTTGAGTCTACCCGCGAAGCCAATTGGATGATATATCGCTTACCGGAACCTCCGAATTCACTGGTTGTTGAAAATCTGAAGTGCCTGCAGGATTGTGCAGACGAGCACCTGTGTTTTTCTAAAGATTTGAAGAAGCTTTCCCAAATCCTCTCTAGAATTGATAACCAGAACCTGAATTGCCCGGAAATAGTAACGAATTCTCACGAGTTTTGCTGTTAAATCTATGAACACAGAAAGTAAACTTATGGAACACACAGAGAACCTTCATCAAAGTTGTAGTCATCCTAAGAAGAGACTCGGCTTCCTGGACCGTTTTTTAACGCTCTGGATTTTTCTGGCGATGGCTATCGGTGTGGCCATTGGCTCACTTTGGGAGGGCTCTGAGAGTTTTTTAAATCGTTTCCAAGCAGGCACCACCAACCTACCCATAGCCATTGGATTGATACTCATGATGTATCCGCCATTGGCAAAGGTGCGTTATGAGGAAATGTCCCGCGTCTTTCGCAATGTCAGAGTGCTTAGCTTATCTTTGATCCAGAATTGGATCATCGGACCTGCGCTGATGTTTGGCTTGGCGATTTTGTTCCTGCGCGGTCATCCGGAGTACATGACCGGGGTTATTTTGATTGGTCTGGCTCGGTGTATTGCCATGGTCATCGTCTGGAATGAACTGGCCGAAGGAGATAGTGAATATGCGGCTGCTCTTGTTGCATTCAACAGCTTGTTTCAGATCATCTTTTTTAGCCTCTATGCCTGGTTTTTTATCACCTGGCTTCCCGGCGTGTTTGGACTGGAGGGAAGTCTTGTTCAAATAACAATGGGAGAAGTCGCAAAGAGTGTCTTCATCTATCTGGGGATACCTTTTTTCGGAGGCATGTTGACGCGGTTTATTGGAATTAGGACGAAAGGACGCGATTGGTATGAAAAGACCTTTATTCCACGCATCAGTCCGATTACGTTAATCGCACTGCTCTTTACGATCGTTTTGATGTTTAGTTTTAAGGGAGAAAAAATAGTCGAATTGCCATTCGATGTGCTACTCATCGCAGTGCCACTGACTATTTACTTTGCGATCATGTTCTTCGTGAGCTTCATGATGGGGAAATGTGTTGGTGCTGATTATAAACAAAGCGTTACACTCAGTTTCACAGCGGCCAGTAACAATTTCGAATTAGCGATCGCTGTTGCGGTTGCAGTGTTTGGCATAGGAAGCGGCGTAGCCTTTGCAGCAGTGATTGGGCCCTTGGTGGAAGTCCCGGTAATGATTGCTCTAGTTAACGTAGCATTCTGGTTCCGAAAGCGGCTTTTTTAGTGACCACAGATACAGGCGTATTCTCTAAAGCTGCAAGAGGAACAGCCATCCATGTTGAGATAGAATTTTTCACGTACGATTTCAGCTTCAGGTGCCACTTTTATTTGTAATATAATTGGCATATTTTTGATCTCCGGAAGTGGTTCTTTTGAAATCAGTTTCCCGTCGTGCTCTATGAATTCAACTTTCGTTGGCGCGGAACGGTCACCTCCAAT
The DNA here is from genome assembly GCA_963922575.1 of uncultured Opitutia bacterium. Classification (GTDB taxonomy): domain Bacteria; phylum Verrucomicrobiota; class Verrucomicrobiia; order Opitutales; family Coraliomargaritaceae; genus Lentimonas. The sequence goes on from CAWUII010000049.1 coordinate 5,315, forward strand.
CGCGGAAACCATTTGTTGGTTCAGAGGAATGAATTCACCGTTCTCCCCGATAAATGTGATCTGCGCAAATCGCTCCGCAGTTAAAAAGAATTCAAACTGCGGCTCTACAATTGTAATCAGGCGACCGCCATTGGGACTTTCTAACCTGGCAGGCAAGGCAAGGTCTGCCAAGCGGGAATTTTCATCTGCATTACTGTCATTATCTGCCGCAGCATTCGAATAGTTCGTACAGCCTGTCAAAATTAAGCAGACAAGCATGAATTGTTTAAGCGTGCTTTTGTTTTTCATAATAGAGTCTCATTACTTGGGTTTGATTATTCTGAAGCAGCTGATTTCAGGCGTATTGATTTTTCAGCAGACTTTCGAAAAAAGGTGTAAAATATAGCAGGTGTGACGGCAAGGCCCAACAGTGTTGAACTTATCAGTCCGCCGATAATAACAACCGCTACGGGATGCAGAATTTCCTTTCCCGGTTCATCCGCAGCCAATATCAGTGGAATAAGTGCCAGTGCGGCAGAAATCGCTGTCATCAGGATTGGCACCAGTCGTTCCAGCGTGCCGCGTACAACCATCTCTCTTGTGAATGCCTTACCTTCCTGTCGCATCAAGTGCAGGTAGTGTGAGAGTAGCATGATATTGTTCCGCGCGGCAATGCCGGCAACTGCGATAAAGCCTACAAGTGTGGCGATACTTATGGTGTTTAATGTGAGACTGGTATAAAACACACCACCTATCAGCGAGATAGGAATAATACTCAGTACCAGCAACACAAAACTGAAAGTCTTGAAATAACTGTACAGCAGGAAGACCATCAATAGCAGGATGACAGCACACATGATGAATATCGTACGTCGTGCTTCTTGCTGGGCCTGATACTCCCCTTCAAATGCTATGCTGTAACCCTTCGGCAGTACCATCTTTTCCGCGATCTGGCTCTGCAGAGTTTCTACAACTGCGTTCAAATCGTCTGTCGTCGGATTGATCGATACGACAAACCGGCGCATAGTATTCTCGCGCAATATCGTGTTAGGCCCCTTCGCCTGATGGATTTCTGCCACGTAACTTAAGGGTACTCGCTGGCCGCTAAGCGTATCTACATACAAATTAGACAAACGCTCCGGTGATTCACGCCACTCCAGAGGCAAGCGGATGACCAAATCGTACACACGCTGATCTTCGTAAATCTCGGCGACTACCTCACCCCCCATCAAAGATGCCAATTGCTCATTTAATTTGCCGGGAGTCACACCATAAGCCAGGGCACGCTGCCGATCGACTTCTATACGCAATTGCGGGATAAGTGCCTGCTGCTCTGCACGGGCCTCTTCCAGCCCCGGAATCGACCGTGCAATATCGGTTACCTGCTTACCAAGGCGTCGTAATTCGCTCAAGTCGGTCCCATAAATTTTGATGGCAACTTTTGCAGAAACGCCACTGAGCATATGCCCAATACGATCTGCCATCGGCGTGCTTATGGCACTGAATGTTCCGGGAATCGTTTTCATTGTGGCACGAATCTCACTGAGTACTTGAGCACGACTGCGATCCGATTCTTCGTTGAACTCAACATCAAATTCAACCGTCGAAACCGGCACTACATGATCACCACGCTCTGCACGTCCGACACGATAGCCGACCGTCTCAACTTCTGGAATTTGCAGAAGCAGATCCAGTGCTGTATCCGAAAGTTCAGTCGTCTGCTTTAATGATGTCCCCGGCGCGGTCGTTGTTGCAATCAGTGCAGTGGGCTCTCGAAATGGCGGAAGGAAATTACCACCCATTTGCGTTAGCATTTGATAGGCAATCAATGACAAAACCCCCACAAACAGAAAGACGATAAAAGGCTGAGAGAGTGAAAAGTTCAGCCACGTCTTGTGAAAGACCCGTTTTAATGCCCGCACCATAAATCCATCACCCTGCACTTTATCCACTTTGGTCTTGAGCAAATACGAGCACAGCACGGGTATAACACTGAGCGATACCACGAATGAAGCCAGCATGCTGACAATTGTCGCAATTGCAATTGGCGCAAAGAGACGTCCTTCCAACCCGCTTAATGCAAGCAAGGGCAAGAATACCAGAATAATCAACAGAGTGGCATACAAGATCGACGAACGCACTTCTGCAGTGGCCTTTACGATGACTTCCAGGCGGGACAGAGGGTTTGCCGAACGAGTATTTTCGCGCAGACGCCGAAAGACATTTTCCACATCCACAATCGCGTCATCGACCACGATTCCGATTGCCACTGCCAGTCCACCGAGAGTCATCGAATTCACCCCTAAGTTCAGCAGGTCAAATACCAGAATGGTAATCAACAGTGAAAGCGGAATCGCTGTCAGCGTTATCAATGTAATGCGTACATTCAGTAAGAATAAAAACAGCACGATGGCCACCATCAAGGCACCATCGCGTAAGGCTTCTTTAAGATTCCCTATCGACAGATTAATAAAATCAGACTGCCGGTACAGGGTTATCAATTTCACTTCCCCAGGAAGCATTTGCTGTAGATCGACCAGTGCAGATTCGACATTCTCGGTTAGCTGGATTGTATCAAACCCGGGCGACTTCGTTACGCTGAGAATTACACCTGGGTAGCCTGTCGCCTGCCCTTGTGGGTGAATCTGTTTGGCCCCCATCCCGGCATCACCGCGCATCGGTTCAATGTCCCAGACAATGGATGCAACGTCGTGCAACCGAATCGGTCGATCATTCTCGTAACTAACCACAGTATTACCGATCTCATCCGGATCGGTTGTCATCGCCAGGTTGCGCACCATTACTTCCTGAGCCGACTCCGTCAAAAAACCGCCAGTGGTATTTCGAACCGCCTGCTCAGCAGCATCACGGATTTGCTCAAAGGATACACCTAAAGCCAGCATTTTTTCAGGATCCGGCTGTACCTGCACTTGTTTGACACCACCACCCATCGGCAATACCTCGGCAATTCCAGCAATAGACTGCAACTTGCGAGCTACGACCCAGTCTGCAAGTGATCTGAGATCGCGCGGACTCATCTGCTCAGTGGGATCGAATAGTCCAACCAGCAGAATATTCCCCATCAACGACGCCACCGGTGTCATGTAGGGGCTCACTCCATCGGGTAATGACTCATTCACACCCCACAATCGCTCCTGCACAAATTGACGTGCCTGATAGATATCGGTACCCCATTCAAATTCAACGAAGACCAGAGACAGCCCAACATCATTTACAGAACGCAGACGTGTGACGCCTGTCACTCCCATGAGCGCATTTTCCAGTGGAGTCGTTACCAGCGTTTCAACCTCTTCGGGAGCAAGGCCGGGCGACTCCGTGAGAATAGTTACTGTTGGCTTGGTCAAATCCGGCAATACTTCAACGGGCAGTTCAATTGATTTCTTGATGCCGAGTACCAAGATAACACCAACCAAAATCAGAATGAACAACCGATGTGAAAGGGAAAAGCGTATAAACTGATTTAACATGATTTTAGTCTCACTTCACGATCACCCACTAAGAACTACGCAAGTTCCGCAGGCGCTGCACTACAACAAATAGAAGCAATGTAATCACCCCCGCATATATCAGCAGCATACGACTCAATATCGTCGTCTCTTCAACTGCATCACGATTTGCAAGTTTCGCCGTTTCCTTCCTTGCTCTGGCTCGATCTACTTCCGTCATCTCCGAGCCATCGTCATTGTGCTCGTGGCCGTGTGCTGCATCCAGTGCTTGCTTCAAAGAAACACCTTGTCCGGCACCGACGAAACCCAGCGCATAGGAACCTCGAGTTACGACCTCATCACCCGGGAATAAACCGCTTATAACTTCTACAAAACGATTGTTACGCTCGCCAATTACAATCGGCACACGGATAAAGGCATTTGGCAAATCGAAGTCTTTCACGAAAACAACACGGTTTGCAGGATCTCCCTGAACCGCGGCCCTTGGTACAGTTAAGACATTCTCACGTGTCTTCAATACAATCGAGAACTCCGCACGCATTCCGGGGAGGAGCTTAAAATCTGCATTTTCAATAAGGAAAATGCCTTCCACTGCCCCGGCCCTGCGGTCTGCATTGACGCCAAAGCGAACCAGTTCCGCCTGCAAAACCTGACTGCCCACTGCAGGCACTTTGATGTAAGCCTGACTGCCAATTTTTATCTGTGCCGCGCCGTTTTCCGGTATTTTTGCTACAGCCCACATATATGAACGGTCCGAAATATCCATCAATTCAGTATCCGGCTGCACTGGCTGCCCGGGGCGAATGTGGGAATCGGTTATCAGCCCGCCTTCGGGTGCCCTTAATTGAACTTGCGGAGGCGGGTTGCCGATTTGACGGGTTTCAATTGTTGCGACTACATCGCCTGCAGCAACGATATCACCCTCAAATGCATTCAGGTTCAGAACGCGCCCGGCAACTCGTGAGGACAGGACGGAGTGTCGCGAAGGAATCTCTTCGATACGGCCGATTGCAAAGAGAGTCGTCTCAAAAGCGCGTTCTTCGATTTCCACCGTTTTCATACGGAGGTTTGCAACTCCTGTTTTATCAAGAATGATTGGCTCGTATACGTTGCTGGCGTTTGCAATAGCTGCAGGGAGCAACATGTACAAAACAAAGTTATTAATTAAAAGATCGAATTGTTTCATCGGATAGAGTTCACTCGTTATTGTTATTTTTTGCAGTCGCAGCCTTCCAATCGATCATCGCCAACTCAAAGTCACGAAGTGCAGTAAGTTGTGCGGACTGTAGGCGAAGGCTTTGTTCCTGCAGGCGAAAAAGCTCTGCCAGGCTGATTTGACCCAAACTGTAAGCATTATCCGCTTCGGCCAGAGTCTCTGACATCATCTGAAAAAAGTTGCCTCCATAGGCTCTGGCCTGAAAGTAGAGACTTTCTACGCGTAGTTTTTGGGCACACGCTTCACTACGCAGCTTCAATTCAACTTGTTCCAGTTCGTGTTGAATCTGTTGTTGTCGAGCGCGGCTTGATTGGATCAAACCTCGCTTCCGATCGAGCAACGGCAACGGTACCGAAACACCCATACCCCAAAAACGATCGGTTTCGAGTCCCACTGGCTCGTCGACACCACGCTCTTCTGCGAAAAAGATGCTTACGGCTATATCTGCCCATCGCTCCGCTTTTGCCAAAGAAACTGCTTTTCCACTGACCTGATGGAGGAGCTTCTTAATTCTGTATTCTGGATGCTCTTTAAGTAATTCTGAGGTCAATTCACTCAGTTGCGGCGAGGACTCAGACAGCTTCAGTTGATGTTTCAAGGCAATTTCAGCATCGACGTTCGCACCGATCAGCTGCTTTAATTCGGACTTCTTGGAAAGAAACTCATTGGAAAGCGCCTGCTTCTCTTTTTCGATGGCATAGAGTTCAATTTGCACCTGATTCGCTTCCAGTAAGGAAACTTCACCCGTCGCCACACGTGATTGCATAAGGTCGACAAACTCGCGGCTCAGTTCAAGACGCTCGTCACGCAGCTTTATCTGCTCTTCAAGAGCAACCGTGGAAACAAACAAGCTTTCCACCTCGTATTCAGTTGAACGTATACGATTATCGATTTTCAGTTGAACCAGTTCAACCTCACTCAGAGCAATCTGTTTTTGTATACTTAATCGCCGTGTGACAGGAAAACTCTGTTCAACGCCAACGGAGTAATTGGATTCTCCTTCATTGTTAAAATGCTGATCAGTCGCATAGCTAAAATTCAGACTGGGATTCTGCCACTTTCCAACTTGTTGAAGCCGCCCCAGTGCCTGATCGCACGTTGTCCGCATCGCCTTGAGTGCTGGATTATACTGCAAAGCGTGAGCAACCGCTTGTTCCTTCGTCAAGTTAAGTGGAGTTGCAAGCAAGGAGCCGAAAATCGATTGTAAGATAAAAATCGATGTGAAAACACAGCTGGATTTTAAAAAGTTATGCATTTGAAATTCTGATACGGTTGGTTTTAGCAGCAAAATGCTGCAGGCTGACTGGTTTCGCAAAAAACCAGAAACAACAGACATACCAAGGTATCAAATGCGTATAACTATCTTACTGACGTATGTATCCGTAAGCCAATTGGGCAGATCCGGAGGACCGCGAATCGTAAACTGAAAATTCGGGATTTCTGCAAAGCAATTTCCTTTGGGTAATTGCCATTCGGACTGCAAACAGATAAAAGAAGGCAATTCAAATACCTGCGTGTTACCAATAATTGCAGGAGCTAACGCCCCACCCGTTATTTCAAAATCACTGCACCCCTCCTCTATCTCACAACAATCTAAAGCATTTAAGGAATGATTTTCGCCGGTATCTTTACACTGTTGGCCAGAAGCTTCGTCGGACTTGAAATGCAACTGCAGATTCTCATGCAAACAGAGCAAAATGAGAGGCGCTTGTGCCAGCGCGACATTCCATGCAAACAAGCCAAGCAGGCCAATAACTGAAATTTTCTTTAACAATACTAAACTACTGATTGGAAAAGTATCTGAATTGTCAAGCAGGTCTCTATCTCATTCTACAAAACCTACCTCGCTTCAAACAGTCCATCAGCCCGTTTGACAACAAGACACTTGATTTCCAGTCCCATCAGGGTTGCAGACACTTCAGAAACGGGGCACTCCAGTTTCTCTGCCAGCACATCCGGTGAAAGATATTCGCCACCGGCAAAACAATCCATTAGCGCTTGCTCTGACTCCGAAAGCTCGGGTGATTCCAGTAAAGGACCTGCTTCTCCTGTCTGCGCCGGTTGCTCCAGACGCATGTAGCGCAGCTCTTCCAAAATATCGTCAACGGATGTCACCATAACCGCGCCATCGCGAATCAACTGGTGACAGCCCTTGCTACTCGCCTGGTCAATACGACCGGGAACTGCCATCAGTGCCCGACCCTGCTCGCCGGCAAATCGAGCAGTAATCATACTTCCCCCGGCAGCATCGCTCTCGATAACAATGATGCCCTGGCACATTCCGGATACAACGCGATTACGCATTGGAAAAGTTTGACGATCGGCCCGACGTCCAAAGGGGAACTCGCTCACCGCGGCGCCTTCGGCAATGATCTGTTTGTAAATATCCAGATTTTCCGGTGGGTAGATAATATCCAACCCGCAGCCAAACACCGCAATCGTCTTAGCTCCGGCTTCAAGTGCACCCTCGTGAGCCGCAGTATCAATACCGCGTGCCATACCGCTTACAACACAGAAACCAAGACGCGCCAATTCCGAGGCAAACTTCTTAGCCACACTGCGCCCGTATAAGGTCGCCCGCCGCGTGCCCACAATCGCAATACAAGGGCGATCTACACGGTAGGCACCTTGCCAGTACAGACCGATTGGCGGATCATAAATCTCCCGCAAAATTTCCGGATATTCCGAATCTTTTTGAGTTATAAACTGTGTGCCACGCTTCGCCATCAATGCCTCTTCACGGGCAAGATCAAAATGATCCGACCAGTGCATCAAAACGCCTGCGGCTTGTTGGCCGACACCTTTTACTTTCATCAGTTGGGTCTGTTGTGCCGCGAGAACTGAAACTGCATCATTATTAAAAACGTCCATCAAACGTCGTAACATAACCGGTCCCACATGGGGCAAACCGTTAAGAATCAAAAGAGCTTGTTGTTGGGTAGGGGGTATTTTCATCCCTCATTTATTGCTAACACTCATGATTCAAACAACCAAAATTTGAACATTCTATATCACACCGGTTGGCACACTTACATCCTTGAACCGCACTAAAGTCCCCAACACCAAAACAGCGGAGATACAAATCTGAGGCTATAAACATTCAACCGGGTTCAGGGTGATTGGGATTGACTTGGAAAACAATTGTTACAGTTCAGGTGTATGACTATCGTATGTCTTGATCTTGAAGGTGTTCTGATTCCGGAAATCTGGGTTGCTTTCGCAGAAAAAACCGGGCTCGACGCACTAAAACGCACAACGCGCGACGAACCCGACTATGATACTCTTATGCGGTATCGTCTGGATATTCTGGATAAGGAAGGATTCAAGCTTACCGACATCCAGGAAGTTATCGGAACATTGGAACCCTTACCAGGCGCAAAGGAATTCGTTACATGGGTCACTTCCAAAACCCGCCTTGTCATCCTGTCCGACACTTTCAGTCAGTTCGCAGGCCCACTGATGGAAAAGCTCGGAAACCCCACCCTATTCTGCCATGAACTGGTCGTTGGCACGGATCAACGTATCGACGATTACAAACTTCGCCTTAAAGACCACAAGCGCAAGGCTGTAGAAGCGTTTCGCTCATTAAACTTTAAGACCATCGCTGCCGGTGATTCCTATAATGATCTGTCCATGATCGACTGCGCAGATAAAGGTATTCTCTTCTGTCCACCCGAACGGCTGACAAAAGAGCGCCCCGAATTGCCGGTTGCTCAAAATCACGCTGAACTTCAAAAAATGCTCGCAGAAAATCTGTAGCGCTTCTTGTAAACTCACAAACTCATATAAAAAATGCTTGTTCACACAGTGCTCTTTTGGCTTCGTAACGATCTCCGAGATGATCAGATTACTGAATTTCGGGTTGGCCTCGAAAAACTAAAGCAGATCGAAAGTGCAGTAGCTGTTTATGTTGGCACACCGGCCGACACCCCACCGCGCCCTGGAGTCATACTGAGCACGTACGACTTTTGCCTGACTGTTATCCTAAAAGACATCGAAGCGCACGACGCCTATCAAATAGATTCCATTCATAAAGAGTTCATCGAAACCCACTCAACCTACTGGGAACAAGTACGCATATATGATGCGGACTAATACCACCTCTAAAAAAGTTTGAGCAAATATGTGTTTCCAAAAGGTAGCGCGGTGCGTCTCGCACCGCCACAAACCAGACTGGTCAAAATCGAGCCACTTACTCTTCAGATAAAATGTTCGACTCCCTGATTACACAGTTTGCCGCAATAGAGCTAATTGACTGGGTCGCCATGGTTGCAGGCATAACCGGTGTACTTCTCAGCATCAAAGAACGGCTCAGCGCCTGGCCCCTGTTCATACTTTGTTACTGTGCCTATATTTACATCAGCCTCCGCTCGGGATACTACGCATTTGGTGCAATGAATGCCCTACTTGTAGTCATCGCTGCTTACGGATGGTATGGTTGGTCCGGAATTGCAAAACAGGATGAGGGTAAAACCCACCGCCTTAAAATTTCGAGATTACCGCACATGCTCTGGCCGTTTGTTTTAGTGTTCACAGCTGCATCCACAGTCGCTATTGGTTGGATACTATCACAAACGAATGCCGCCCGCTTGCCTTTCTGGGATGCCTTTGCCGTTAGTAACGCACTGATAGCGCAATGGATGCTTAGCCGCAAATACCTCGAAAACTGGATTTTATGGGTCATTTCCGATCTAGTATATATTACCCTGTTTTTGAACGACAGACTATGGCCCAGCGTAATTCTTTTCGGCGCCTTTATTGTGCTCGCCTTTAAAGGCTGGCACGACTGGCAGCAGTCTATGATTAACCAAAGTCGAACGTCGAACGTTGAATATTGAACTTCGAATATGAAAGTCCGGCCCAAATGTTCATAAACTTTTGTAGTGAGGTACCAACTCCTAAATTCTAACTTCTCTTAAATGATCCACCGTGTTGTCATAACAGGCGCCGAATCTACCGGCAAAACAACTCTCGCCCAAGCTCTGGCCAATTACTACTCCGAGCCCTGGACGCACGAATTTGTTCGCGAATACGCCGGACAACTTGACAGAGCACTACAGCCCGAAGACCTTGAGCCAATTGCCCGCGGGCAACTAGCGACGGAAGATGCAGCACTTAAAACAGCGCAACGGCTCATCATCCACGACACCAACCTGCTTTCTTCCATCATCTACGCGAAACACTACTTCGACGCTGAAATCAGCCAAGTTAATGATCAGTTCCAGGCGCGCAATTACAGCTTGTACTTGTTCTGCATGCCCGACTTCCCCTGGGAAGCAGATGAGGGCCAACGCGACAGTGCATTGGCTCGCTCGGTCCTGCACAATACGTTTAAAGATCAGCTAAATAAAATGAAACTACCTCATATGGAAATTCGTGGTCCGCAACAGGAACGGCTTAGGCAGGCAGTCTTCGTCATTAATAAAATCCTGAACATCTAACCCGAATACGCTGAAATTTGAAATTTCCACGTTCAGCAATTGCCATTCAACCTTCAATGTTCAAAATCCTAAAAAATGGCTTCAACTCCTGAAAATCAACCAACTGGCACAGGGTATATCGAGCAGACGCTTGCCGAACCCATAAGCTCGGAAGAGTCTATGCTGCGCCCGCTCTCATTCAGTGACTTCGCAGGACAATCCAAAACCATCGAACGTCTCCGGGTCATGGTCGGCGCTGCGCGCGATCGTGGCGAACCACTCAACCATATATTGCTCAGCGGCCCTCCCGGACTGGGCAAGACGACGCTTTCCCTGATTCTGGGCCACGAAATGGGCAAACAGGTAAGCATCACTTCCGGCCCAGTCATTGACAAACCCGGCGATCTTGCCGGTATGCTGACCAACCTAGGCGAAGGCGATATCCTGTTTATCGATGAAATTCACCGAATCCCTAAAACGGTGGAAGAGTACCTGTACTCAGCCATGGAAGACTTTCGTATCGATATCATGATCGACCAGGGCCCGAACGCCCGCAACGTACGCCTCAGTCTGCCTCGTTTCACACTGCTGGGAGCCACGACCCGAATGGGCTTGCTCACAGCACCCCTGCGCAGCCGGTTTACCCTGCAATCAAGACTTAGCTATTACGACCACGCAACACTTCAGGGCATTGTTGTACGAACTTGTGATCTGCTGAACGTCAAAGCTGAAATCGGTGGAGCTGCGGAAATCGCCCGACGTGCCCGAGGTACCCCACGCATTGCCAACAATCTGGTCAACTTCTGCCGCGACTACGCCCAGCAACGCGGCGATGGTGTGATCACTAAGAAGATGGCAGCGGCAGCACTTGAACTGCTGGAGATCGACCAGAGCGGACTCGACGAGATGGACAAGCAAATCATGCGCATCATCGCCGAAAACTATCGTGGCGGCCCTGTTGGTCTGGGCACGGTTGCGATTGCGGTTGGCGAAGAATCTCACACCCTTGAGGAAGTCCACGAGCCCTTCCTGATCCAGGAAGGCTACCTGCAACGCACCGCCCAAGGTCGCGTTTTGACCGAAAAGGGCTGGCATGTAATCGGGCTTGAACCCAAGAGCAGCAATCCACAAGCCAACCTGTTCTAATCCTAAGGACACCTTTGCGCTATGCCAAGACGTCTTGTCTATCTGCTGGATCACAATACTGAGAATGAAGTCACCTGCACGACATTCATTACGGATGTGATGAAACGCAAGGCATTCGGGAGTGTTCCGCTGGATGACGTTAATCACGCATTACGCCCATCGGCCCGGGTGGAATTGAGCGCTCTTGACCGTAAGGTCATTATGGGCCTGGCCATGCGCTCCAGGCAAGGAGATGAAACCGTTGTTATCTACGGACTGGATTCATGGGAGCTTCTGAAGACGATTCTGCAGACCAAACACGCCTTCTGGGCACGCAGCAAGGAGCCCGCACTTTCCATAGGCAAGGCTATTCCAGGCGAACTGATCTGGCTGGATCAGCCGGAAGAGATGATTCAGCCCGGGGTCAAGATCGTCGATAGCGCTGCACATCCCCTGGCAACCACGCCACCGGCTTACTTTGATGCGGACAAGAACCAGATCGGTAGCCTTGCCTTTACAGCGCCCGGAACCGCAGTTACCGACTGGATACGCGCTTGCAGCATGAATCTGAAAGCCGCCCACAAATGGTTCTCAAAACTGAAGCAACGTAATTCGGACGCCTCTCTGCCGCTGCCGCCAGAACTGCATATGGACAGATTCAAAGGACAACCGCAGACGACACTGACCCTAAAGGAGCGAGTTCTCGCTTCAGAAGACTCCGCCGATCCGGCGAAGTTCCTGCCGCTTCCGCAGACGGTTTGTCTTGAGCTTACGTTCACTTATGGCAAAAAAACCTTCGACTGGGATGCGGAACAGGAAAAGACGGTCGTACACGAAGGCAGCACGGTGACAACCATTCAACGCGACCGGGCCTTTGAGAACGACATCGTTGAAAAACTCGCTACAGTTGGTATCCGGCCGGAAACATCTGCCTCTGGTTATGGCATGCTGGCCCTTTTCTCGCGCAAGTTCACCTTTCCCGACACGTTGGAACAGACCTTCGATCAATACCTGAAAAACCATTTCCTCCGCCTCATCCGATCCAACAACATCCTGCTCGTCGATTCTGTCCGTCTGCTGGAGAAAGACCTGACTGCCGAAGCGCCCATTGAACTCAAACAGAATGCCGACGCCACGTTCCGGCTTTCCGTCAAAGACCTGCAAACAAAAAGACCCATTGATCTTGCCCAAATCCTCAAGAATTATCTAAAGGCATTGCCCGATATGCCATTCGATCAACTCCTTGAGCAGATCGAGAAGCAGACGTTTACCCTGATTGAAAAAGACACGCCCCAATCAATAACTATTCCGGGTTATCAGGTCGCTCCACTCGTTTCTGCGTTGTTTGAAATTCTGTTTCAGGAAACCTTAAAACCGGATCACATACCGCTGCGCCTAGCTGCAAAATTAGTCGCCACATCCGATAAAGAGACTACCGAACACTGCGCACAAGTGGTGCCCAAAGCGCTGGTCGAATACATCATTGCCTGGAGTCGACAACCCTTGCCCGAAGCAACCACACCAACAGCCCCTAACTTCAAAGCAACGCTTCGCGCCTATCAGGCAACCGGCGTCGTCTGGCTTGAGCGCGTCATTAATTCCGGCTACGGCGCCATTCTGGCCGACGAAATGGGCCTGGGCAAAACCGTACAGACCCTGGCACTTTTGAATCGCCGGGCAACCACGACGAAACCAACGCTTCTTATCGCGCCGTCCAGCCTGATCAGCACCTGGCATGATGAAGCCAGGAAATTTAGCCCCGACCTGAAAGTCCATGTCCAGCACGGCAATGAGCGGGCAACCGATAGCAAGGTATTCAAGAATCATGCGCTCATTATCACATCCTACGCACTTCTGCACCGCGATATCGACCTCTACCGGGAAACTGACTGGGACGGGATTGTCCTGGACGAAGCACACTTTATCAAAAACAACCGCACCAAAGCCTACCAGGCAATCGAGCAGACACATTCGGACTGGCGCCTCTGTCTGACCGGAACTCCCGTTGAAAATAAACTCGCCGACCTGTTTGCGCTCTTTCAACTCATCGTGCCCGGGTACCTCGGTCGCATGTCCGACTGGAAAAAAGCTACCAGAGCCTCGGCCTCGAATGCGTTGAGCGAAAACGCGATTAACCAGTTGAAGCAGGAGATAGCCCCCTTCATCCTGCGGCGCACCAAGGAAGAGGTACTCACCGAACTACCACCAAAGACGGAAACTCTGGTGCCGCTCGAACTCCGCACCGAAGAACGCAACGCCTACAATACCATCCTCGCCGCAACGGACAAAACCATCCGCAATGAAATCCAGCGGCGCGGCTTCGCACAATCCTCAGTCACCATACTCAACTGCCTCCTACGCCTGCGCCAGTGTTGCTGTGATCCTACCTTGATCAATTCCTTTAACGACGATAACTCAAACGCATTCGGCGTAGATACGCATTCCACAAAAACACAACATCTGCTCGAGTGGTTACCGGAACGACTCCGGCAAGGTCACAAAGCGCTTATCTTTTCCTCGTTCGCCCAGTACCTTCAAAAACTGTCACAGGCGCTCAAAGCCAGCGGACTCAATCATAGCCTATTGACCGGCAGCACGGTTGACCGGGACAAAGAAATACGGAAATTTCGCCAGGGCGACAACGCTCTTTTCCTTCTCTCATTAAAAGCCGGCGGCTACGGGCTCACCCTGACCGAAGCAGACATCGTGGTACACTGTGACCCCTGGTGGAATCCGGCAGTTGAAGCACAGGCCTCTGCCCGCATCCACCGCATCGGACAAACGAAACCGACATTCATCTACAAGCTGGTTGCCGAAGGCACCATTGAATCCCGCATCCTGGAATTACAGGAAGAAAAACGTACCCTGGCCGATCGCCTTCTCAGTCAAGATCAGGAAACCTGGGCACTCGATCAAGACACTCTGAAAGAACTGCTCAAGCAGTAGTCTCGAAATTCAGCAATTACAATCATAACGACATGGCCCGAAGGCCCCTAACGACATGATCCTCTACAGCTTTCAAGCAGCATGAGGATGAACTTCTGTTTTAATCGTCTGTAGGTTCTTTTTGACCAATCTCAGACGAATTAGCAGAGGCTTTCTGGAGCTAATTTAATCATTTTTAGGTAAAATGGCGCGTTTATCTGTTACCGATGTCTGTGTGTTGTACCGGACAACGCAGAAGCGATTAAAGAAGATCAATTGAACAAGTTGCGATCCAGGCCCAATTGACGGATAATAGATTGCGCCGCGTGGCGTCTGCTTGCGCCCTGCGGGAACGATCACCGTATCACCGGAGGCGTTGCGGTATGAGGGTGGCTGCCTCGCTGCGAGACAAACTCAAAGCCATTAGCCAGAAGTATCTTCACGATCTCCTCCGAACTAAACAACTTAGGCACTGACCAGACTCTCCCCGATTAAGACCTCGTCAATCTTGCGGTATGCGGATGGATCAGCGTCTTCAAAATACAACTCAAGCGCCTCCTTTATATTGAAGATCGCTTCTTCAACAGTCTCTCCAAAACTGGACACCTCAACGTTAAGACATTGGGCAACATAAAACCCATCTTCTTTGTAAATGCAGTATTTAACAGGCTGATTCATAATTGTTAACGTGACATTTTTTTTGATTTGTTCAAGCTCCCTTTGTTTTCTGCTGGGTGCGTCAGTTCGTGGACTTTCTTTAGCTGCGTGACACTCACTTGAAGGGGCAAAATGACGAGCCGCAGGGGGTTGTCGTTATGTTTATAATAGATTTTTACAGTCGTCTTTTTGATACCCTCCTGAAGCGTAAAACCTTACTACATCCTGGCTGATTGACTGGGTGCGAGCGGGACATAGGTTACAAATTATCTGTACACATGTCTTATTCGAAATCTTACATCAAAAAGGTAGCAACTGTGTCTCTAAACAAGTATATTTTCATAATTTTTTAGAAGTGACTG
>CAWUII010000050.1:0-20391 GCA_963922575.1 uncultured Opitutia bacterium
CGTATGGCCGGTGATGTGGGGGTCGGGAGAGTTAATGCTCCCGACTACCCGATTCAAATTTATCGGTACACATCCTTTCGATGCCGAATACGATCTATTTCAACGATACGAATTGTATCTTCTATGGTGTAAATCACTCTATAGTCGCCAACCCTAATCCGATAAGCAGACTCTGAACCTACTAACTTTCTGCAACCTGCTGGTCTCGGATTTTCTTCTAAGGCTTCAATGGTTTCAAGAATAGTAGAAATCGAATACTATAAGAGCCCATCAGCTTTCAGACGTTCTTTAACTTCTTCAAGTGAATAGGTAGGTTCTTCTCTGCGCTCAGCAATAACCGCAAGATCCTGGATGTCTTCCATCAGTGCTTCATAGTCAGCTACCGGCAAGACAACATCGGTTCTACTTCCATCTTCTGCTGTAATATAACGTGCATTCATGCAATTTAAGTTAGTATGTAGGCCCAAGACATCAATCTTTTCTTTTCGAACTTAAAGTGTTGTAGGCTGGAAGCGTAGCTTTCTGCCTACAACACTTTAAGTTATGAAGAAGCCTTTTGGCGTGGTGAGTCCATTGGATCGGCTTTGAAGATTAGAAATGGTTTCATGGTGCCGGTTTTCGTTGCTGCTTTGTGTCTATCGCTACTCCATCTTGGGGCAGATCCACCTCATGGTTTCCAAAATCAATTAGTTTCTGCGATTTTTCCTGTTTGGTGATTTGACCTTTTCCCGGAAATAGTGCGCTGTTTTGCTATGAATCCAAATTACACGAAACTAGCAGAAGGGTTAACTGGATTTTCCACAAACCTGCAAAAAGGCGAGCGGGTCCTGATTGATGCGTTCGATATCCCGGAAGCTATGGTGATCGCTCTGGTGCGGGCAGCTCGGGAACGTGGAGCGGTGCCGTTTGTAAATTTGCAACGCGGGCGGATCAATCGCGAACTGGTCAATCATGTCGATGCCGAGCAATTTGAAACTCAGTCCGCTTGGGAGCTGGCGCGCATGCATAAGATGGATGCCTATATTGCGGTTCGCGGATCGGACAATATTTTTGAGCTTTCGGATGTCGATCCAGACAAAGTTGCCCGGGTTACCCGTGCGATGAAGGGCGTGCTCGACTATCGGGTGAACAAGACCAAGTGGGTGATCCTGCGCTGGCCGACTTCGGCAATGGCACAACAGGCCATGATGAGTACCGAGGGTTTCGAGGAGTTTTACTTCCGCGTGTGCACGCAGGACTACTCACGCATGACCGAGGGCATGCAGGCGCTGAAAACACTTATGGCGGAAACGGACCAGGTGTACATCAAGGGGCCGGGGACGGATCTGCGCTTTTCGATAAAGGACATCGATGCAGTGTCTTGTGGTGGGCGGCACAACATCCCTGACGGCGAAGTCTTCTCTTGTCCGGTGAGGGATTCTGTCGAGGGTGAAATCACTTACAACGCTCCAACTGTGTACCAAGGCGTGTCCTTTGATCAGGTGCATCTGAAGTTCAAAGAGGGCAAAATTGTAGAAGCTGAGAGTAATAACACTCAACGCTTGAACGAGATCCTCAATTCGGACGAAGGCGCGCGCTACATCGGCGAGTTCGCAATTGGGTTCAACCCCCACATTCTCGAGCCGATGCGTGACATCCTGTTTGATGAAAAAATTGGCGGCTCGTTTCACTTCACGCCAGGTCAGGCGTATGAGGAAGCGGACAATGGTAATCGTTCGCAGGTGCACTGGGATCTGGTACAAATTCAACGGCCTGAGTATGGCGGCGGTGAAATCTGGTTTGATGGTGAGCTGATCCGCAAAGATGGCCTGTTTGTGAAAGATACACTCAAAAAACTCAATCCCGACTATCTGCTTAGTGAATCGTGAAAAAGAAACTAACTTCTAGCTTCTAACTTCTTTTGAAACATGCATCCCCAGATATCAAAAGAAACCGAAGCGTTCATTCACCGTTTGCCGAAGACGGAAACGCATCTGCATATTGAGGGCGCTTTGCCGTATGAATTGCTGCAGCAGTTAGACCCTGAGAAATTCAGTCAGCCGCAGGAATGCTGGGCGCAGGATTTTCGCTGGGACAGTTTTGAAGCTTTTGAGCATCATCTGATTGAGCATGCGATGCAGTGGTTTACGACTGCCGAGCGCTATCACGAGGCCGCAAAGATTGTTTTTGAGGGTCATCTGGCCAGCAATGTGCGCTATGTGGAAACTTCATTTCACTCCGGAATGATCGAATTTATAAATGTTCCCGGGGCGGAAATATTATCAGCAATCCGGTCTGCGGTTCCGGATGGACTGGAAGTTAGAATTTTTATGGGAATGGCGCGCAATGCGTACACCGAAACGTTGGCTCCTGTTTTGGAGGACTGTTTGACCTTGGATGGGCTGGCAGGCATTGACCTGCATGGCGTGGAATATTTGCCACTGGAAGGGTGGACGCCGAAGTTGTGGCACCGCGCGCGTGCTGCAGGATTGGAAACCAAAGCCCATGCCGGAGAATTCGGGCCAGCTGCAAATGTGCGTGAAGCGATTGAAATACTGGGAGTCCGGCGGATTCAGCATGGCACGCGTGCGATCGAAGACCTGGGTGTGGTTGATCTGGCGGTGCAAACCGGGACGACTTTTGACATGTGCCCGATCAGCAATGTGAAGCTCAATGTTGTTTCGGAGTTGAAGGCGCATCCGATCCGTAAGTTGTTTGATCGCGGTGTGCGCTGTACGATCAGCACGGACGATCCGTTCTCATTTGGAAACACGATCGAAGATGAGTATGCGGCGTTGAACGCCGGGTTACACTTTACCCATCAGGAACTGGCACAGATTGCCAGAAACGGCTTTGAAGTGGCTCTGGCCGATGAAGCAACACGGGCAAAGTGGCTGGCTGAAGTCGATGCGGCTTTGAGGACTTTGAACGTCGAACCTTGAACGTTGAACGTCGAATGCAACGAGACCATTATCCTTCAAATTTCCAGTCTTTCACCATTTCCAAACATTCGACGTTCGAAGTTGAATGTTCGAGGTTCTCAACCACGTGTCTTTTTCCGTCGGAATAGCGCACGATGCTTTCTCGAATCTGCTTTTAAATTCTCGAGAATGTGAGCAAGTTCCGGCGCTGGTTTTAATTTCAGGAAATCAGTGATTTCTTCCATGTTCATTCCCTCTAGTTCAATACCGACGTCGACTGCATCTTCGCTGGAGGCTTTCCCTTTCTTGAGCCACTTATCGTAGAGCTTATCGGTTTCTCTAACCTTAAACAATCCGATCAGTGCACCGGGTTTCAGGTCAGGATAGTGAACGTCAGCGTAGTTGACCAGCGTTGAAAAATCCTGTTTTTTTGCAGCGATAATTTTTTTGAAAATCTTGATGTCCGGATGAGCTTTAAACAGCTCAGTGTAAAGCTTGTAGGCCATGCGTTCTTCGTCGATTTGCTTTAGAAGCAACTTTTCGATCTTTTCGTTTTCTTCTGATGCATTCAGACAATTAAAGCACAAAGCCAGCAAGAGCAGATAACTGAGTTGTTTGAGTTTTAGTTTCATAGTATTTTTTATGATTTTACTTTTTGTGATTTAAATAAAGAGATTGGTGCCGGTTTTTGAGGCAGCACCCAAGAATTCGGCAACACCGCCCAGTTCGACACCGTCAATCAGTTCCTCTCGGCGGATGCCCATGGCTTCCATTGACATCGTGCAGGCGACCAGACGAGTGCCCCCTTTGATTGCACTTTCCATAAGATCGGGAAGGTTCGGTAAGTTTTTTGACGCCATGCGACCTTTCATCATGGTCGTACCCATACCAGCCATATGCATGTTTGACAAGGGAAGTTTTCCGGGTCCTTTCGGCAACATCCAGCCGAAGAGCTTATCCATGAAAGTCTTTCCCTTTACAGTCGGTGATGGATTTTTGCGTAACACATTCAGTCCCCAGAAGGTAAAAAACAGGGTCGCTTTACCGCCCATGGCCAGTGCGCCGTTGGCAATGACAAAGGCAGCCATGGCTTTGTCGAGTTCACCGGAAAAGACGACAATCGTTGTGCCGTTGCTATCGACTGTAGCAGGCGACAGACTTTGCTGTGCTCCAGAATCCCTGTTTTTGCGCAGACTTCCGGTGATAATACCTTTCTCCGAAGTCACCCCCAGGCATTCGTAGCCAGTGGCATTGCAGAAGGCCGGAAAATCCGTCAGGAAGCCGGCATCCGATGCTTTGACTTCCAGAATTTCACCGTCGGACAAGTTCAAAGAAGCTTCCCGCACACGCATAATTGGGCCCGGACAGGCGAGGCCGGTAGCATCGAGTTTTACGACTGTGTCGTCGCCTGCAACGACTGATGCTTCTTCGGCACTTTTCGTTGAAGGATTGTTGTTTTCAGATCTTTGAATTGGCGCCGCAACGGTCCAGCCACCGACGTGACTTTGGGCGTTGTAGCCGTATTGCTTTAGAATCCGAGAGGCAAAATAGCTGGTCTTCCCCATCGTACAGACGGTTGTTAACGGTTTGGATTTCTCGAGTTCATCCAGGCGGCTGCGTAGTTCAGGGTAGGGGATATTGATGGAATCGGGTATCGGCTTGAGTTTTGCCACCTCCGCAGGACGGACATCCAGGAGCTGAGTATCGTCCGATCCGGACAAGCCGAAGGCTGGTTGGTAGAGACCGTTGCGAATATTCATGGCAGAAAAGCCTGCGGTATTGATTGGGTCTCTCGCAGCTCCAAATGGCGGTGCATAGGCAAGCTCAAGCTGTGCCAGATCTTCAATGGTTAGCTTGCCCTTTATCGCAGTTGCAAGAATGTCCAGGCGTTTGTCCACACCGTCATGTCCATTGACCTGTCCGCCGAGCAGTCGCCCGGTTGCCGGTTCCCAGAGGATTTTGACAGTCAGGTTGGTAGCTCCCGGGAAGTATCCGGCGTGATTGAAACCATTGACAGCTGTTTTTTTGTATTCGACCCCTAATTGTTTGAGCCGCTTTTCACTGTGACCGGTGATCCCTGCAGCGACGTCGAATACCCGGACGATTGCAGTGCCGATTGATCCGGGATAGGGTTGTGCCTGTTCGCCCAGGATAATGTGGTCGGCGGCACAGCGTCCCTGGCGGTTTGCCGGTCCTCCGAGTGGTATTGCGCTCGGGCCGTCCAGTATCGGATCGAGGTTTTCACAGGCATCGCCGGCCGCATAGATGTCGGGGTCGGATGTCTGCATATGGGCATTGGTTTTGATGTGACCGCGGGCGCCCAATTCAAGGCCGGCGGATTTTGCCAGACCACTTTCCGGTCGTACGCCGATCGACAGTAGCACGAGATCGCCTTCCAGTTCTTTTCCAGAGTTCAATTCCGCCAGGATGCCGGTGCCATTTTGCCTTGGTGCAAAACCTTTGATGCCATCCGACAGAATAAGTTCGACACCTTTGCGTATCAATTCCTGTTCCACCGGCTTAGTCATTTCAGGATCCAGCTGCGGCAAAACCTGATCTGCCAGTTCAACCAGACGAACTTGTTTACCGACTTGAATCAACTGTTCCGCCATCTCAAGACCGATAAATCCAGCGCCGATAACGAGTATTTGCTGAGCTTTTTCCGCCGCTGCCTTGATCCGATCCATATCCTGCAGATTTCGAAGCGTGTAAATACCAGGCAAATCAATGCCGGGCAGTTCCGGTTTAAGTGGCTGTGCTCCCGGTGATAAAATCAGCTTGTCGTAGGCAAGCCGTTCGGTTTTGCCGCTACTGTCGCGTACTTCCAGCAACTTGTCTTTGCGATGAATCGCAGTTGCTTCGGTATTGGTTTTTACCTTTATAGCCAGCTGTCGTTCAAGGGATTCCGGCGTTTGCACGGCAAGTTTCGAGCGATCTGTTATTTCGCCACCGATATGATAGGGTAGTCCGCAATTCGCAAACGAAACATCTCTGCCGCGCTCAATCAGAGTAATGTTAGCAAATTCATCCAACCGGCGTAGACGGGCGGCGGCAGAAGCGCCCCCGGCAACTCCGCCGACAATTAAAATTTTTTTCTTCGAAGCCATTTCCCTTAACAAGGTTAACTTATTACACAAAACCACAAAGAAATAATTTAGTCAAAAACCTTGGAATCAAATTAACTTGGATTGCCGACGTCCTCTTCGGCACGGCATTTTTGAGCGCAAATACTTTTTGGCTCTTCTAGTGCTGACGACGGAAAAACGAGTATTCATTTTTAGTAAATTACTTTTGACTGAATAGTTGCATCCATTTGACTCGCTCAGATATGGATTCAAAAATAAAACAAACTATCTTGTCCTCGCTTTTAGTGGTTATGAGCTCACTACTCTCTGCTGAGACAATTGCGCCGGATCGTCCGGGTGCAGGTGAATCCAGTTCGGTAATGGCGCCTGGCTTTGCGCAAATTGAAACGGGCATTAAAACCTTTGATGATGCCAATGCTGAAAATGGTACGGAATACGGAGGCACGGTAGTTCGCTTTGGCGTGATCGAAGATTGGGAGTTGCGACTGGGATGGGGCGGACATTTAGATTCGGAGCCTGTCTCTGGGTCAAAGGACGGATTGCTAGGATTTAAATACTCCATCTGCTCCGGGGGTGACACAGTCAAGCAGCCTGAAATGGCCCTGATTGTGCAATCCACTGTGCCGATCGGTGACAGTGATATTACTTCCGACAAGTTCGACCCGACTTTTCTGTTGGCATCCACACACACGTTAACGGATGCATTCTCGCTGAGTTACAATCTGGGCATTGGAGTCGGCACTTCGGAAAAAGAGGACGGTAGCCTGACGACTCTATCTTCAGGTATTTACACTTTAGCACTGGGTTACTCAGCGACTGATCAATTGAGCTTTTTTGCTGAAATCTTCGGACAGGCAGGACTGAGCGCTAAGGATGCCCCGACTTCATTTGACTGTGGGGTGGCTTATTTGGTCAATGATAATTCCCAGTTGGATTTATCTGTCGGAGCAGCCTTAAACAGTGACGCAGAAGACTTTTTCATTAGTTTCGGATACTCTTTCATGTGGGGTATGTAGTCCACTTTTCAAGAATCTACCGAACCACATACCTGAAATCCCCGCTATGCTCTGAGAGCGTCGCACGACACGACTTAGAGACGTCGACTTATTTGTTTCGGATTATCGGATTCACTGCTTTACAGTTTTTACGGTACTAGTTATCGATTTTTATATGTCTGACTATAAAACCGTTCAGGAGGTCAAAGGGATCGATAACAATCTCGCGGTACCGTTCCGTTGTATCCTTATACTGCTTAAAAAGACATCCAAGGTGGCCAAGAACGGTAATCCGTTCCTAAGCCTTGAATTCGGTGATCGCGCAGGTCGTTTCAATGCCAACATTTTTAGCGATTCGGAAGCTTTCAATGCGCTCAGTGACATCGAAGAGGGTAGCATTGTGCGCATTGCTGGAAAAACAGAGTATTATCAGGAACGCTTCTCACCGCGCATTA
This sequence comes from uncultured Opitutia bacterium, assembly GCA_963922575.1. Taxonomy (GTDB): domain Bacteria; phylum Verrucomicrobiota; class Verrucomicrobiia; order Opitutales; family Coraliomargaritaceae; genus Lentimonas. The sequence continues at coordinate 7,437 of CAWUII010000050.1, forward strand.
ATGCGATTGAAGTCGTGGATATGAGCGAGGCTGAGGACGAAGGCATGCTCGATCAGCTGGTCGAAGTAGCACCGGAATCCGAAGATGAGCTGTGGGCGCATATCCAGGAAGCGGTTGAAGCCATCGAACACAAAGCGATCAAAGAAACTGTTCAGCGCGTACTGAATGAGACCGAGGGCGACTTCCGTGTTCAGGCTGCCGGTATCCGTATGCATCACGCTTATCGACACGGGCTACTGGAGCACACTACACATATGGTGCGCGCCTGCCGTGCGCTGCTGCCATTGTACAAGGAAGTCGATCCCGATCTCGCGATTGCCGGAATCATCCTGCACGATATTGGCAAACTGGAAGAGTACGAAGGTGATTTTACTACAAAAGTTAGTCGCCTCGGAACCTTGCAGGGTCACGTCGTGCTCGGCTTTCGCATCGTTCGCAAAGCAGCCCTTCAGTCAAAGCTCAATGCAGATCTCACCGAACGTCTCGAACATATTATCCTCAGCCACCAGGGCGAAAAAGCCTGGGGTGCCGCCGCAATGGCTGCCACGCCTGAGGCTGTGTTTGTCTCGATGATCGATAATCTCGACGCCAGAATGGGTATCGTCCAACATGCCCTACGCAGCACTCCTGAATCGGATGAGTTTTCTGACTACTCGGTCGGACTACAGACCCGTCTACTCGTCACACCACCGGATAAGAGCTAGGGGAACATTGAACTTTGAATAGAAGTTTCAATGCCGATTCCAGAACGGTTTGATGAACAAGGTTGTAGTCGTTGCGGATCGGGAACGCACCTGCCTTAGGGCTTGAGCTTGTCGAAACGGCGCTACCTTTAGGACATTTTTAAACCTTTTTTGAATCAGTATAATTCAAGGTTCGACGTTCTCTTTAACGTCGCCGACCTTTTGCTAGTTTCTGTGCGAGCAGGTAGCGGATATTCGCTTCAATGCTTGCCAGTTCCTCGTCGTCGTAACCTTCGATTTCAGCAATTCGCAATGCTTCTTCTGCTCTGGCCTGTGCGGCTTCGACTTCGGAGAAGTCAATCGCTTTTACATCAATAGCTGCTTCCGTGAGGACTGAAATCGTGTCGCCCAGAACTTTGGCAAATCCGTGATCAACCGCAATGAATTCAGTCTGACCTTTGTTGATCAACCGGAGCTCGCCTGCGACGATTTTGGTGACCATTGGTACGTGCCCGGTCAGGATACCGATCTCGCCCAACTCGGTCGGCAGCACAACCTGCTCAGCCTTGGTATTAAGGACTTTGTCGTCCGGCGTGATTATTTCCAGAGTCAGCATAGTTAGCCTTTTTTGTTCGCATCGAAAGCCATTTCGATGTTGCCCTTCATGTAGAGGTCGTTCTCAGCGAGCTCGTCACATTCACCTTCGAGGATCATCTGGAAGCCTTTGATCGTATCTTCAATTGAAACATACTCGCCCGGTGTGCCGGTAAATACTTCCGCAACATGGAAGGGCTGAGACAGGAATTTCTGAACCTTTCGCGCACGGTAAACGGTCTTCTTGTCTTCCGGTGACAGTTCGTCCAGCCCCAGAATCGCGATAATGTCCTGCAGGTCTTTGTATCGCTGAAGCACCGACTGAACACCACGCGCGCATTTGTAATGCTCTTCACCAACAATTGCCGGATCGAGTGCGTTGGAAATGGAAGACAGTGGGTCGACCGCAGGGTAAATGCCCAACTCGGCAATGGAACGTTCAAGCACGATGGTTGAATCGAGGTGGGCAAAGGTATTGGCAGGTGCCGGATCCGTTAGGTCGTCCGCAGGAACATAAACTGCCTGGAACGATGTAATCGAACCCTTCTTTGTCGAAGTAATCCGTTCCTGCAGATTACCCATCTCCTGAGAGAGCGTTGGCTGGTATCCCACTGCAGACGGCGAGCGACCCAGCAGTGCTGAAACCTCAGCGCCCGCTTGTGAGAAGCGGAAGATGTTGTCGACAAACAGAAGCACGTCCTGATTTTTCTCATCGCGGAAGTACTCAGCCATCGTCAGTCCAGAGAGTGCAACACGCATACGTGCGCCCGGCGGTTCATTCATCTGACCGTACACGAGCGCAACCTTGGAATTTTCTATGTTTTTCTGATCGATTACGCCGGCATCGGACATTTCATGGTACAGGTCGTTACCCTCACGGGAACGTTCACCGACTCCGGCAAATACTGAGTAGCCACCGTGGGCTTTGGCGATGTTGTTAATCAACTCCATGATCACCACCGTCTTACCAACACCCGCACCACCGAAGGCGCCAACCTTACCACCCTTGGTAAAGGGACAAATCAGATCGATCACTTTGATCCCGGTCTCCAGGATTTCAGCTTCAGTCGCCTGATCGATAAGTTCGGGTGGCTGACGGTGGATGGGACGTCTCTCATCGGTCGCGACCGGACCTCGCTCATCAACGGCATCGCCGGTCACATTAAAGATGCGGCCCAGCACAGCATCTCCGACAGGTACCGATATGGGCGCACCCGTACCAACTACTTCGGTTCCGCGAACCAGACCGTCGGTAGAGGACATCGCAACTGCGCGAACGAGACCGTCGCCCAGATGCTGTTGTACCTCCAAAGTGAGCTGTTTCTCCTCGTCACCCACCTTGAAGGCGATGGTGATAGCATCCAGAATCTTAGGGACACTATCCAATGGGAACGAAGCATCGACGACAGCGCCGATGACCTGAACTATTTTACCGTTTTTACTCATATCTGATGAACAATTCGTTTTTTAAATTTAGTTTGCAGCAGATGCAGCTGCGATTTCTAGAATTTCTTGGGTGATGGCAGCTTGACGTGCCTTGTTGTAATCAAGTGTGAGGTCGTCGACAATTGTGGATGCGTTATCGGTGGCTGCTTTCATTGCCACCATGCGAGCACAGTGCTCAGCGGCACGGCTCTCGAGCAAAAGCTGGTGCACAATTACTTTTACATACAGGTCAGGCAATGCATCCAGAACGGATTCAACGGAAGGCTCAAATATCATTTCACGTGAATCGCCCCGCGCCTCCAGAGACGGAAGATCGGGGACGCGTTTCTTGAGCTGTTCCAATACTTCATGCAGCCCTACGATTGGCAGAAGCGAATGAACGATAGGCTCCTGCACCAGAACGTTAACAAAGCTTGGATAGGCCACTTCGACTGTGTCGATTTCGCCACTTCTAAACGAGTCCAAAAGCAGTTTCAGTAGTGGGCGAATCTCTGAAAACTCTACCTTGTCAGAAATTGAAAAATCCGCAAACAGATCACGTTTAGTTCTTGAGATGAATTGTTTTGCTTTGCGCCCAACCGTTACAAATTTTGCATCACTTTTGATTTCATCAGCAATTTTGCGGAAGAGATTTGTATTCAGAGGACCACAAAGACCTTTGTCTGTGGATAAAACTAAAATTCCGCGGGTTTTAACTTTACGTTTTTCAAAAAACGGATGCTGAATCTTTGTATCTGCAAGATTCAGCTTTTCGCTAACCGTATCCAACAAGTCAGCGAGCAACAAGGCATACGGTCGACCAGACACAGCGGCACCCTGAGCTCGTTTCATCTTTGATGAAGAAACAAGCTGCATCGCACGCGTGATCTGGCGGGTATTTTTTACCGACTTGATACGACGGCGAATGTCGCGGAGATTAGCCATAGTTACACTTAATTAAATTTTTAAACTATGCAGAAAAAATAGCCTGCCATTCGGTGAGCAGCGATTTTAGCTCTGTTTCTACTTTGTCACTAATGGCTTTTTCCGAGCGAATTGTATCCATCAGCTTTACGCCACGTGTTTCGAAGAATTCACGGAGGCTGGAAGTTGCCTCTACAATTTTAGCCACTTCAATCGCATCAAAGTAGCCGTTCTGGACTGACCAGATCAGAGATGACTGCACTTCAACTGCAATCGGATTAAAGGCAGTTTGCTTGAATAACTCCACGACTCGAGCGCCGCGATCCAGTTGTGCCTTGGTTTTTGCATCCAAGTCAGAACCAAACTGAGCGAACGCAGCCAGTTCACGAAACTGTGCAAGCTGGAGTTTCACTTTACCTGCCACTTTCTTGATCGCCTTGATCTGCGCCGCAGAGCCCACACGGGACACCGACAAGCCGACCGATACTGCCGGGCGAATGCCTTGGTTGAAAAGATCTGTTTCGAGAAATATCTGACCGTCTGTGATCGAAATCACGTTGGTGGGAATATAGGCGGAAACGTCACCGGCTTGTGTTTCAATGATCGGCAAGGCTGTTAACGAACCGTTGCCATTGTCTTCATTTACTCGAGCGGAGCGCTCAAGAAGTCGTGAGTGCAGATAAAAAACGTCGCCCGGATAGGCTTCGCGCCCGGATGGACGTTTTAATATTAGAGAAATCTGACGATAGGCGACTGCTTGCTTGGAAAGGTCATCGTAGACAATCAGCGCATCCATACCATTGCGCATGAAATACTCTCCCATGGACGCACCTGCAAACGGTGCGATGTACTGGTTAGCAGGATTGTCACCAGCAGAGGCGGCAACAATGATTGTGTAATCCATCGCACCTGCCTTTTCGAGAACGTTGATCGTGCGGGCAATGTTGGAATTCTTTTGGCCGACTGCTACATAGATGGAATAGACAGGGCGAAAGCCTTCTTCAAAAGAGCCGTCTTCATTACGGTGCTGATTATTGATTTTCGCCTGATTTATGATGGTATCAATTGCGATCGTCGTCTTGCCGGTCGAGCGGTCACCAATGATGAGCTCGCGCTGTCCACGCCCGATTGGAATCATCGAATCAACTGCCATGATGCCGGTTTGAAGTGGCTGGTCGACGGATTTGCGCGGGATAATGCCCGGTGCAATCTGGTCAACAGGATAGACTTCATCCGTTTTGACTGGACCTTTGCCATCGATCGGATTGCCAATGGCATCTACGACGCGGCCTAGTAAACCTTTGCCAACCGGTACGGAAAGCAGTTTACCGGTGGTTGTCGCCTCATCTCCCTCTTTCAGCTTGGAGTAATCGCCGAGGATAACGCAGCCCACCTCGTCTTCTTCAAGATTGAGTGCCAGACCAAAGACGCCGTCACCGAAATCAATCATCTCGTTGTACATCAGGTTGGACAAGCCGTTGAGCTTGGCGACACCATCTGCGATAGCAACGATTTTGCCAGTGTTGGACTTAACGGCGCCAGTCTGAAAACTGGCGATTTCATTTTCAATTTGTTCGACTATAGAGCTCATGTGAAACTGAATTTTTTAAAAATTGGATTGGATTAGTAAACATTTTCTGCAAGGCGTTGCAGATTTCCGGCGATTGAAGCGTCGTAAACATCATCGCCTACGCGGACCCGGACTCCGGCAATCAGCGAGTCGTCCTGCTGTAGGACTACATTGATCGGACGATTATATTTTTTGGTGAAATGAGTCTCGATCATTTCGAGATTCGCTTGGTTTAAATTTGAAGGAGTGGAAACAACGGCGGTTTGCAACGTAATCTCACGACGGATGTAATTTCGAAACAGTTTGAGTACTGCCAGATGATTCCGATGCTGGCCCTGCTTCAGAGCTTTAAGTACTTCGGAGACACCGGCTTCCGTGACGACGCCACCCTCTTTGGAAAGCTCGACTAGCTTTTTGGCAAACTGGACGATTTTTACATTTTTTTTCATAAAGACGGGAGTTCTGAAGATTTAGCTTTCGATGCCTGCCAGTTCTTGGGTCGCTGAATCTGCAAAGGTTTGTTTTTCCGTATCAGACAGATCACGGGAGAGCACTTTGGCAGACGTCATTACAACTAATCGTGCAACTTCTTGCCTTACATCCGAAAGCATCTTCTGACGCTCCCGTTCGGTCGCTTCGCTGCCCTTGCGTATCATTGCCTCTGCCTGAGCGGCGGCTTCGTGGGTCTTTTTTTCGATCAGCTCCTTAGACTGCTCCCGAGCTTCGGACAAAATTCTGTGTGCTTCTTCTGCCGCTTCTTTTACTTTTGCAGCGCGTTCACGTTCGGCCTCAGCGAGCTGTACCTTCATTTCTTCGGCATACTGAAGACCGTCTGAAATCTTCTGCTGACGTTCGTCGAGCGTTTTAGTAACCGGTTTGACTGCAAAGTAGTAAAGTGCTAATGCGACCAGACAGAAGTTGACCATTTGAGCAACAAGTGTCGGTAGTGAAACACCAAACTTTTCGGTAATCATTACCAGCTTGTTTGCTTCCACATTGGCGACTTCCTCGCCATGTTCTAGGACTGCCTTTGCATGATCTAAAATATCATGCGGTGAGAGGCTTTCGAGTGCATCTACTTCACCCAAGTCATTGCGCGAAACCGTGTGAGTTTCTTCAAGTGCAATCAAGCTGAATGGCATCAGTAGCGCTAGTAGCAGAGTGATAAATGTGGCTTTCATCAGAAAACAAAATTGAAAAAAAAAGAACCAAAAATGCCGACGGTCCGAAAACCGTCGGCAAATAGTCAATAGCTTGATTAACTAAGGAAAATCGCGAAGAAGACAATTGCTTCAGCAAAAGCCATCGCAATGATCGACTGAACCAGAATTTTAGCGGACGCTTCAGGATTACGGCCCACTGATTCACAAGCTTTGTAACCGATAAGGCTAATAGCAACTGGAATAGCCAGTGTGGCAAATGCGACATTCAGATTTCCTGAGATTTCTGCAAGTATGTTAAACATAATATATATTTTTTGTGTTAGTAGTTATCAGTGCCGTCCACGTTTTTTTTCATGGTCCCAGCACAGAAAAGTCAAAGTCAGTGTGCGTGATCCTCGTCGTGGTTAGTAATGAGTCCAATGTAAATTGCAACCAGCAGGGTGAAAATAAGGGCCTGTACTACGCCTACCAGAACTTCGTAAAAGTAAAACGGAATCGGCACAATAAAAGGCACCATACCGGTCATGCTGGTTATCAGGTTTTCACCACCAAACACATTTCCGTAGAGCCTGAAAGAAAGCGAAACCGGACGAAACGCGATGGAAATGATTTCGATCACTCCAACCATAAGGAAAATGGGGACCAGCATGTAATAAATCAGAGCGGGAGTTTCTTTTTTATCAGCTTTATTGCCAAAAAGTTCCCAGATGAAAAACTTAGGGCCTACAACTTTCAGGCTGATAACGAACCAGGCAATCATAGCTACCAGAGCCATTCCAAGTGTTGAATTCAAGTCTGCGTTTGCCGGCCGCATCCAGTAATTGAAATGTCCATGGTCATCGACGTGGCCGAAAGCACCCACACCCGGTAGCAGGCCGCTCCAGTTGTGCAACATGATGTAAATAAACAACCCGATCAGTAGAGGAAACGTCATCGGAAATGCCTTTCTGCCGACAATCGGTTCTAAAATACCACGCAAGCCACCAATCAAGCTCTCGATAACTGCCTGCCCTTTGCCGGGAATCAACTTAGGTGAACCGACGGCAAAGCGAATAATCAAAATAAAGGCAATGGAGACTACCCAAGTGGTCAAAATCGAATTTGTGATCGGCAGGCCAAAAATTTCGTTTATCTTGTAGGGCGAGGCGCTGACACCTCCCTCCGCCGCTTGCAGCGTCGTGGCGATACCTGAAAGGATGAATACTGTTAGCAGTTTATTCAACGATATGAGCGTTTTATTTATAAAAATTCAATTTTAAAGGAAGGATAGATGCAGTTGCATTTAAAGTACGTCAACCCCTGAATCAATTTAACCCCTACGGGATTAGTGAAGCTTATTTGTTTTATTGGTTCAATTGCCACTCTGTTTTGTATTCAGATGGAATGCATACTTGAAAACCAAACAACAAGCACCTAGTTTCCATAGACTTATCTAAAAATTTATGAGCGACATAACCAACCTTACCAACAGCATCACTCATTTACGCGATCGTAAAAAAAAATCAACCTTCGGTCAGACAAACTCTCTGAAACAATCGCCTGCATTCCGACAAAGAGGGCTGAAGCGTGAGCGCAGGTTTGCCACGGATTACTTCATGATGGTCGCCTACAGCCTTCTGGGCGCGTCTATTCTTTCTCAGATATTCCTCATCGTCTGGCTGGATATTATTTAATCAGTATAGTTCTCAACACTTTGCTATAGCTAAGCCTATAATTACTTGTACAGATCGCATTCAGGTAGCGCAGCATCATCCCCGGTGCGCACCCGCGTCGCGTAAGCCTGAGCATTCAAACGTTCGTGCGACGCAGGGACGCTCCTGCGCTACCATTTTGGATAAGAATCATGTGTCCAGATGATTACATACTTTTAGCTATAACCACCATCTGTCCATCGCGATAGGACGAAGCAGGAGCAAACTGAAAGCTTCAACTATCCGATGAGTGGTGCGTTTTACTTTGTTGAAAGATCCTCTTTAAGGCTTCTGCTTTACGAAGCGAGATGCTTCCAAGCTACACCCGGCGAGCGATCGCCGACTGGTAAGACTCCATCATTTTCTGAAAGTAAGTTTCAGTCTCGTGGGGCCATTCAACAGAGGTGTCTATTTCCCAGCAGGGATGAGCTTCCAGGTGTTCCAGCGTCCACTCATAGTAAGGCACATCATCTGAACGAAAGCAGAACAATCCTCCCGGATCAGTGCGCTCAGCCACTACATCCAGAAATGTGGTTTGCACCATTCGCCGACGATGATGTTTTGCCTTGGGCCACGGGTCGGGAAATAGCAGTAAGATACTGTCAAAGCGTACATGCTCGGGCAGTACTTCCAGAAACTCCATCAATTCCGCTTTGAAAAAATGCAAATTGCCCAGCTGACGCTTGTCACGCTTCTGCAAAGCTTTTCGAATGCGCCCGGCAATCAAGTCGATCCCGACGCAAGTTTGATCGGGATGTTGCACCGCGTAACTCGTCAGCCAGTGGCCATGTCCGCAGCCAGTCTCAAACAAAATGCGATCAACGCCTGCAAGCGCAGTATTCAGTTCTGCTTGCAGGGCTGCCTTGCGGGTTTTCTGCCGCTCCAGTTCACGGGCATATGCTATTGAGATCTCCATTTCGTCAGAGGATTGGACAAACCTCACAGCAAGACAACACTACAGTGTCTGCCCTTCAAAAACTAACTTCCAACTCCTCCTTTAAGCTTTAGTCCAGCTTTGCCAGATAGCGCAGGGCGGCGACATAGCTGTCAAAGCCGAGGCCGGAAATAACTGCGATGCAGGCTTCTGCAGTCATGGAGTGCCGGCGAATTTCTTCGCGCTGGTAAATATTGCTAATGTGTACCTCGATGGTCGGCAAGTCGCTGCCTGCGAGTGCGTCTCTGAGTGAGAGACTGGTATGGGTGAGGGCACCGGGATTGATGATCAGACCGAAGATTTCCGAGTCGGACAGCTCGCCGATTCTATCGATGATAAATCCTTCGTGGTTGGACTGGTAGAATTTGACGCCAATATCCAGTTCTTCGGCTTCTTCGGTAATCAGGTTTTCCAGATCGGTAAGTGTCTGGTCGCCATAGATGGCCGGTTCGCGTTTGCCGAGTCGGTCTAGATTCGGTCCATTGATAATAGCAATGCGTTTCATAATTCAGAGAAAGAGTACTTTATGTATGATTTGCAATACGGATTACAGTGGGCAGGGCGTTTCAATAAAGCACCAGTCGATATCGAATTGTTCGCTTACCTTTTCTGCGAGTGCTTTGACGCCGAACGTTTCAGTCGCGTAGTGCCCGCAGGGGTATAGGTTCAGGCCCAGTTCCTGTGCCATGTTGAAATGGTGCTGGCGAAGTTCTCCGGTAATCAGAGTATCGATGTTATTGGCCCTTAGCTGGTCGATGGCGCTTTGGCCACTGCCGGTGAGGATTGCAATTTGTTCCGGGCGCTCGCTACCGTATTCAATTGCCTGATAGGTGGTTGGGAAGAGCGCCTTGAGTCGTTTGGCGAGTTCCCGTCGTCCGCCGTCGGGGCTGGCAGTTATGGTCGCAATGCTCACGCCTTCGTAGGGCAGAAAAACGCCGATCCGGGCAAGCTTCAGTGCTTTGGCAAGTAAGGCATTGTTGCCAATCTCAGGATGACAGTCCAGAGGCAGATGCGATCCGTAGACGGCAAGATTACCGTCGAGTGCCGTCTTTATTTTCTTGTAATTGTGTCCGGTCAGCGGGACGGGTGCATTCCAGAAAACACCGTGGTGACAAATCAGGCAATCGACCTTTGCCTCAATTGCCTGCTCAAACGGGATCTGACCTGCATCGACTGCAGCGCCGATTTTAGTGACCATGCCATTGTTTTCAATTTGCAGTCCGTTGTTTGCGCCCGGGAAGTCCTTGATCGCACTCTGGCGAGTGTAGGTGTCGCAGAATTCTACAATGTCAGATAGTTTAGGCATGGACTGGACTCCGGTTCTGCATTCGTGGTTCTAAAAGCATATTCAGCTTGAAGTGTTTGCATTGTAAGCACGGTTGAACGCGCTGACCAGGGCGCGCAGACCGGCGATTTCAATATTGGCATCGATGCCGCAGCCAAAGAAGACGGTGCCGTCGTCGTGCTGGATCTGGATATAGGCTGCAGCGTTTGTCTTGGAACCACCGCCAATGGAGTGCTGACGGTAATTGAGCAGGGTGAAGTCTTTATGTCCTTGGCTCTCAAGGGCATCGACAAAGGCGCTGATTGGGCCGTTGCCGCGTCCGGAGAACTTGATTGGCTCGCTGTTGAATTTAACCCGTGCTTCAATGCCAACCTCGTTTGTTCGGGAAAAGTCCTCGCGCGCGATGGCGATCAATTCAAGCGGTGCGGCCAGGTTTACATATTCGCGCTGAAAAATAGCGTACACTTCATCGGAGCTTAATTCGCGGCTGTCTTTGTCAGCAGCACTGTTGATAACAAGACCGACCTCTGGATGCATTTCTTTGGGCAAATCGAGTCCGAATTCACGGGACAGAACGTAGGCTACTCCACCTTTACCACTCTGGCTGTTGATGCGGATGATGGCTTCGTAATCCCGTCCGATGTCTTCAGGGTCAATTAAAAGATAGGGGACCTGCCAGCTTGTTTCCGAACTTTTTTCTTTGAGCCGCAAATCCATGCCTTTTTTAATGGCATCCTGATGTGAACCTGAAAAGGCGGTAAATACCAACTCGCCAGCGTAAGGCTGCCGTTCGGGCACGGGCATACGAGTGATCCTTTCGTAAGCGGCGCGCGTTTTTTCCAGATTGCTGAAATCAAGCCCCGGGTCGACGCCCTGAGTGTAGAGGTTTAGCGCCACGGTAACAATATCCAGATTGCCGGTGCGTTCACCGTTGCCAAAGAGCGTACCCTCGACCCGATCGGCGCCGGCCATAAGGCCAAGCTCTGTGGCGGCAACTCCGGTGCCACGGTCGTTGTGGGTGTGTAGCGAGATAATTGCCTTGTTGCGCTCCTTCAGATGACGACAGAACCATTCGATCTGATCCGCGTAAATATTGGGCGTGGCCACTTCAACTGTAGCCGGAAGATTCAGGATGATCTTGTTGGCCTCGGTCGGCTGCCAGACGTCCATAACCGCTTCGCAGATTTCCAGCGCGTAATCGACTTCTGTGTCCGAGAAACTTTCCGGCGAGTATTCCAGGCGGATATGAGTGCCGGAGATGGTGGATACCAGTTTTTTAATCAATTGAGCGCCATCGACGGCGATTTGCTTTATTTCCTCTTTGCTTTTGCCAAAGGTGACCCTGCGCTGTAGCGGTGATGTTGAGTTGTAAAGATGAACGATCGCATTTGGAATGCCCTGCAGACTCTCGAAGGTGCGGCGAATTAGATGTTCGCGAGCCTGCACCAGCACTTGTACAGTTACATCTTCCGGGATGCGGTTTTCGTCGACCAGGCGGCGGATGAAGCTGAACTCCGTTTCGCTGGCAGATGGGAAGCCGACTTCAATCTCTTTAAAACCGATGGATACCAGCAATTCAAAGAACTCGATTTTTTCTTCGACAGTCATCGGGATTGCCAGCGCCTGATTACCGTCGCGAAGGTCTACACTAGTCCAGATCGGTGCCTGCCGGATGGAGGCATCCGGCCACGTGCGATCCTTTAGATCGACCGGCTTGAAGGGTTTGTACTTAGTGATCGTGCCGCGTTGCATGGTTTTTGACTAAATTTAATTTTAGCAGATTAGCTTAAGTGCTTTGCCCGCTGCAAGAATGATTCCTAGTCTTTTGAACATCGAACTCTTTGAACATCGAACGTCGAACTTCGAACTTCGAAAGTCTGACGTTGACTGCACCGACTTCCGCTTTTGGGTTCTTCTAGTCAGATTGGTCGTTATTGACAATACTGTTAAAGCTAAAGCCACGATCGATTCTAGCTAATTCTTCAGACACTTTTACCGCCAGTTTAGACACTGCCTGGTCAGAATAAAGTACATGTCGCATTAAGGTTTCGGCATAGGTTTGCTTATCTTTGTACTGAACATAAAAGGTAAACATCAGCGCGGCGATCCCCGTTACCGTGGTTTGGACCGTCGCGGATTTTAACCATTCCCATTTATCTAAGCGTTGTTTGAAAATGATGCTCAATGAAGGCCAGAGTAGTACACCTAAACCAGCAACCACGGACAGCCAGAAAAAGACTTTATTTAAAATAGCGTAGCTGCGTGCTTTGATATAGATATCAAATAGAAGCAGATAACGCTTCTCGGCAAGCGCAGGATCTTCTGCTTGCTCGATTTGTTTTTCGGCATATCTAAGCAGCATGCTGGCGCTGGTCTGATTGGCGGAGAAGACCGCTTTGTCAATAGCACTGTCCTCATTGGCAAGTGACCCTTGACAACAAATCAGTGGCAGTAGCAGTAGAACCCATAGTGTTTTCATACCTGTTATTGAGAGTGCTTTTTAATTATATTTGAAGTTAGGTGTCAAACTGAAGTTTACATTAACCGGGCAATTTTGGTGTTACGTACTAGTTTGATAAATTCGGTATGGTAGCCGTAGCGATCATAGCCTCTATTGGTCTGAGCCAGATTAATTGGTGCGGGTTCAAGACATGGTATACACAAAAGGTTCAGGACATGGTATACA
>CAWUII010000051.1:0-20205 GCA_963922575.1 uncultured Opitutia bacterium
CGCACAAACACATACGCACTGCCGGAAGCATCTCCTCGGTCATCATTACCAGACGCTCCGATCAAAGCCGTATCACCGCTAATGCTCACGTTGCTGCCGAAACTATCACCGGTAGCACCATCGCTGGCAATACCTTTGCTTTTCAAAATACCGACTAACGATGCATCGACATACTGAGCATTAACGACCAAATCTTCAGTTATATTGTGATAGCTTTTATCCCAGCCAATTAATGCCCAGCCGTTAGTCACAGACAACTCTGGAGCTATGGCTGTTCCACCTGCTCTCACGTTTTGCACCAAATCACCACTAAGTAACATGCCTTTAGCACCCGGTGCAAAAGTCACTGTGAAGGTCGACATCGAGGTCGGCACATACTGAGCGTTAACAACCAAATCTTCGGTCACGTTGTGATAGCTCTTATCCCAACCAATGAATGCCCAGCCTTCAGCCACAGAAAACTCCGGTGCTATGACAGTTCCACCTTCATTTACCGTTTGACTCAAATCACCACTGAGCAGTGTTCCTTCTGCACCCAGGTCAAAAGTCACCGTGTAGACCGGCACATACTGAGCGGTCACAGTTAAGTCACTCGTTATGTTGTCAAAGGCGACATCCCAACCCGTAAAATACCAGCCGGAGTTTTCGGTTACCGTAGGCGCAATGGCTGCATGACCCGCAATCACCGTTTGTGTAAGCACGCCACCCCCTGTATGAGAACCTTTACCGTCTAAATCAAAGGTAACCGTAAATGGCGCTACGCCTAAATCATAAAAGTAAGCACTGCCGGAAACTGTGTAATTGTTGCTAGCTCCGATTACTGCGGTATCACCACTAATACTCACTGTCCTACCAAAACTATCTCTTTGTGCGCCATCGCTGGCAGTCAACTTTGCTTGCTGCGTCCAACTTTCTCCATTGCGCACAAATACATATGCGCTGCCAGAAGCATCTCCCCGGTCATCATCTTCGTCAGCTCCGATTACAACTGTATCGCCATGAATACTCACACTCATGCCAAAATAGTCATATCCCGCGCCATCGCTGGCTACAAGCTTTGCTTGTTCACTCCAGGCATCTCCGCTACGCACGAACACATAGGCACTGCCAGAAGAACTGCCGCGATCATCATCTTGTGGCGCGCCAATCACGACAATTTCACCACTGACACTCACGCTGTTACCAAAACTGTTATAGGTTGAACCATCACTGGCCGTCAGCTTTGCTTGCTCACTCCAAACACCCTGACTGCGCACAAAGACATACGCACTGCCTTCGTCTTGGAAAGCGCTAGCTCCAATCACTGCCGTATCACCACTAATGCTGACACTATTGCCAAACGAACTTAATGCTGCACTATCACTAGCGATCAACTTTGCTTGCTCTGTCCAACTACTACCACTACGTATAAACACATACACACTATCGGGTGCATCTTCAAAAATACTGTTAGGGGCGCTAATTACAGCCGTATCGCCATGGATGCTCACTTGGTTACCAAAACGGTCATTTATCGTGCCATCACTGGCCGTCAATTTCGCTTGCTGCGTCCAACTTTCTCCATTGCGCACAAACACATACGCACTACCAGAAGCCTCTCCATTCTCATCATCCCTAGAGGCTCCGACAACAACCGTGTCACCATGTATGCTCACGCTACCACCGAAAAGATCACCTACTGCTCGATTACTGATCGTCAATTTCGCTTGCTGGATCCAACTATCGTCCTCATTGCGCACAAGCACATAGGCACTTCTATCAGCACGAGCCCCAATTACGGCAGTATCCCCACTAATGCTAACGCGACCACCTAATTGGTCACTTCCCCCACCATCACTGACAATTCCTTTACGCTCAAGTATACCGGCTAGTGATGCATCGACATACTGAGCGTTGACTACCAAGTCTTGAGTCACATTGTGATAGCTTTTATCCCAACCGGTAAATATCATTCCAGCTGCCACCGATAATTCGGGAGCTATCGCGGTGCTACCTGCTGGTATGATTTGAGTTAAATTGCCGTTAATAAGAGAGCCCTCGCTACCCAAATTAAAAGTAACGGTGTAGGTAGGTACATACTGAGCAGTCACCACCCGATCACGATTAATACGCTCAAAATCGACATCCCAGCCTGTAAAGTGCCAGCCAGCGTTTGACATTACAACGGGCACGGTAATTGCCGTGCTAGAATAAACCGTTTGCGTAAGCGCTCCACCTCCAGTGTGAGCGCCTTTGCCATCAAGGTCAAAAGTGACGGTGAAGGGCGCTGCTCCTAAATCATAAAAATAGACACTGCCAGAATCACTGTCCTGCTCATCATCTCCTTTGGCTCCAATCAATGCGGTATCACCACTGAGGCTTACGCTAGAGCCGAAACGGTCATCGGTGGCAGTGTCATGAATCGCAGCATCACTCGCTGTTAACTTAGTTTTTGGGGTCCACACATCTCCACTGCGCGCAAAAACATAAGCACTGCCAGAAAGATTTCTATTGCCATCATCTCCTTTAGCGCCGATCAAGGCAGTATCGCCATTGAGGCTTACGCTACTACCAAAAAAGTCACCTGCCGCGCCATCACTTGCAGTCAATTTCGCTTGCTCGGTCCAAACACCCTCGCTGCGCACAAACACATACGCACTCCCGGAAGAATCTCCTTGGCCATTATCGCCAGACACTCCGATCAAGGCCGTGTCGCCACTGATGCATAGGCTCCCCCCGAAAGAGTCGTCACTTTCAGTTAACTGAGCTTGCTCAGTCCAGCTACCTCCATCGCGCACAAACACATATGCTCTGCCGAATGAATCTCTATTTTCATCAATTACAAAGGCGCTAATCAAAGCGGTATCGCCACTGATACTCACGTTTCTACCGAACCGAACATCTGCCGCGCTATCACTGGCAGTCAACTTCGCCTGCTGAGTCCAACCATCTACACCCCGCGCAAATATATACGCGCTGCCGGATAAGTCATCATCGCCCCAGGCTCCAATCAAAGCCGTATCACCACTGACACTCACGCTAGCGCCAAAATAGCTATTTAGTCCGCCATCGCTGGCAGTCAACTTCGCTTGCTGAGTCCAAATACCTCCACTGCGCACAAACACATAAGCACTACCGGAATTATCACCATTGTCATCATCTCCGTAGGCGCCGATTACAGCCGTATCGCCACTGATACTGACACTACTACCAAAAAAGTCACCTGACTCGCTATCGCTTTCAGTTAACTGAGCTTGCTCAGTCCAGCTACCTCCATCGCGCACAAACACATACACTATATCTTTTGCACCGATTAAGGCGGCATCGCCACTAACACTCACTGTCCTACCAAAATTGCCATTTGCTGCGCCATCGCTGGCAATCTCTTTGTTTTCCAAAATAGCAGCCAGCGATTCATCGACATACTGAGCCCTGACGACCAAATCCTCAGTCACGTTATGGTAGCTTTTATCCCAGCCAACAAATACACTACCAGTCGCGACCGAAAACTCTGGTGCGATCGCGGTACTACCTTCGGGAACAATTTGACTCAACTCACCACTGAGCAGTGTTCCTTCTGCACCCAGATCAAAAGTCACCGTGTAAGTCGGCACGTACTGAGCAGTCACATTCAGATCGCCCATGATGTCATTAAAAGCAACGTCCCATCCCACAAAGTGCCAGTCAGAATTTCCTGCTACAACAGGAGCTTTAGCGGCAAAGCCTTCACCTACTGTTTGGATCAAATCTCCTGCTATTAAAGTACCCTTACCAGCCAGATCAAAAGTCACTGTGTAAGGAATTACATACTGAGCTGTAACTGTTAAATCACTGCTTATATAATCAATAGGAACGTCCCAACCAGCGAAATACCAACCAGCATTGGCACTGACGGCAGGCGCTATGGCGGCAGTCCCGGCAATCACCGTTTGCGTGAGCGATCCCCCTTCAATATGCGAGCCTTTGCCATCAAGGTCAAAAGTGACCGAAAATGGAGCGACGCCTAAATCATAAAAATAGACGCTACCGGAAGCACTTCCATTGTCATCATCGCCCCAGGCTCCAATCACAACCGTATCGCCACTGGAACTCACACTAGAACCAAACCAATCATCGGTCGCACCATCGCTAGCAGTCAACTTCACCTGCTCAGTCCAACTGCTCCCACTGCGCATAAAAATATAGGCGCTGCCAGAATTAACTCTACGGTTATCATCTCCATAGGCACCGACCAACACCGTATCACCACTGACGCTCACACTCTTGCCGAAAAAATCACCCTTTGCACCATCACTAGCAGTCAGCTTTGCTTGCTCAATCCAACGATCTTCACTACGCACGAACACGTAAGCATTGCCCAAACCATCTCCAAAGTCATCTCCATGAGCACCGACCACCACCGTATCGCCACTGACACCCACGCTCCAGCCAAAAAGATCACCCGTAGCACCATCGCTGGCAATCAACTTTGTTTGCTCAATCCAACTATCTCCACTGCGTACAAACACATAGGCATTGCTCAAACGATCTCCGTATTCATCTCCGTAGGCCCCGATCACCGCCGTATCACCACTGACGCTAACGCTCCATCCGAAAAGATCACGTGCCGCGCCATCACTAGCAAGTAACTTCGCTTGCTCGGTCCAACGGTTTCCGTTGCGCACAAACACATAGGCACTGCCAGAATTATTTTTAATGTCATCATCTTCACAGGCGCCGATCAAAACTGTATCGCCACTGATACTGACGCTCCATCCGAAAAGGTCGCCTGCCGCGCCATCGCTGGCAGTCAACTTCGCTTGCTCGCCCCAGCCATTTTCATTGCGCACAAACACATAGGCGCTATTATCTCTAGGGCTGCCAATGACAGCGAGATCGCCACTGATGCTGACGCTCCTGCCGAACCTATCACCTCCTTTGCCATCCCTAGCAATCACTTTGTTCTCCAGGACACCAGCCAACGATACATCGACATACTGAGCAGTAACGACCAAATCTTCGGTCACGTTGTGATAGCTCTTATCCCAACCAATAAATGCCCAGCCTTCAGCCACAGAAAACTCTGGGGCGATTGCGGTATTGCCTGCTCCAACATTCTGAACCAAATTACCGCTGATCCCTGTGCCTTCTGCTCCCAGTTGAAACGTCACGGTGTAAGCAGGCCCATATTCAGCAGTCACAGTTAAGTCGCTCGTTACGTTATCAAAAACGACATCCCAGCCCGTAAAGTGCCAGCCTTGATTTCCTTTTACTCTAGGGGGTTGCGCCGCTGTACCATCAACAACCGTTTGCGCAAGCGCTCCACCTCCTATACGTGAGCCCTTGCCGTCCAAATTAAATGTCACTGCATTACCAGGCACATACTGAGCGGTTACTATCAAGTCACTTGTTATGTTGTCAAAGGCGACATCCCAACCTGTAAAATACCAACCTGGATTTCCCAGCACCTCAGGCACTAGCGCAGGAAAGCCTACTCCAATCATCTGAGTCAAATCTCCCGCTATTAACATACCCTTGCCATCCAAATCAAAAGTCACAGTACTAGCAGGCACATACTGAGCGGTCACTGTTAGATCACTGTTTACATAATCAATAGGAACGTTCCAACCAGCAAAATACCAACCAGCATTGGCACTGACTGCAGGCGCTATGGCGGCAGTCCCAGCAATCACTGATTGCGTAAGCGCACCTCCTCCACTATACGAGCCCTTGCCAGCAAGATCAAAAGTGACTGAAAATGGAGCGACGCCTAAATCATAAAGATAGGCTTTACCAGGACCATCACGTCCAAAGCCCTCTCCATTTGCACCAACTACTAGCGTATCGCCACTAATACTCACCATTTTACCAAATTCATCATATGTCGCACCATCACTCGGGATCAATTTATCGTGCTGGATCCAAATGCCTTTACTGCGCACATACACATAGGCGCTGCCAGAATTAACTCCATTGTCATCATCTCGATAGGCGCCGATCACTGCGATATCACCACGAACACACACACTATAGCCGAATGCGTCTCCTTCTCTGCCATCATTGGCCAACAACTTAGCTTGCTCAACCCAATCTCCTCCATTGCGAACAAAAACGTGCGCACTGCCAGAGACCATTCCCCTGTAATCGTTTCCACGATTTCCGATCACTGCTGTGTCGCCACTGATGCTCACACTATGACCAAAGTGATCTCCTGGAGTAGCATTGATAGCCTTCAACTTCGCTTCCTGACTCCAAGTATCCTCATTGCGCACAAAAACGTATGCACTGCCAGAATCGATGCCATCGTCGTCATCCAAATAGGCCCCGATCACCGCTATATCACCATGAACACTTACACTACGACCAAATTCATCTTTAGCCGCGCCATCGTCAGCCGTTAACTTTGCCTGCTGAGTCCAACCATTTGCACCCCGCACAAATATATAAGCACTGCCAGATAGGTTATCATCGCCCCAAGATCCGACCACAGCGGTATCACCACTGAGGCTTACGCTACTACCAAAATAGCCACCTGCTCTTCCATCGCTGGCCCGCAACCTCGTTTGCTGGCTCCAACTACCCCCGCTACGCACGAATACGTACGCACTGCCGGATCGAACTCCATTGTCACTCTCTCCAAAGGCCCCGATGATAGCCGTATCACCACTGACGCTTACACTGTAACCAAAATAATCACCTGCTGCACCATCACTGGCCGTCAACTTTGCTTGCTCAACCCAACTGTCTCCTGTGCGCACGAATACATAGGCACTACCTCTGTTGCCACTATCCCCATGGGCTCCAATCACAGCAGTATCGCCGCTAACGCTCACGCTATGCCCAAAATTATCGTAGGCAGCACCGTCGCTGGCAATCACTTTGTTCTTCAGGATACCAGCCAACGATTCATCAACATACTGGGCCGTAACCAACAAATCCTCAGTCACATTGTTAAAGCTCTTATCCCAACCAATGAATGCCCAGCCTTCAGCCACAGAAAACTCCGGTGCTATGGCAGTTCCACCTTCATTTACCGTTTGATTCAAATCACCACTGATTAGTGTTCCTTCTGCACCTAGGTCAAAAGTTACCGTGTAGCTGAGCACCGGTTGTGACGTTAGCAAGTTAGTAGCGAATACGAACCCAACAAGCAGAAATGTGAAACACGAAAGTCGATATTTTTGCAAGCAGTACATAGCACATTGTTTAAACTAACAGTCGTTCAGATGCATTTAGTCCCTTTGATTGTCAATTAAATTACTACTAGCATACTAATACCATCTGCAAAAAGTTTTGCAAAAGTTTAGCTAATCGTTGAAGTGATTTGCATATGAGACGCAAACGAATGGGCGAAGAAGCAGATCGCCAACAAATCGAAGCTCTGCCTAAGGAGAAGAACCCAGGCTGGAAACAGACTCGTTTGAATGCACTAAAAATGGGTTTTAATGCTGAGAGTATTGGGGTAAGTGTGACAACGCTATGCCGTTGGTTTACGACCTATCGAGAGGATGGGTTAAATGCGGTTTTAAGCCATGGCTATAGGATCGGGCGTCCGAGCGGGCTGAATGAAGAAATAGAAGCTTATCTTCTCAAAGGGCTTGAAAATGCCCGGTGGAATACCGCCGAGCAAGCACGTGAAGAACTCCAGCGACACTTTGGTCGCTCCTTCAATTACAAGACTGTATGGCTTTGGCTAAAAAAATGCGCGGGGGTACTGAGGGTCCCTCGCCCCGTGCATGAAAAAAGGGACTCATCCCAAGCTGAAGCATTCAAGCGCAATTTTCTGGGTATTCTCAAAGATGTGCCAATCACTGCAAAGAAGCCGGTGAAACTCTGGTTTGCTGATGAAAGCCGTTACGGGCTATTGCCAAACCTGCGCAGAGTGTGGACTCTTAAAGGACTGCGTCCTCACAAACGCTGGCAGAGCAAGTATCAATGGAGTTACTGCTATGGTGCACTTGATCCCATTGATGGCGAAACGTTGTTTGTGCAGACTCCCAGCGTAAACATGGAGTGGACAGAAGTATTTTTAAAAGAGATCAAAGCTCAGTACCCGGACTATGAGCATATTGTTGTCTGGGATGGAGCAGGCTTTCATCCCAAGGACAGTAGCCATGAGCGAGTACCCGACGGAGTCCATATCGTGACACTACCGCCCTACAGTCCGGAGCTTAATCCAATCGAAAAGCTATGGGATCTGATCCAGGATCAAACCTCCAATAAGCTCTGGCCTACAATCGAGCGCCTCGACCAGGTAGTGGGCCTGCACTTAAAAGATTGGTGGGAGTGCCCTGAAAAAGTCCTCAGCTTATTTGGCAAGGGTTGGATCCGCCTTTCAGCAAACGATTCTTGAGGTCAATACCTTAGCAAACCTTTTTAGAGTTGGTATCAGATATTCTGCAAGAATAGATGCCTCAGGGTTTGACGGAAGGAGCGAAGTGACTGGAGATGGCGAAGCAATCCCTCTCTCTCCGCCATTCGACGCGCTCCGCGTTGCTTCGCTTGCTCATGGTTAATCACTATAATTTTTTGGAGCTCTTGATAGAATTTATTTGAACTTGAATTACGGTTACCTAATTTTATTCTCGTGAAAAAAAGCTTTGGGAAAAAGAACAGGCGCAGGGGTAAAAACCCTGGAAAGCAGCAGAAGAAATCACACAATTCAACTGCTCTTGTACTATTGGATCAGACGCCGTTTCTAAAAAAAGCACTTTCAAAATGTAAGCGCCTCCGTAATGAGCTTAATAAAAAGCAAACATTACTCAGCAAATACGAAGACAATGACCTTACGGTCTTTCAACAGTGGCTAAACCGTACTTTCGGTGCTAAGTTCACCCGATTGCAGGAACTCGAAGAAACTCTAGCCCAATACGATTTCATTCTTTTTAATCTCTCAAACTGTTCGATTTTTTGTCCGGATAAATTGGCTGAGATGCATAAAGAACTCTTCGAACGCAAAGAAAAGGGAACGCTCTACCAGTTTGTTCCACCCCCTACAATTGAAGATCAACACGATGAGGAGTGGGAAGATGACGATGAGTGGGAAGATGAAATCGACGATGAAGCTGCTGAAGCTATTTTTGACGAAATTTTTGGTTCTGAAGAAGATGACTATGAGGGCGAGGACGATTTCAGAAGAACATACGAACAGCATCGTAAATCTATGAGCGCCTCCGAGGAGTCGAAGCTCAAGAAGTGCTACCGTGTGCTTGCAAAGAAATTACATCCGGATCACTCCACTTTTGATGAATCGCTCCGTGAGAAGCGCTGGCATGAAGTACAGGAAGCATATCAGAATAATGATCTGGAAGCGCTGCTGCGTGTCGAAGCGATTTGCGATCTGGACGAAACAGACCTTTCCGTACAGCTGGGACTTGCTCGACTTAACGATCTGGCAAACTATCATCAGTCGCATCTTAAACCGATCCGACGCGCACTGAGTCATGCAAAGCAGGATATCGCTTTTGGATTTGCAGAAGGCGGGCCGACGAAGGAAATTAAAGACGAAATGAAGTATGAGTTCGAGTCTAAGTTACAGAGACTCGAATACCTTCTCGTAAACATGCAACAGTCTGTTGATGATATACTACAGGAATATGAGGAGCAATTTGATGAAATCCCTCCTGTAGTTTCGACTCCAAAAAATCAGCGCATATACAATGATCCGAAGCAAATGAATTTATTTTAGCTTACGTGTTTGCGTTGAGCATGGTAAGGCAAGCATTTTAGTATCGATTACGCACCCATCGACTTGTGTGTGCCCAGTATTAGCACGGTGTAAATGTGGGGTTTTAGGGGACGACTAAATACGGTTGGGAAGAATGAGCCTGCAATTCTTGAAGGTCAATGCTAGCAGCAACGATTAAAAGGCATACGAACGCAACTAACGTATGGATTACAGAAAAGCTGAAATGGTAATCTCACAGGCAGGCAATGAGAATATAGACACGTTTCTCGCTTCAGGAGGTAACCAAACAGACCAGTACAAGGATTTAACTGTAAAAATAGTAACACAACCCTTTTAGGAGCCACTGTCTATTTTCGAGAGCTTTTGGCTTACTTACCGGTAACAACGGTCGTGTACCTTTTGAATATCGGAATTCCTAGAACTTTGATCCTAAAAATATCAACACTGGCTTCCTTAATAATATCAATGTCACCATTTCTGCTTGCAGTTGCGCTGGTTGCATCTCCGAAAGATACAAAATCAAGTATTGAGTAAGCATTGGAAATACCCGTACGAAGATCACCATCAGCAGCAGTAATAGCAAATGGGCCAGAGGCATTTGTTACAGCAATACCCAGAAAGGGGTCTCCTGCCTCAGCTGATGGCACTGACCTGTTGTATAAACTTGAAGTGCAGCCACTGCATAACAAAACGACAAGGCATAGCGCTGCTGCGACTGTATGTTTTACTGGCTTCATAAAGCTCGCCTGTTCGGTCAACTATTCACCAGTTACAACAGTCGTGTAACTATAATATATTCCGAAAATGTTTAATGCTTTTACATCAACAGTACGTATTTTACTGATATCTCCATTTATAGCAGCAGTACTAGTGCTGGAGTCTCCGAAACTGACGATGCCCAATATACCATGTGCAGTTGCAGCACCTTCTTTTGATCCACCCTGATTAGGTGTTACTGCGAAAGGACCGGATGCCACGGTTACAGCTCCGGGTGGAACATACGGGTGACAGCCTGTAAATAGTGATGCTGCAAAAAGTGCCGTAAGAGTGATAATTTTGTTAAGCATTGGATATTCCTTTTTTAAAGCTAATTTTAGAATATGCATTCTTTGAATAATTTCATGGCTGACAATAAAAAAATTCTTTCAATTATCTTCAGCAGCGAGCTGTGATGTTATGTCTGTTTAACTCAAAGCAGCAAACATCGCCCTATCTGTGGCGTTAAAGATCAAATTTCTATCAGTGATTTTTATCCTTTTGGCTCAGAAACAATCTGATCACGAAATTCCTGCAGACGCTGCACGACTGCAACGGAATCGTTCAATGCCAATACTTCATCCACCAGTTCACGCGCAGCGGTCATCTCCATATTACGCACCAGATATTTGATCTCCGGCAACATGGACGGTGTGAGACTTAGTGAATCAGCACCCATGCCCAGAAGTAAACCAACGTAGATGGGATCGCTGGCGATTTCACCGCAGATGCTTACGGGCTTATTCACGCGCTTGGCTCCATCCATGATCCATTTAAGTGTGCGCAATACTGCCGGATGTGCCGGTTCGTATAAGTGCGCGACTCGATCGTTCAGCCGGTCGACGGCCATAAGATATTGAATCAGATCGTTGGTACCGATGCTGAAAAAGTCGGCTTCTTTGGACAGTAAATCAATGATTGCTGCTGCGCTGGGAATCTCAACCATCGCGCCAATTTCGATGTCTTCGTTAAATGCGATCTGTTCGCTTCGGAGTTCTTCTTTAACCGACTCCAGTACCTGATTAGCGCGTTGCAGTTCACCCACTCCACTGATCATCGGATACATGATTTTTACATTACCAATCGCGCTGGCTCTGAGGATTGCGCGCAGTTGTGTTTTAAAAATATCCAGATTTTCCAAGCAGAACCGGATCGCCCGAAAGCCCATAAATGAATGGTCATCCTCCGTGGAGCTGACTCCCAGCGTTTTGTCGCCTCCGATGTCGAGCGTCCGAATGATTACCGGCTGGTTGCCAGCGGCTTTTGCAACGGCTGCATATTCTTCGTATTGAGCCGACTCTGAAGGGTATCCGTGGTGCCTCAAAAATATTCCCTCGGTGCGGAACAGGCCGATGCCACTTGATTTCATCGCCAGCACTTGATCCATTTCCTGAGCACCTTCGATGTTAGACATCAGTTTAATCGATGTGCCATCTTTTGTCTCACTCGATTCCGTAAGTGCTGATCGGTAAACTTCATTTTGCTCACGGCGCTCTTTCGCCAGATCACTGTACTCGAGGATACGTTCTTCTGTCGGATTGATCACAACAAGTCCATTGTAACCGTCGATGATAATTCGATCTCCACTTTTGATTTTATGAGTGGCATCATGCAACCCAACCACTGCCGGGATTCCCATGGCACGCGCCATGATCACTGAATGGCTGGTTTGTCCGCCCTCGTCGGTTATAAATCCGAGCAATTTGCTCCGATCCATATCGGCCGTGTCGGAGGGTGTAATATCTTCGGAGACGATAATACTGTCTGCCGCCAGTTCAGCGAGGTTGGTCTTATGGGTGCCGATCAGATTTCGCAACAGCCGACGGGAAACATCCTGAATATCCGTCACACGCTCTTTCAAATAATCATCCTCCATCGAGCTGAAAAAAGATATATACCGCTGGGCAACTTTCTTGTAGCAGCTCTCCACGTTTTTTTGAGTTTTGCGCAGTTCGGAAATGACTTCGTCCAAAAGCGCATGGTCTTCAAGCACCAGCAAGTGCGCATCGAAGATCCGCGCTTCACCCTCGCCCAAGGATTCCGCGACTTTGTTGCGCATTTCAGTAATCTGTTCACGCGTCTTAATAATCGCCTGATCAAAGCGCTGGATCTCCTGCTCCACTGCATCCGGTGACAAATCGTAGCTGGGTAAGTCCAGTTCTTTCTGCAGATAGAGCAGTGCCTTGCCATCTGCTACCCCAGCTGAAGCAGCAGCGCCTCTCAGGACGATTTCCCCAATTGAAGATTCTTCAGACACAAACTTTTATAACGAGATTAAACAGTAAACCAAAACCGACCAATTTGTCACCTTCAACTCAAGAAATGGAAGTTTCAACCCAAAAGACGTCTTCCCCCCATGCATCTACAACAATTTCCTTGATCTGCTCCGGACGGACTGTCCCGGAATTCGGCAAAGCAAAACAACTGCTGCCACTGCCACTCATCCCGCAAACGATACCCGCAACCCGTAACTGATCCAGCAACGTGGGTAGCGCCAGGTACTTTTTACCAACTGGGTTCTCAAAGGCGTTGTACAAAAGGGCAGCAATATTTTCGGTGCGGATCGAATGCTCCAGACTCACCGTATCGACCGGCTCGGGCTGATAATTCTCAGATGCATTTGCTGCCAGACGTTCAAAGGCCCAGGCAGTATTGACGGCAAAGTTTGGCTTAAAAAGTACTAGAGGCAGGCCTTGCAA
Source organism: uncultured Opitutia bacterium (assembly GCA_963922575.1). Classification (GTDB taxonomy): domain Bacteria; phylum Verrucomicrobiota; class Verrucomicrobiia; order Opitutales; family Coraliomargaritaceae; genus Lentimonas. The sequence goes on from CAWUII010000051.1 coordinate 13,102, forward strand.
TCGCTCGTGTAAGTCCGCATTCACCGGTTCAATACGTTCGCCACGTCCGTAAATCCAAGCCGGTTTTGCATCGACGAAAAAAGGACAGTCCGATCCCAGTTCAGCTGCCAATTCGAGCAGCGCTTCTTTGTCCAGGGGCTCGCCCAGTATCTGATTCATCCCTTTGAGCGCAGCGACGGCATTGCTGCTACCTCCACCCAGACCGGCGCCCATGGGAATCCGCTTTTCCAAGCGAAACTCGAAATACGCGGTTAGCTTCGATTGAGCCCGAAAAGCAGACGCCGCTTTGAGCACAAGATTTTCCGGTCCCGAAGGAACTGCCGGATCCGAACAATGCAATATGTCTTCATTGGAATCTCTTATACGAACGGTCAGTGTATCGCCGAATTTCAAAGCACACATTAACGATGTCAGTTCATGGAAGCCATCTGGGCGACGGCCATGCACTGAAAGCATTAAATTCACTTTTGCTGGTGAATGGATAATCGTTTCTTCGGGAATCATATCTTTTGTACTGTTTTTTTAGCAACGTAGCGCGACGCTTTTTGATTCGGCCCAATGTAGGGAAATGCTCCGTCATTTCCCTACAGGTCAAACTGAATATCGATTTATCCGTGCTCAATGATTATGCAATGTGGTATTACTTACCTTCGTGGTTTCCAAAACAGATCCAAAGTGTAACGGACTTATGCTAACTTATAAGTATTGTCATGTACTAGGTTGAAATATTTTTTTTCGTTAGCCAGTATTTTCTTTAGCCATCGATTTATGTGGATGAGAGGATTCATATCCATTCACTCTTTGGTCTTAAGCTTGTCGAAAGCGTGATTTCTAAGAATATGACTATTAAAGTTTTCAAAAATGTCTGATCCAAAAACCTGCTCTCTCATCCTCGCGCTTGATGTTGAAACACGTGAATCCGCTCTGGAAATGCTCGACCGACTTGGCAATTCATTGGAATGGGTAAAAATCGGGCTGCAACTATTCACCGCTTACGGCCCCGACCTTGTGCGTGAAATCGCCGACCGGGGTTACAAGGTTTTTCTCGACCTCAAACTTCACGACATTCCAAACACCGTTGCCAAAGCCGTACAAAGTATCTCAAAACTGCCGGTTGATCTGCTAACGTTGCACGCTTCAGGCGGCAGCGAAATGCTGGAATGGGCCAATAGGGCCCGAAACGACCATGCCCCCGATCTGAACCTGCTGGCAGTTACCGTTCTCACCTCAATGGACGCCCCCCAACTCCGTAGCTTAAACGTAAACGCAGCGCCCGAAGCACAGGTGCGTCATCTGGCTGACATAAGCCTACAGGCAGGCATTCAGGGGCTGGTCTGTTCACCGTTGGAACTCCAACTGCTACGCTCTCACTTCGGACGCGATCCGATCATCGTGACCCCGGGCATCCGCCCAAAAGGAAGCGCTTCCGACGAACAAAAGCGCATCATGACGCCCCAAGACGCCGCGGCAGCGGGCGCGGATTATATCGTCGTGGGTCGTCCGATTCTCAAGGCAAAAGACCCCGCAGCTGTCGTCGCAGCGATCAAGAAAGAACTGGACTGAGCTTGATCGAATGCTATATCCCTTTTTGCAGGCCAGAGTTGGTATCGATACACTTTAAAATTTCGTTCGGATAACTAGTTGATGTTTATTTGACGACCTATTTTTCTTAATTCATGTCTGTAGATCTTTCACTTTTTAGTGCATTAAAACGCCCGGCCTTCGAGAATACGACAACCGGGTATTCCGGACCATTTTTTTTCATGCTCAGTGAAAATGGTGACGATTGGTGGCTTCAAGCAGTTGATAAAAAAGGCAACCCTGTAGATCCAAGCTATCGTGCCTACAATGGACGCGAACGTGATCGGATAAAAGCCTATCAACAAGTATGCATGGAAGAAGCGCCTGGATTCCAGTGGGATACCAACGCCAGTATGGCAATCGACGGATTGGCTATTGGCCGCCAGGCAAATCTGCTGACTGCATTGCTGGACTCAAATCAGTTGGTCGATGACAAATTACAACCGCTTTCTGCCAATTCGAAACGTCAAAGCCTGGTGCTTCTCTTGCAGCCTGTTGGATCAAAAACTGAAGACCAGAATACAACGTTTCGAGCGTGCTATGCACTGCAAGATAAGGAGGGAGACAAACACTTTTTCAAAAAACCACGCTTTGTAACTGATAGTTGCGTAAAAGATGGAGACACACTTTACAGGATCGAACCAATTGGAGCCATCTACCGTTCCGCACCCCTCTTTCAGGAAACCGTTCCGGCTACACAGATCGACACGTTTCTTTCACTCTTTACTTCTTCATTTCCAGATGTAGCCATCGACTATTCTGATTTTTCGATTGAAAGCGGCACTCCGATACTGGCACAACCGGCGGTGCTTTTTCGTGAAGTGGACGAGCAGTCTGCGCTTTATCTCGAACTCGCAGATGTGTTGCCCAATCTTAGCATCGAATTTGTCCGTGATTACGATTTATCCCGCATCGCCCATGTTGACTCAACGAACCGAACGGTTCGGCTAAGCGACGTAGATTACGAAGCTTCCCATGCAGCCCGCGCTGAACTGATAAAAAAGATGCAAAAGCTGGATCGACGCCAGAAATCTTCCGAGGCTTATTTCACAGAGTGTGACGACGGTGGGTTCGTCCTTGGGCCGGATCTGGCCAAAGCATTTCTGACTGAGCATCTGGCAGAATTTGCCGGACAGTTTGCCCTTTTCGGTGCAGAGAAACTAAGACAGTATAAAATCACCCATTCGAAACCAAAACTTCATCTTAAACTGGGCAGTGGTATCGACTTTCTCGAAGGCGAAGGTACAATTGAAATTGATCAGGAACACATTTCGTTACTTGATGCACTGAGACAGTATCAGAAAAATCGTTATATTACACTGAGTGACGGAACCCAGGCGGTTCTGGATGACTCATATATGAATCGATTGACCCGACTGTTCAAAAAGCGCAAAGATGGACTGAAAGTATCTTTTTTTGATCTACCGCTGATAGAAGAGCTAATCGATGCAAGAACTGACGATGCAGACTTTGTAAAATCGCGCGAGGTATTTGCCGGCTTTAATACCCTTGCCCAACGTCGCGTACCGCTTTCACGTTTCTCCGGTAAATTGCGCCCGTATCAAAAGGCCGGTGTGCAGTGGATGGATTATCTCTACACAAACAAACTAGGCGGTTGTCTGGCCGATGATATGGGACTGGGAAAGACAGTGCAGACCATTGCCCTGCTCAGCCGGATATATCCAAAAGCAAAAAAGCCGACGCTGATTGTCATGCCGCGTAGCCTGTTGTTCAACTGGGCCCGGGAATTGGAAACCTTCGTACCCGAACTAAAATTCTGCATCCATCACTCGACCGGGCGCGACTGGGAAGCTGCCTTGGGCAACCAGATCATACTCACAACGTACGGCACTCTGCGTTCCGATATAGAGACAATTGTCCCGACAGAATTTCACACAGTCATTCTTGACGAGTCGCAGGCAATCAAAAACCTCAACACAAAAACGGCACAGTCGGCACTCGCTCTAAAAGCAAACTTTCGTCTGGCGCTTTCGGGTACACCGATAGAGAACAATCTTGGCGAACTTTATACACTCTTTCGCTTTCTCAATCCCGCCATGTTCAGCAGCGCGGCAGACTTTGACCGGGACTATGTACAGCCCATTCAGAAAGAGAATGACGATGCGGCTGCCAACGAACTGCGCAAAAAAATTTATCCTTTCATCCTGCGCAGATTAAAGGGCGACGTAGTCAAAGATTTGCCGCCAAAATTAGAGCAAGTCCTGTATGTCGAAATGGGGGAGAATCAGAAGAAGCACTATGAAGAGCGTCGTCTATTCTACAAAGCAATCATTGACGGTGAAATTCAGAAAAACGGCATTGCCAAGAGTCAATTCGTTATTCTGGAAGCCATGTTAGAGCTTCGTCAAATTGCAACGGTGCCTGAATCAAAGACCGAAGGTCAGATCAAATCCGCAAAAAGTGAACGTTTGCTCGAAGCCTTGGAAGAAGCGGTCAGCAATGGCCACAAGTGTCTGGTCTTTAGCAACTTTCTTGCTGGAGTCGAACAAGTGTGTGCTGCGCTCAATACCAGAGAAATCAAACACCTTAGCATGACTGGCGCTACGACCGATCGCGAGACACTCGTTCAGCGTTTTCAGAATGATCCCAGAACAAAGGTCTTTGTGATGAGTTTGAAAACCGGCGGCGTAGGGCTCAATCTCACTGCCGCAGATACAGTGTTCATACTGGATCCATGGTGGAACACTTCGGCTGAAGCACAGGCAGTTGACCGTGCGCACCGTATCGGACAGCAAAACACGGTGTTCACCTATCGACTCATTGCCAAAGACAGCATTGAGGAAAAGATACGGAAGTTGCAGCAACAGAAGAAAAATCTTGTCGATCAGGTAGTCAGTTCCGACGGTGTCGCCTTAAAATCGCTTTCCGAGCAAGACATTGAGAACCTCTTTAGCGCTTAGATTACCATGCAAATCAGCTACAATAACGAACGAGCCTTTTATGGCGATCTGAACGAGGTCTTCACCAAAGCACTCTCGGTATCGGAAATCAGCTCTATGTACAAATCCTTCTTTTGCGAGGTAAAGAAAGAGCCACCGAAGAAAATCACAAAAGCAGAGATGATTGCCGCATTCATGGATTTGAAGCAATCCACGGAAGACCTTTATCTATTTGTAAAAACTTTACCCAAGGCAACGTATCAAGCCTATGGATTGCTTATCTGGAATAAATTTTTACCTGTCCCCGAAATACAGGAGAGCCTGGGGTTTGACATTGTTCGGGTAAAGCCTGCTGAACATAAATGGGGTTCAGATACTCTTACAACAAAAGAGGAATTCCCTTTTATCGGACTCTTTACTAGTAATTCGTATTATGGTAGTAGTAGAGATCATGCACTTTACGAGGCCAGTATCCCACAGGCGATACGAAAATGGCTGAAACCTTATTTTCCAAAGCCAAAAGGCTACGATGTACAACCGCTTCCAGATGCAGATATTATCGAAAAAGAGTATACGGTCTTTGATGCTTCCTCAACAATCGCTACCGATCTGAGTCAACTGGCAGACTTTCTGAAACGCAGCAATCCGAGTCGGACTAAGAAGGGTGATTTTACCAAATCAAGTATCCGGAAGGCCGAAAGTTTGACCGAGTCAGACGATTGGTATCCGGCAAAAGGCGAAAATCCTGAACTTGCGCTAATGCGGCACATGATGCTTCTCGATTTCATCGAAGGCTTTGAAGGCGACTTGATCAACCGACTGACTGCACCGGAAATCCAGGAACCCCTATTTAAGGACATATTTAAAGCATTGAAGGAAGACGATATCATGCTTGAAAAATGGCTGCTTGGACACTTGAGAAACAGTTACAATTACTATGAGAAAGAGTTCAAAAAATCGCCTATCTCTGAACTATTTGCTATTTTCAAGCGTTTGCCCCTCGATGCCTGGGTATCTCTGAAGAATCTCCAGTCTATGCAATTTTATCAGGAAATCGACATTTGCTTTTTCGAGCCCCAAAAATATGAATTCAGAGGTATCATAGAGGACGGAACAACACATTACGAACGCACATATCCACTAAACCGCAATAATAATTTGCAAACACTCGGCATCAATCCACTCATCAACGGAGTGGCATTTTTACTCGCCGCATTCGGATTTGTCCAGTTGGCTTACAAACTCCCTCACAACCAAACATTCAAGACTTACAAACACTCTTACCTTACACGTTTTGACGGAGCACATGCAGTACGGCTTACCGATGCAGGTGCCTATGTCTTCGGGCTTGATTCAACATTCAAATTAAAGAAAAAAAGCCGGAAAATAGCGACACTGCGACTACATCCGGAGCAGTTGCATGTCACCTGTCGTAATCTTGATCCTGTTACCGAAATGGCACTTAAGGATTTTATGGAGCCCGTTGCACCTGAGTTTTACAAGATGACGCGAGCCAGCTTGCTCAAAGGCTGTCAGAATCCCAAAGATCTAAAAAATCGGGTTGCTGATTTTCGCAATCGGATCGGAGGGATTGGAGTGGAGTTCCCTGAAAACTGGAAACAATTTCTGACTTCACTCGAAACTGAAAAATCTGCCCTGTTGCCGGAAAATAAATTAAAGATCTTCACTCTTGCCAACCGCCCGGACCTGCAACGCCATTTCATACAGGATTCATACCTGCGTAAACTTTCCCTGCGAGTAGAGGGACACCATGTTGCCATAGAGAAGAAGAACGTTCCCCTTGTCTGTAATTATCTACGCAAACTAGGCTATCTCGTCGAATCCTGAACTCAATTACTTGTTCAGACACTACATAGATCACCCCTGTTTAGCCTGACTGTTCGCTGCCTAAATCCTTTTCCAATAACCAGAGAACTTCACAGATGTAATCGTGGAAGCCCCAGCCAATACCATTTGTCAACTGCTCGATTCTATCCAACCGACTATTGAACTTTGGATACAGTTGACCAGCCTCCGTGCGCAGCAGTTCTGCAAATTCTGTCAGTACCGATTCCACACTGTTGTAAAAACGCTCATCAATATCACCGTACTCATAGGTAAATTGTACCCCGTTCTCAATATAGACCATCATCAGTTCAGCAATACCGGGGATATTACCAGTTGCCCTGCGATAGTCGCGAATCGCCTTGCGAGCTTCTGCCAACTTTAACTTCCCTTCGCCTCGTGCAGGAAAAAATTGATCAACGATTTTACGACGATAGCTTGCCAACACTGCCTCACCAGCCTCGTCTTCAAAACAATTTGCGTGGATAAAATCCCGATTCTCCTTAGAAGAATCATAAAGCTTTTTCACCAGCGCTAGCACCGTGGGCGGATCCCGTGTAAGCAGTTCTTTGCGCACAGCACTCCAAGTCAGACGCTTATTTGTAGGTTTACTTTATTTGTCAGACATCGGATTTACAGAGGCATGTAAATATAGCTAAGCCTATAATTACTTGTACAGATCGAATTCAGGTAGCGCAGCACCATCCCCGGTGCGCACCCGCATCGCGTAAGCCTGAGCATTCAAACGTTCGTGCGGCGCAGGGACGCGCCTGCGCTA
>CAWUII010000052.1:0-18990 GCA_963922575.1 uncultured Opitutia bacterium
CACTTGAACAGGAACACACCCTTTTTTAGCTTTTTAACTCATCTTTTTAGGTTCAGAGGACTACCCGGCGATTCCTTACCTAACAGACACTGTTTTTTCCGATCTCTCATCGGTTGATTCGGGCAGTGACTTTGAATTAACCTGGGGTTCAAGTGCGCCAAACACCGGAACTTTTATTGAAGTATACCGGCCAAGCACGAACGAGGACATTGTTGATGCAGATATCTCCAATACAGCTACCAGTTATGCGTTTCCGGCAAATACGCTTCCTGTCGATGCTATTTTAGAAGGGGACCTCTTCTTTGGCAACGAAACCGTTGTTAGTGGTAGCGGCGGCTTTGGCGTCGATGGTCTTGCAGGGTATGCCAGAAGTCTTCAATTTACGATGACCACGACAACACCACCGCCTTCATCCTCTCCTGGTGTTGTCGGCTGGGAGTTGGAAAAAAGTGCATTCTATGTTCAGGAAAGTAATAACACGGCCCCAACGGATCCAGAGTTCTGGTTCTTTTATGTAGAAGTTGAAACTGCAAATGCAGGCGATGCGCTCGCTTGCTCACTATCCGGTGGTGCCATTCCGAGCAGCGTTGCACTCGAACAGTATGAGAACGAGTGGACCTTGGAACAGAAATATGACTCCGAAGAACAGTTAACTGCAGCACATCCCGATGGCGCTACCTATACGCTTACATTCACTGGAGGTGCCTTGGATGGTGTTACACAAAACGTTACATTCAGTGTATTAACAGTGCCCAATATTCCTTACCTTACGGGCAACGACTTGTCCCGTGCGCGCTCTATGGATGCGAATGCGGACTTTGATTTCCACTGGAATGCAGGAGGGGCTGTCACCTATATCGAACTTGAGTTTGGCGACAGCGATGTCTACCTTGAGCCAAATGACCCTACGGCCACGATGGGAACCCTGGCGGCTTTGGAATTAGATGCCGGTTACTACTACTTCACCGAAATCTTCTTTGCCAATGAGCAAACTGTTGATGGCGATGGTGGCTTCGGGGTTGACGGATTTATTATGGAGTCCCAGATCACAGCCTTTGATGCTTTCACCGTTCTATCTCCCTCTGTAGATGCAATCGTCGGTGCCTGGCAGTTTGGCGAGGGTGGCAGTGATGCATCCGGAGTTCTCCTGTTTCAGGCAGACGGTACTTATTTCCATGCGGAGGATGTTGTTCCTGATGGCTCCGAAGTGGATGGTATGGAACGCGGCACTTACACTTGGGATGCAAATTCCGGCCTACTGACGGCAACGCAGGATATTGATACCAATGGTGACCTCGGTCTGTCAGCGCCGGTTCCTTCCTTTACCGCAACAGTCAATGGCAACACACTCACCATCGCGGACAGCGAATCGACAACACTGAATCGGGTCAATGATCCAAACAACTTTATTGTCGGCGGCTGGCGTATCTGCGATAATGCAGACTCCAATACAGGGATACTTATCTTCCTTGATAATGGTGTCTACTTCCTGGCAGAGGTGGATCCTGTCGATGGCAATAATATGGAGCGGGGTACTTACAGTTGGAACTCATCGACGGAGGACCTCACAATCAACAGTACGCCGGTTGATACCAATCACAATGTCGGCCTCGCCGGTGCAGGCACGCTCCCTGCGAGCGTTTCCGGGCGGAAGGTTCTAACTATAGGAGATGATGGTGAAGCGACGAAGCTATACCGCGTTTCAAACGCTGCTGTGCTTCCCGGCTGGAGACTTACTAAAAGCCGGGACTTCACACAAACGACAGAAAACACACAACCCACAGTTGCTGCTGGATGGAGCATTTGGGGCCTTGTGGAACTGCGTAACACGAATGATGCCACGGCGATTACCCTCAGCGGTGTCGATGGCTCAGGCACGCCGTTTACGGTCAGTTACAATGAAGAAGATCCGGGTGAATGGACGCTTGATCCTGCCAACGCTTACCCAACGGAAGTTGCCCTCAACGCAGATTATCCGGATGGAGTCCCGTTTATGATCACACTCAGCGGTGGTGAACTGGGTACCTTGACCCAGGAAATTACGACTGGCGGAGGCTATCCAACAATTCCCTATCTTACCGATACCACTTTTAGTGATGCACTTGAGATCAACCCAACCGAGTCCTTCGATTTTACCTGGAATTCACATCCTAATGCGAGTGTTGGCTTATACATTACTAGTTTAGAGGATGAGGAAGGAAATGAATACTTTTGGCAAGTCGAGTTAGTCACAGATCTTACCTTCATGACGCTCCCGGTGGGCGCAATTCCAGCAGGGAGCACTGCCTACGGCTACCTGGAATTTAACAAAGTTAACTTTGTTACAAACGGCAGCGGAGGCTTTGGCGCATATGGCTTTGCGAGTAAGCACAGCACACTTCTGGACTTTGAGATTGCCACAATCAGCACGCAGGTCGTGGTCGATGATGCCTTCAAGGATGCTGGTTTAACCGATCAAGATGACGCCCTGCCAACTGCAACCCCATTTAATGATGGGGTAGAAAATCTCCTCAAGTATGCCTTCAATATGAATCTCTCGGGCCCGGATTCTAGCACGCTTGAAAGCGGGGGTAATTCAGGCTTGCCTGCGTCAGGACTTAAAGAAGTCGATGGTGAGACCGTCTGGCAAGTTCAGTTTGTGCGGCCCAAGGGGAGCGGTCTTGTCTATACACCGAAAAAGTCCACAACCCTTGAAAGCGGCTCATTTGTTGAGATGGAAGGCTCAGTGAGTACAGAGGACCTTGGCGGTGGTCTGGAGCGTGTCACTGTATCCGAGCCCTGCGACCCAGCAACAACGCCCGTTTGTTTCAGTGTCGTGGAAGTAGAATTGTAAGAATAGGGTAATTTGCATTCAGCAAACGATTGTTGTTTATCAAGCCAGAAACGACAGTTTTGATTAAATAGACTGTCACATATTTTTTCAGCGCTACCGGAGACCGTTCGTTGAAGCACTCTCGGGGATGGTCATCCAAAAGCAAGCTGACTTCGATACCCGCAAAACTAAAACCAACGACCTTAAACAAAGAGAAAAGAGCCTCTATGAACAATACGCTCAGGTTGACGACTTAAAGCAGCTTCTCGACAAAAGTAGTAACGAATTAGATCGCAGAAAAGCAAACCAACAAAGTTATCAACAGCTTTGCCAAAATCTCGATCTCACACCTGCCGATGATCGAGTCGCGTCCGAACAATCTATAAAAAACGTCGAAAACAAAAAACTGATGCTGGAATCGTCTATTAAAAAAGTCAAAGAAGACGCCCACAAAAAAGGAGCCGCATTGCATACTCAAGAACAAGAAGTAAAAGGCATCCGGGAAGAGATTGACGAAATACGCAAAAACCCGGTTCTAACATTATCAGAGGTTTCGGGCCGACCTATTCAGAGAACTTGGAATCGAAGCCAACACTATTCTTTTTGTCGTGGAACTCTTGCAAGTAAAAGCATCCGAAAGCGAGAAACACCTATTTGAAAAGCTGAGTATTACAAAGTGTGGTCGTCTCGAACAAGAGTTCATCCACGAGACTGATGCGCACGAAGCCACTGATAATTGGCTTTAGCATTTTACTCAAAAAAACTACAGGACGAAGCTTCAGGCGACCATCAGCTTGCTGTATTCTTGCGAGTACAACGGAACCTGCTTTCATTTTTTGATGTCTGCTTCCGTATACTCGATTTCATCCTCATCATAAGCGGCATCTAGAGTCGATGATGAAAGTTTGTGAAAATCAGCACGCTCGTCGTTAAAATCATCCAGAACGGTTACTATCAACCTGGCATTTGGGTGCAAATCGATATTCTCATCAAGCTTGACCTGTTTACCATCGAAATGCGCTGAAACACTTAATAACGACATAATACCTAAAAGTTAGAGACGCCCCTGCAGAAGTCAAGGCGTTGATTTTCCTTCCGGCCCTCTGACCAGCTTTGAAAGAATTGGTAACTGTGACTGACAAAAAATTACGCTCTTTTTACACTATTTACCAAATTTAGATTCGAGATTTATCAAAGCATCTGTAGTGTATTTTCTTTATGAGTAACACCTCATCACATAACTGACTCAATATGAAAGGGATGAACGACTACAATCCTCCTGGCGGCTACTTCGATGAGTTTTTGGATGAGAGTGGGCAGCCCCGCCCTCATTGGAAAAAGGTTGCTGATAAATTCAGTCAGATCGACCCCGACACACTTGACTCCCGCGAGCTCCAGCTCAGCCGCTTGATCCACGAGAATGGCATCACCTACAATGTCTACGGCGAGAAAGAGGAAGAGGAAGGAAACCTTCGCCCATGGACTCTCGACATGATGCCACTCGCTCTGTCGCAAAAAGAATTTGAAAAACTGGAGTCCGCCCTTTCGCAGCGAGCCCATTTGCTTAATCTGGTCTTAAAGGATTTGTACGGTCGCCAGACCATGCTGCAAAGCAGCAAGATGGATCCCTATCTGGTTTTTTCCAATCCCGCGTTTCTGCGTCCCTGCCATGGACTGTTGCCACCGCGCCATCGGCACCTCCACATTTATGCCGCCGACATTGCCCGGTCTCCAGATGGAAGCTGGTGGGTTGTCGCCGACCGGGTGGAAGCCCCTGCTGGCCTCGGTTACGCGATTGAGAATCGGATGCTCATGTCGCGCATTTTCCCGCAGATCATTCGCGAAGCTGATACACAGTCCCTGCAACCTTTTATCCAGGAATTCTGCCATTATTTCGAATCCCTTGCAGCCAACAACTCAGTCAGCCCCAACATAGCATTGCTCACGGCCGGGCCGAAGAATGAAACCTATTTTGAACAATCCTTTCTGGCCCGTAACCTTGGTTACTCGCTGGTCGAAGGCGAAGACCTCACCGTACGCAACAACCGTCTCTTTCTAAAGACAATCGGCGGCGTGCAGCAAATCGATGCCCTCCTGCGCCATGTCGATTCTCCATGGTGCGATCCTCTTGAGCTGCGTAATGAATCGAGTCTCGGCATCCCGGGATTGCTCAATGCAGTCCGCAAAGGCAATGTTTCCGTTGCCAACGCTCTAGGATCCGGCTTTATCGAAACGACCGCTATGCTCGCCTTTCTACCTTGGTTTTGCCGCAACTTCCTGGGCGAAAATCTGGAAATCCCCTCCGTGGCTACCTGGTGGTGCGGCCAGCCAAAGGAGCTTGAGTACGTGATTCAGAACATCGACGACTTGGCCATCAAACCTACCTTCTGGAAAAGCGATTCCCAATCTTACTTTGGTTCATTACTCAGCGCGGCAGAGAAAGAATTACTCATACGAAAAATGCGTCAGCACCCGGAATGCTACTGTGGCCAGGAGATTGTCTCCAATGCTACGATACCGATCTATAAGGATAGACGCATGCAATCACGGCATTTCCAGTTACGCGTATTCATGATACCTAACGGAAATTCATGGAGAATGATGCCAGGAGGTCTCGCGCGTTACGCCTCTCAGGAAAACGATTTTAGTGTTTCCATGCAGCGCAGTGGAGAAAGCAAAGACACTTGGGTGCTGCGAGACTCACCGGCGAAGCAAGGCGAACTGATCGCGCCAAACATTGTCTCGAAGGAAATAATACGTCGCAACACCAACGATTTACCGAGCCGAACAGCGGAAAATCTTTTCTGGCTGGGTCGCTACATTGAGCGCGCTGAATCCCAGGCCCGCCTGATCCGCTCCTTAAGTAGCTTACTGATCAACCAGATCAACAATCAGGAGCAACGCTCCGTTCTCCCCTTCATCCAGCAGGTGACTGAGCCTGACACCGATCTTTCATCATTTGTGGACACGAAAACCGGTCTGATTAATTTCGCCGAGACCGAACGCATCGTCATGAGAGCTGCTTACGACTTCGACAATCCAGAGAGCCTTGTATCTAATCTCAGACATATCGACCGGGCCGCCGGGAAAGTAAAAGAGCGTCTCTCTGTAGATACGTGGAAGCGCCTTCTTCGCATGAAGGATCTGGCCCGCACGCCAAGCTCCGCCAACCCATCCGTTTTCGACGACGAGCTCAATCTTCTGATTGATGGCTCCCTCGACGATCTTTCTGGCTTCGTGGGAAACCTCTGGGAAAACATGACGCATAGTCAGGGCTGGCGCTTTCTTCAGATTGGCCGACGCCTGGAACGCAGCGTTGCAATCTGCTTTCTTCTGCGAAGTGCCTTCGTGGATTGCTCCCTGGCAAACAATACCCTGCACTCTCAACTCCTTGATTGGGCTGACAGTGGGATCAGCTACCGACGACGTTACTTGACTGCTCTGCAGGAGGATCGTGTACTCGACCTTCTTTGCTTCGATACTACGAACCCGCGCGCGCTGGCATTTCAAGTCGACAATCTTAGAGAGCTTTTAGCTGCTTTGCCTCACAGCATTTCCACTGTACGTCATCCGATCGACACCGACGCGCTCCAACTTTACAGCCGTATTGGCCTGGGCGATCCCTCAGCACTGCTTACCCCAACAGACGAAAGGCTACGCTCCAAAGTAAAGGAATTTTTCGATTCCGTAGGTAGCAACCTTTTCGACCTTTCAACAAAGATTGAGCAGAACTATTTTGCTCACACTGCTTTGTCTCCCGAAAAACAATCAAAAACTTTTCTTAGCTAAGTCATGGCTCGTTACCGCATCCAGCACATAACCACCTATAGCTACCAATATCCGGTCACCGTCTCGCATCACTCTGCGCGTCTGATGCCGCTCTCCAATGCCGACCAAACCAGCCAAAACTTCCGGCTAAAAATTGAACCCGACAATTTCGACCTCGATACCCGGGTCGACTATTTCGGCAATGCCCTACATCTCTTCTCCATTCAGGAAACTCACGACACTCTCAAAGTAACTGCCGAAAGCGAAGTAGATATTCATCCTACCCTGGTTGATCTCAGCAAAGTAACACTTACCTGCGGCGAACTCCGGCAAATGCTTGCGGATGTGAAAAACGCCCACCTCATCGACGCCAAGCAATTTCTGTATCCAACGGAGATAACGCCCAGTATTGAGCAAGCAAAGACATTCGGAATGTCCTTCCTGAACGATAATACCCCCGTTGGAGAAGCAATCGAAGACATTCTCAGAGCCTTCCAGAACGAGTTTCAATTTGACCCCAAAGCGACAGAAATCAGTACGCCCATAGCGGATGTCTTCACTACCAGGCGAGGCGTCTGCCAGGATTTTGCTCACGCCATGATTGCAAGCCTGCGCGCCTGCGGTCTTAGTGCCCGCTACGCCAGCGGATACATCCTAACCCACCCGCCGGAAGGCAAGGAACGCCTTGTCGGCGCAGATGCCTCCCACGCCTGGGTTTCCGTATTCATTCCCGAAATCGGCTGGGTTGATGTCGATCCGACGAACTGCCTTGTCTGCGGAGACGAGCACGCACGTGTAGCCTACGGACGCGACTACTCCGACGTCAGCATGCTAAAAGGGGCCGTCACCGGCGGCGGCAAACACACAATTGACGTCAAAGTCACAATGGAGCCGATTGCCTGAGTGAGACACTAGTGTCCTCTGTGCGGAAGAAGTGGCCCCACTACATCCGGCGGGGCCAGCCAGGAGGCAACCGGGGCGGGTCGGCGAATTGGAACCATTGCTTGCGGACGGCCAGTTGCGGTGGCGTACGTTGAAAAGATGATAAACGTTTAAATTACTCTTTTTGGGGCCTTCGAGCGTCTTATCAATTTTAAATATAAAAAAAATGGGTTCACCAAAGAATATAAGAGAAAGATTAAACCTATCGGCTTCAGAACTATCAAAAAGGGCACGAGGTAAGAAATAATGATTAAAAATGCCGAGAATAACAATGCTCTAAAGGGACTTCGGCTATATTTGTCTCTCCTAAAAAATAACCTCCAAAATATCTTAGAGTTTTTCATTATAAGCTAGATCCACAACCGGAACTGGAAGCGGTTTCTTGGTCAAAAGCCCCAGGGACAAACCCAACAGCAGATCCGACAAGTGATCCTTGAAACAAAGCTTTTTCAAAACTTTGACCGACTGCAATCTTAGCAGATGTCTTTGCACTAACGTTTTGAATCGTTCCATTCGCCAATTTTGTCTGAGTGGATTTGGCAATGGCATTGAAACTATTTCTGCCTGAATTGAATGGTGATACTTTCGGACCGGGAATAAATCCCGTCGCTGCTCCAACAGTCATGCCAAAAGCTAGCTCACCTCCCGAAAAACTTTCCCGCTTACCGGTAGCTAAATCTATAGCTTGTGTAGTTGCATTACCAACAGCTCCGCCTGCGGCACCTGCAAGGTACGGATTGAATGTGGTCCCTAGCACCGCTCCAGTTGTCGCACCGCCGGAAATAGCCCCAGCATAACTGGCGGCGGAACTAAATTCGCCATCATTGAGTGTGACATTAACTACATCCACTGCAAACTGACCTATCCCACCAGCTACAGCACCTATTGCCCCTCCAATCAGTCCCGAGACAAAAGTAATATTTCCAGTAGGATCGACAAACAGTATCGGATTATTCCCGGCATACGCATACAGATTTACATCACCACCGCTTAGCCCAATCGGATCGCGCGAGATGAAGCGTCCGAGCATCGGGTCGTAGAAGCGGGCGCGGTAGAAGTACATGCCCACTTCCGGTTCCCATTCGCGGCCGGTGTAGGCGAAGGGAATTAGTGGTGCATCGGCTATCGGATTGAAGTTGGCGTCGAGTACTTGCTGCTCGCCGAAGGTGCTGTAGCGGTAGCGTTGCAGGATGTTACCGTCTTTATTGCTGACCGAGAGCACGGAACTGATTCCGTCTTGGCAGATGTAGTATGGAGTACTGGCTGAGACTTCGTCACGGACGCAGAGTTGGTCTAGTCCGGCGTGGGTGTTTCGAGCAATCAAGGCCCCGGCTCCGTCGTATTCCAGCAGTACATTCAGGCCGTCGTGAACGTATTGGGTCGTTGCCCCGTCAACCGTTTTGGCAACGCGGCGGTTACGGGCATCGTAGGCGTAACTGGTGTCGCTGTCCGGCCCGTCGACTGCAATCAGCAGGTTGCGCGCGTCCCAAGTGTAGGTAGTGCGGTCTGCTATGTCGCTCAGGCTTTGGCATAAGATCGTGTTGCCCAGTTCATCGTATTCGTAAGTGTAACCGCTGTCGTCCTGTGTAAGTTCGTTTTCGGCGTTGTGCTGACGACTGTCAGTCGCCCAATTGCCCATTAAATCATAAGCAAACTGTTCGTCCTGTGCGGGCAACTGCATGTTGATTACCTGAGTCACCCGATCGTTGGCGTCGTAGGTAAAGGTGCGTCTATTGTTTATTACGGTTCCGTTGTAGCGTGTCTCGCTGGCTCGGGTACCGGTCGCGTTGTAAGTGTAGGCGATACGCTCAATTACTTCGGCAGCGCTGGTCTTTTTAGTAACGATGTTGAGCAACTGACTGGCCTTGTCATACGTAAAGTCTGTCGCTGTGCCGTTTGCCATTGTTTTGCGAGTCAAACGGTTCAGTTCATCGTAGGCAAACCCAAATGCACGATTGGCGCTGTCGGTTAAGTCGATCAATCGATCAAGGTCGTCGTAGGTGTAGGTGGTGGCACCTGTCGTATCGGTCATACTGATACGACGATCTACCAGGTCATAGGTAAAGCCGAGCGTGTCCGCCTGACCGTTCCAGGTTTGTGTCGAGAAACTTCCTGTAGCCTGTCCCTAAAAAAATTCTGTACGGCGCAAATTTTTTGAATCGCTCAGACGTGATCCACCGGTTGCGAGGTGGCTACTTGGGCAAATTGGACAACTCTACCAAATCGAACGCCGCCTGCGTGTATCCGGGGAAAGCACGAAGTTGCGTACAGTCGTGCGCGCTACAGAATCAGTTCCAATTGTACGACGGATCGGCAAAGCATTGATGCTGCTCAAGCCGCGCTATCTCCCTCAGAGTAATCTTGGCAAAGCGATCAACTATGCCATGGGACAATGGACCGATCTGCAGGTGTACCTTTACAATGGCTCTATTGAGATCGACAACAACCTGGTGGAAAACGCGATTCGTCCCACCAAGCTAGGCGCAAAAAACTGGCTGTTCTTCGGATCGGAAGGCTCGGGGAAAACCAGCGCGATTATCTTTACTCTGGTCGAATCAGCCAAGCGGCACGGCCTGAATCCCTACACCTATCTGCTGGGACTACTCAACGACCTGCCCAATGCCAAAAATGACGAAATCGCCCGATTCACTCCGGCAGCCATAGCCAGGACAAAAAAAGCAGCAGTGGCTTGAGTCGTAAATATCGTAGGTCGTGCACTACGACATCTACGACGCGGCACGATCAAAATGCAATCCGGTCAAGAAAACTCCGACGGTGCTTCGCATGACGCTTACACGGAGTCTAAACGAAAGACGACGCAGCTTAAAATGTAGACGATGGAGACCCGCACCGGTTGCCCCCTACAGCTGGCCCCGACTGACTTGCCGCTGGCTCGCACAAGAATACATTATGTCTCTTTTTCCCAGGAGCCTTGCTTGAGCAGTCACCGACTGCGAGGGCTCCGGCCCGAAGGGCGGGAAAATTGGACATAATGTCCTTGTGCGGAAGAAGCGGCCTCACTACATCCGACGGGGCCAGCCAGGGGGCAACCGGGGCGGGACGGTCGATTGGAACCGTCGCTTGTGGAGATTTGATTTTGAGCCTCAAGCTTTAACGAAATATGGCTTCTTCTTTATCCAATACCGACAGATTACAAAATGAAAGACCAGCCAAGCAATAACCCATTGTGAAATCAAACCCCAGATTCGGCCAAACAAGGAGTTAAAAGTAAGAGCAATATATATGCCTTGAATAACAAAAACTATAGAGGTTAAGATCAAAACTGCAAGAACACACCAATAAGCCCATTGTGCTCGTCTCAAAACACCATAGCCGCCAAATATTAAGGCTGCTGAGATCAAAATAGACACTATTTGTTCAATAATTCCATCATCACGAGTAATCGAGATACCCTCTAAGCCGTTATAGCTGACGCTTTTTATTCCGTAAAATGTCAGGCCTAAAGATGCTATGCCAATAATTATCGCCAAGCTTGCAAATATTTTCATAAAACTGAATTCATTCCTTAGTTATGTTCGGACGAATCATTTGTTGACTGATTTTTGTTATTGGGAGACTCCACACTTGTTGCCTCTTTTACTCTTATACCCATAAACCCAACACTAAAACCAAAGCCTGGACGCGGCTTCTCCACATAAGAGCCAGGATTTGTAGGGTCAAAAGTTGTTGATAGCCCAGGCTTGCTAACTTCTCCATCAGGAGTTCCAAAGTCAGCGTTATTATCACCACGGTATGCATCGATTGATCCACCAAATCCAACAATATTTATGGGACCGGCCCCAATGCCAACATCTCCCAAGAAAAAGCCACCTTGATTTCCGAGTGCTTCATTAGGATTGTCCGCATTAATTCTGATCTCTTTTTCGCCGGTAATATAACCTCCTTGAAAACCTATTCCATGAAGACTACCGGAAACGTCAATAGCATCAGTAGGATCTAAATCGCTATAAAGACGCCCCTCAAAGGTACCATATCCATAAATAAGGGCTCCTGATTGGTATTGAATAGTTCCAACATAGTCCAATCCGCTTGGATCCCAATAGCTAATTGGGTTATTCAAAACATACGCATAAAAATTCACGTCGCCGCCATTCAGTCCAATGGGGTCGCGTGAGATGAACCGCCCAAGTGCCGGATCGTAGAAGCGGGCGCGGTAGAAGTACATGCCGACTTCCGGTTCCCATTCGCGGCCGGTGTAGGCGAAGGGGATTAATGAGGCGTCGACTACTGGGTTAAAGTTGGCGTCGAGTACCTGTTGCTCGCCGAAGGCGCTGTAGTGATAGCGTTGTAGGATGGTGCCGTTGTCGTTGCTGATGGAAAGTACAGAACTAATTCCATCCTGGCAGACGTAGTACGGAGTGCTGGCGGCGACTTCGTCGCGGACGCAGAGTTGATCCAGTCCGGCGTGGGTGTTGCGGGCAAGCAAGGCCCCTGCTCCGTCGTATTCCAGAAGTACGTTCAGGCCGTCGTGGACGTATTGGGTGGTGACTCCGTCAATTGTTTTGGCTACGCGGCGGTTGCGGGCATCGTAGGCATAGATGGTTTCGCTTATCGGCCCGTCGACTGCGATCAGCAGGTTACGTGCGTCCCAGGTGTAAGTGGTACGATCTGTCGGGTCAGTTGGCTTTTCGCGTACGATCATGTTGCCCAGTTCATCGTATTCGTAAGTGTAACCGCTGTCGTCCTGTGTAAGTTCGTTTTCGGCGTTGTGCTGACGACTGTCAGTCGCCCAATTGCCCATTAAATCATAAGCAAACTGTTCGTCCTGTGCGGGCAACTGCATGTTGATTACCTGAGTCACCCGATCGTTGGCGTCGTAGGTAAAGGTGCGTCTATTGTTTATTACGGTTCCGTTGTAGCGTGTCTCGCTGGCTCGGGTACCGGTCGCGTTGTAAGTGTAGGCGATACGCTCAATTACTTCGGCAGCGCTGGTCTTTTTAGTAACGATGTTGAGCAACTGACTGGCCTTGTCATACGTAAAGTCTGTCGCTGTGCCGTTTGCCATTGTTTTGCGAGTCAAACGGTTCAGTTCATCGTAGGCAAACCCAAATGCACGATTGGCGCTGTCGGTTAAGTCGATCAATCGATCAAGGTCGTCGTAGGTGTAGGTGGTGGCACCTGTCGTATCGGTCATACTGATACGACGATCTACCAGGTCATAGGTAAAGCCGAGCGTGTCCGCCTGACCGTTCCAGGTTTGTGTCGTGCTCGTCAGACGGGAAATCGGATCAAAGGCATAGTCGATGCTGCTGTCGTTGTCACTCTGGTTGGTAACGCGGTAGAGTTCATTGTAGGTATAGAATACCGCATCCGCATCCACTCCGGTTAGTTCGGGATATCTAACTTCTGAGACGCGATTGACGTCATCGTAAACATATTCGATAACCGTGCCGTCCTCACGTGTGTAGGCGATCAGGTTGCCGACTTCGTCGTAGGTCATAAGCGTCATGCGCCCGAGTGCGTCGGTGTAGCTGGTGACCCGTTCGCGCTCGTCGTAAGTCCAGCTTTTTGTGCGCCCCAGACTGTCGATTAGCTGGATCAGGTTTTTGTTGCCGTCGTAAACAAACCGGGTGATGCCTGTATCTGGAGCAATAACCCGTATCGGATCACCGGCGCCATCATATTCAGTCGTGGTCACACGTCCCTGTGGATCAGTTACCGTGGTTTGATTGCCTGCGGCATCATAACCGTAAGTGACCGTGCGACCCAGTTCATCAGTTATGGAAACCAGACGGCCCAAGGTATCGTAGGTATAGGTACTGACCTGACCCAGTTTGTCCGTCGCAGTCAGTACCTGACCGGCTGTGTTGTAAGTGAACTCGCTGATTTGATTCAGCGGATCGGTGGTACGGGTCAGGTTACCCTGCAGGTCATACTCAAAGACGTAAGCACGCCCCAAGGGATCGGTGATCTGAGTCGGCAGGTCAAAGAGCACGGTGTCATACTCAACCTCCGTTGCAGCATCGTCATACCTGCGTACGGTACGTGTCATATTGCCAAAAGCATCATAGATAAAATCAAACTCCTGACCATTGGCAGCCTTTACGGAAGTCAGCTTGCGGTTGCGGTTATAGCGCATGTTGATTTGGTTCCCAATATTATCCGTAATCTGAGTTGGCTGCCCATTTGCATCCAGAGCCTTTCGAGCTTGAATACCGCGCGCATCCGTTGAAACGGTATTTTTGCCCAAGGTTCCACTTTGATAGAGAGCCGCAGGTTCCAGCTCTGAACCAGTATCGGCGGCCGGCAGCCCAAGTGTTTGCTGCGGTGTGTAGTTGTATACTTGCCCATCGGCACGGGTGACCGAAGCCAGGCGACTGGAACCCGGCTGGTAGGCATAAAAACGCTGGTTCGATTGACCGTCGGTCTGCGAAAGCAATCGGCCTTTATCGTCGTAAGTAAAGGAACGTGTCGTGCCGTCTGGGCTGAGGATTTGCAGCAAGTGACCATTCGCATCATAGGTCATTTCCGTGACTCGATTCGCGGGATCGGTGATCCTATGAAGCTTGCCATTTTGATAGGTAAGCTCGGTTATCAGGCCCACCGGATCAATGATACGGGCCAGTTCATCCTCTTCGCCATCACCATCACCATCGGTATATTCGTAACGGGTTTCGTTTTCAAGACGATCAATGACCGAAATTTCAAGGCCATCGCTGTTGAACTTTTGCACGATGCCATCCTTGAACAAGCGAGTGTAAACGCCGGATGCAGAATCAAATACCAGCCTAGAGTAATCGCCCGCCTCTGAAGAATAAAAGCGATCGAAAGGAACACTACGACTTCCGGGAGTATAGACATAACGAAGATTGTCTACCAGAGCTGCGGCACGAGCAAATTCTGTATCTAAAAGATCGCCGTATTCATCAATGGGTTGAGTCGCGGTCAGTTCGATCCTCAGGCACATCGGCGCGCCAAATGGGATATCCTTAAGATCGACTGCTACGGTCCTAAAACCACTTCGGCTTGCATAACCACTGTCACCGCCTGCAAGAACGGTTGAGAACCGACTTGAGCCAGCTAGATCGCCATAAACGTCACCGAAATAAGATTTTGATTCTGTCAGGCTAAATAAAGAATCCGACACTCCTCTGTAGTTTAGAGTTACAGCCACAGCTTCGAAACCATTCTCGATCAATTTATCGGCCAGCAAATCCAAATCGAAAATCAAACGACTTGCACCGAAGGGCTTACGATGCAGTGGAATTGAAATCGCAAGTGGCCCGTTCAGTTCAACTCCAATCTCATCCGTATTCTGCAGAAGTAGCATTTGCTTGCCTTCAGTCGGTTGAATAAAGCCAAGACTGGAAACAATAACACGAGGGTCATCAGAGAAGCCATCATTTCCGCTTAAACCGGTACCGATAAGACCCCGTTCGAAGCCAAGATTATCGATGGATACTTCTTCATCCTCAAATTCACTAGCGACAGCTCCCTCAGTAAACCGTGTTACACGACCACGACCGCTCAATATAGAAACATCTCCATCGCCATCAAACAATAAGCGCGATACATTGGAAACCGACCAACCCAGACCAAACGCAGGGTATAGGTCGCGCCCGTTGAAAATGCCAACGGTTGTTTTTTGACTGCGAGAGTTAAGTGCTCCTGTGGTCCCATTAACCAGAGTGAAAAGTCCCGTAACCCGTGTGGTCAGTTCGTATTCCCCCGTAGATAAATCAGAGGCATCCATTGATCGGGCAGCACTAAAGGCATTGCCCTCTGACAAGTCTGAAGGTGCGAAAAACGATTGTTCGCTGCCAACCGGTGTTGAGGTTACTAACCATAATGCATCTGGTTCTGGAATTAACGGTACCTGTGGTATGCTAAGTTCTGCATTGGTTAATATTTCAGGCGCAGCAATAAGAGAACTGTAGTGCAACCCGATCGCACGAGACGCGCCCAAACTATAATAGGAGGGTATACTATGATCTTCCATTAGTTCTCCGGTACGCATTACCATTGTAGAACAAACAACTTCCTGATCGGCATGTTCTTTATCGTTCGACTCCGTATCTACATTGTCAAGATGGGGTGGTTCAGGCTCCGGAGCATGCCAGTCGAACGTTCTGAGTCCCGAGCCAGCATCAGTAACCACCTCATTATTGACAACTGAGGCTCGTCCAACCTGTCCGAATATGCCTGTTTCGATGTTCAATGACATCAGGTCGAAAGAAGTGCCCTCAGGCAAATCAAGATCATTTGGAAAAATCAATTGTGCCGGCTGGCTCAGGCGGGTGTTTTCCGGTTGAAGAGAAATTAAACGTGGAAGCCGTATTCCTGCTCCCAGACAGTTGGGTGATAGTGCAACCGGTATATCGACGATGGTGACTACGCCGGAGGTCGAACCGTCTGGAAAGTCGATTTCCGTACCGGCTGGAATGACGACCCTGACACCGGGAAGATTTGGGTTTTCGATCACCTGATCCGTCGGCGAATTGGAGACCACATTTACCCCATCGGCTGGATCGTACTCTGCCAAAAAGACCGGACGCTCCCAGACCGTCTTGCGACCGGGACGCACTTCGAAGCTTAAGTTGACGGGCGTGTACAACTTGCCATCGGCGGCATTCGATGGATCAAACTCGAAGAGATTGTTTCCGTAGGGAAGGTCTACAAAGCCAAAGTGTCCATTCGCATCGGTCGTCGCTGACTGAACTCCGGAGTAAATAACAACTCCTTCAATCGGCACACCTTCAAGACTGTGCACACGCCCGCTGAACTGCGTGTCTGTTGGATCCGGAAGAACTGATTCGATGGTAAAGGTCGTTGTCGCCGATGACAGAACGGTATCGTCAATCACAAGGTCGATTCGGTAAGTATGGCTGCCCTCACTAAAATCAAAGAACGGCAGGAAGGCGGCTTTATCCCCTTCAATCAATACATCTGCTGAGTAATCGATCCCGTCCAAGTAAACTCTGAAGTCACTTTCACGAATGTCAAAATTGGCAGCAAAGGGCGCCATCAATGCCGGACGAACATTTTCCACAGTCATTCCATCTGCAGGATGCATAATGCTGAGACTCACATCGGCAACCAGCATGACCTCAACGGTAACTGTAGCGACTGTTGAGTCCAGGCTCCCGTCGTTTACCTGATAGGTGAAACTAACCTCTCCAGTGAATGCCGGTTCAGGCGTGTAGCTAAAGCTGCCGTCCGGATTGACCACAGCGCTGCCGTTAGACGGCGCATCCACTAAACCGAATGTAATAGCATCGCCCTCTACGTCATTTCCGGAAAGATTACCGCTAAGCGTCGCACCCTGCTCCATCTGAAAATCCGCACCGAAGGCATTCGGTGCATCATTCACCGCAGCCACGGACAGGGAAACGGTCGCCACATTTGAGTCCTGAGCGCCATCATTGGCACGGTAAGTAAAGCTGTCGTTTCCATTAAAGTTCGAATCCGGCAGATATGTGAAATTCGAGTCCGGCAGTGTCACCGGAAGGTCCTCGGCATTGATACGAAGGCTGGAACCCATCAGCAATGCGCCACCGGATGGCAGGGTCAGAATCCGATACACAAGCGGATCACCATCGCCGTCACTTGCCGCCAAAGATTCGTACAGGCTGCTGTCTTCCGTCAGGTCAAAGGACTGATCCCCGGCAACCGGCTCATCGTTAACAGGATCGATGGTAATACTTACCGACGCCGGCCCGCTTGTCTCCACACCATCGGAAACCTGAAAATCAAATACATCTTCACCGAAAAAATCCTCGTTTGGCTCATAGGTAAACTGACCATTTTCTGCCAGAGTTAACTGCCCGTATTCCGGGCTAGAGACCAGTGAGAAGGTCAACGCGTCACCGTCGGGATCACTTCCTTGTAAATTTGCAGTCAGTTCGGCATCTTCGAGGACAGTGAACGTGCCGGGAATTGCTTCCGGCGCCTGGTTGGAGGGCAGGTAAATGGAAGCACGTTCTCGGTAGATTCCATGGGATTTAAGTTCAATCTTTTTGGCGTAGAGCGCACCCTCCAGCACTCCATCGATCTTTACTTTGGTATTCGGGCTGATAACCACAGCATAGAGCTGCCCTTTGGATCTTATCTCTATTTCATCGGCATTGGTTTCCAGACGCAGCCATTCGGGATGTTGGTTATTTCCAAAATGAGTATCCAGATCCAGATCTTCTGTGAAACGTACAATTACCGGACCGACAACATTTACCCGACCATCATTGTTAATATCCAGTCTTTTGATATTATAAATTTCCGGTTCCGTCGCGCCTGCAGTTCCCAGCACCAGTGTGCTTCCATCGTGTACAGCAATTTTATCATACGAACCTCCGGGCAAGGAGACGATAATCTTGCCTTCCTCACCCCGGCCCAGATGCAGATGCAGTTCCTCAATTGTGCTCGCATCTCCAATCGTGTCCGTCGGTTTCTTGATATCGACTTTTCGGGTTCCGGTACTGGGCACAACCGGAACCACTTCAGGTAAATCATTTGCTTCCAGAAACGTGCGATTGACGATTCTCTCGACGAAACTGTCGTCTTCCAGCCTTATCTCATAACCGGAAGGTTCGGAAGACCCCTCGCCCTCAACAATGCTGCCGGACTGGAGCGTACCGCCCCTGAGGCCAAGCTTCGGAGAACCGGGCACATACCAAGTGCCTTCGATACGGGCACTTTTTTCCAAGGTTACTGAATTTGCTTTACGTTGATATAGATCACCGTCGAACAATCCTTCGATTTTGGGTGCTTCGTATGTAATAGCCCCGGTGAGGGGGAAATAGCTCAAGAGTAAGCCTAAGCCGACGACTATTTTTCTAGCGTGGGATAACATGGGGTATTTAGGGTAAAGGGGTAAGGGCGTTAATAAATTAACTCATGTATGAAAAAGAACTCTTCCAAATAAACGCAAGTACTTTTTTACTTAAATATTATTTTTGTTGCTGCTCTGTCCAAGCTCTTTGCGTGGATAATGCAAGAACGGCGACACCATCGATAAGCTCAGGTCAGGCGAGTGCCGTTGCTACAACGGGGTCTAAAAAAACTATCAAGCCACAGGTGCGCCGCGGGACGCGGCTGCGCTACCCGGCAGAAAATCAAATGCGCAATCATGGAACCTTAGGCTGACTCCTTTTTACATCTCTTTTTACATCTCCCTATCCTTACCGAGAGATGCACCCTATCAAGCTACAGGTGCGCCGCTACCTATAGTGCCGTAATGTATTATGCCTAATCGGTAAGCTGCGCGTTTTTAAATTGGAAGGAAATGCTCCGGAGGCTGTCTCAAAACTATATCCTTTAGATTTTTAAACTTTCCGAACTTGTTTGGGTAGAGCGCGTGCGTCCCTGCTACACTCTACGAGCTTCGCAGGAAATACCCTCGCACCGCATCGAACGTCTAACTGCTTATACCAACACAACGCAGATGCGCACCGGGGGCGGTGGCGCGCTACCCGACAGAAAAAATTGCATCCTTCTTGGGGGCAATTTTTTAT
>CAWUII010000053.1:0-18686 GCA_963922575.1 uncultured Opitutia bacterium
AACATTCTGATCGACAGCGTTGGCGACCTGCTGGTGGGTCTGGTAACCGCGGGTGCGGGCGATGTGACACTTAACTCAAGTGGAGCGATCGATGACTTTACTGCTGGTGATGACGGAGTAACGGATATTACCGCATGGCAGATTGACCTGACAGCCAATAGTGGTGGTATTGGTACAACGAATCCTTTGGAAGTGTCGGCAACGAGTCAGTTAAATGCAGACACAAGCAGTGATGGAGACAATGTTTACGTTGAGAGTCCCAATAATTTACCAGTAGGTGTTATAAATGCAGGTGGTGGGATCATAACTTTGATTTCAGCCGGAGCGATCACCAGTAATGGCAGTAGTTTGACTGCAAATTCCATAGATCTTGATGCAGTGACTGGAATTGGTGATTTCGATGGTTCAGCAATTGCGACAACCGCAACGAAGATTGATGCAGATGTTAGTGGTGCTGGAGACATTCATATTGAAGACACGGGTGGTGTTGCACTTGCCGATATCACAACTTTTGACGGTAGGATTGATATTAGCACCAGCGGTGGTGATCTGACTATGGGTAGCATCAATTCTTCAACTGATGGGAGTGCGACTTCTACTGGGGATATCAGACTATCGACCTTAACTTCAGGAGATATTGAACTAACACAAGTTAACGCAGATAGTGGCAGTGGAGCTGTGACTATCAGTTCAGTGGGCGCGATTGTAGATAGTCTGGAATTTAGTACAGTGACAACAACGGTAGAGGTTGAGCTCAATACAGTTACTTTTGGTTTAGAGACAACGACGACTGTTGTTACAACAAATGAAGATGGTACTGAGAGTGTTGCAATAACTGGACCTGTTTCTGGAGGCAGTGAAGTTGGCACGACTGAAACTGTAGAGACTTTCTACAATATCACAGCAAACACTGCGAATCTGACAGCGGGTAGTAATATTGGTACTGCTAATACTGATGAGGATATTGACATGGTAGTAGGGGAATTTGCAAATATTAATGCACCTGGCGGCGTTTATATTGAAAACACTGGTGATACTACGCTAACAAGTGTGACTACAACTGATGGAGATTTTATATTTACTACAATAGATAGTGGCGACATCGCTGTGGGTGAAATAAATGCTGGCAGTGGAGACGTGACCTTAATTTCAGCTGGTTCGATAACGGAGTCTGACACCGCTTCGGAAGAAACAGCTACAGGTTTTACAACAACAACGGTTGATGGTACTGATTACAATGTAACCTACACCGGTATGGTAACTGATATAACTGCAAATACTGTTCGTCTTGAAGCGAGTGGAGATATTGGTACCATTGATTCAGGGAGTGGTCTGGATACTGATACTTACGAAGTAATTGATGGAAACATTGTCCAGGAAAACCAAAATATTTTAGAGAATCCGGGAGTTCCCGAGTATGTTTTTCCGTCGCGAGGTGCTTTGGATATAGATGCCAATGAATTATCAAGCTCAAGTGGTGGCGATACTTTTATTTTTGCGTCTAATGACATTACTTTAAACACGAGCTCGCCGGGAGTTGCTGGTGGAAGCTACACGCTTGCATCAAGCGGTTCAATTGTGTTTGATTCAGATACGAATTTCTCAAATATTGAAACGACCGGTGGCCAGACATTTATCTATGGCATGTCTAAACCTATAGATGCTAAATTTAAGTTTGAAAGCACAACGTTGTCTTCAGAACAAGGGGATATTTTTATCACAGCAAACCGTACAAATGCAGTCTTAGTTGATATCGACAACGTACTTGTTAACGACCTTTCTTTAGGTCAACAAGGTGTTGCTGCTGTCGCAACAATTTTGAACACTAATGAGGCCAGTGATCAAACTGTTGTTATCAAAATTGGTGAAGAAACCATTGTTGATGGTGAGACTGAGTTTACTTTCACTGGTGATTTTAAAGTAGGTGAATATGAGAAAATAATCCTGGGTAGTTCTTCTCAAGTAATCAATGGTAATACCAGTGACCTACAAATTACCTCAGATAATATTTTCGTAGGTGATGTCACCTTATCAGGAGATCTGAATGCGACTTTTAAGGGCAATTTTTACATCATTGAAGGAACCTCGCTACCTGCGTTTGATGATGAAATAACTGTGGGTGATGATTTCGGTTCGGATATAGTTGTTAGAGAAAGCCTTACTCTTTTTGATACTGACATCAATAATGATAATATCAGAGGTACTTCATTGAATCCCAGGGGTATTAATGGAGTCATTCAAAATGTTATTGGTGTCGGCGTTGGCGGCCTCAGTGATGGCAGTGGCTTTGCTGAAATTAGTACAATACGGATTGTCGATGCAGATAACAATGTACTTATTAATAGTCAGAATAAAAGTGACATTTTCCCTGAAACCGGGGTTGACTTCTTCGACCCTATTGCCGATCCGTCAGGTGATATTACTAATAATGCCATCGAATTTACCAAAGCTGAAGTGTTTGAAGTAGAACCGGCGGAACAGCGGGTTCCTGAAGCTTTGCGTGAGGAACTGCTGAAGCTGCGTGTATTCGCGCGTGATCTTGCTAAGGATGAGAAAATAGAGCGTCGTAGAAAAGGTTATGTCTATACACCTCAGATTATTGTCGATGAGTTCGCACCTATCAGTGCCTACGAGGTAGCGCTCTCACGTATTTCAGCTGAAGTTGCTCAAGATGCGGTCGATTTCTCTAAAGAATTGCTGGGTGAAAACGGAGAAAAAATTGAAACCATAAACAGCGTGATTAGTGAAGCGTTCGGGTATTTTGTTGAATCTAACCCGGATGGCACACCCGAGGATTTTGCTAGATACCTGTCCATTTCAACAGACCCAATAGCTGTAGAAGCATACGAGTATGCAGCTGGCCTGATTCAGTTAATTGAAAAAATAGGAAACATGGGCATTACCGAAACCGAGCTATCGATTTCCAGACGTAACATTCTGAGTCGTCTGAAAGTTAACGGGTTACGTGGGCGTGAAATGATTGAATTTTTTGATTCTTTTGTACTTGCCAAGGGGGCAGAAGTCTCTCTTTCTAATCAATAAGTTTTATATCTTTCTAATGTCAGACCTTGATAAAATCCTTGAGCCTATAGCTGGTACTAATCCGAGTGGTGTTGACCTTGAATATGATAATCGCTTTCAGGAAATTAAATCTTCCATCGAAGTTAGCAATGAAGACGATCCTGCCAACTGGAAATCCGTAAAAAAACAGTGTCTGGAACTGCTTGGTGAAGGTCGCAATATTGAGTTTCTTGTACTACTTGCGGTTTCTCTGGTCGATACAGAAGGGTATCAGGGACTGCGTGACGGTCTGCATGTTTTCACCAAATCAATCGAAACATTTTGGGAAAACATTTATCCTGAGCTCGACATGGAAGAGCCAGAACCGGACCGCCATGAAATGCGCCTCAATCTTATTGCGCAGATAGGTGAAAAACCAGGTAAACTCGGTGATAAGTTATCCTATGTTAACAGGATTCTTAATGCGCCGCTCTCAATTAGTAACCCAAGGATTACAGCAACATTTTGGCCCATATGGGAGAGTGAATCGATGGGTGAAGAAAGTTCTCCCGAGGCAAATTCTGCGATTTCCTACATTGGTCAGATGCCGATGGAAGAAAAAAAACTGATCGCTGATCTTGTCAATGAAAGTATAGCTGATTTACAAAGCTTAAATAAGTTTTTGATGGAAAAAACAGGTGCCGCCTACAATGCACCCTTTGATGAGTGTTTACTGCCAACCCTGCAGCATATAAGTAAAGTACTTGTTGTTGATGAAGGCGAACAAGTGCTGGCAGGTGAAGCTAACGGTGATCCAAATATGGAAGGTGTATCTATGAGTCAAAATGCAGGTAATCCCGCCACAGCGACAGCTGTGCCACCGCCACCACCTCCTGGTACTGTAAATTCCAGAGAGGATGTAAAAAAAGCATTAGAAAAAATTATTGACTATTACAAAAAAAATGAACCAAGTAGTCCTGTCCCTCTTCTCGCGGAGCGCACTAAGGAACTTGTAGATGCGGATTTCATGGAAGTCATCAAAAATCTTAGTAAGGAATCAGAACAACAGTTTAAAAAAGCCTTAAATATAAACTAACATTAAATAAAAAAAATTATGGGAAAAGATAGTGGAGCTAAATTTATCGGTCGCAATCGTGCGCCGCGTGTTCAAATCGATTACGATTGTGAAGTACTCAGTGAAAAAAAACGTGAACTACCCTTTGTTATGGGAGTGCTTTCCGATTTGTCAGGTAAACCGGAAGAGCCACTTCCCTCATTATCGGATCGTAAATTTATTGAGATCGACAATGAGAATTTCGACGATGTACTTAAGAAAAACAAACCAAGAGTTGCTTTTCAGGTAGATAATACACTCACCGGAGAAGGTAAAATGAACATAGACATTACCTTTGAAAGTATGACTGATTTTTCACCGGATGCTCTCGCGCAAAGAGTCGAGCCGCTAAGGAAATTACTTGAAGCACGGACTCAACTATCTAATCTAACATCTTTCATGGACGGTAAGGATGATGCTGAAACAGTTCTTCAGGGATTGCTTGAAAATCAAGCCTTGCTAAAATCCTTGATGGATTCAGCTGCTCCTGAAGGAGCTAGCGAAGAAGAATAAACTTTTAACCAAAAAAAATAAAATGCCGGAAAATAAGCCCATCTCTGCCTCACAGGTCGCTGAAGTCACCGAACTATCTGAGTTCGAAAGTCTTCTATCAGGTTCCTTTAATGTTAAAGGAGGTTCTGATAAGGAAAATGCAGTTAAAGCCGCTGTTAAGACGCTGGCTGAACAAGCACTTACGAATGAATCACTTATCTCTGGTGATGTTCTGGAATCCATTGAATCATTAATTGCTGCAATCGACAAAAAGCTAACTGAGCAAATTAATTGCATATTGCATCACGAAGATTTTCAAAAACTTGAA
Organism: uncultured Opitutia bacterium; assembly: GCA_963922575.1. Taxonomy (GTDB): domain Bacteria; phylum Verrucomicrobiota; class Verrucomicrobiia; order Opitutales; family Coraliomargaritaceae; genus Lentimonas. Next base: position 4,935 of record CAWUII010000053.1, read on the forward strand.
GGTGCTTGGCTTGGGTTAAATCATCTGGTCAAAAATACTGAGACGAGCGAAACGCTCAAGATACGTGTGCTTAATGTCAGTAAGAAAGATCTGGGAAAAACATTTAAAAAGTTCTCCGGTACACGTTGGGACCAAGGTCCGCTATTTAAGAAAATATACGGTGAAGAATTCGACACTCCAGGTGGAGAGCCCTTCGGATGCTTCATTGGGGACTATTCATTTGATCACTCAGCTCCTGATGTTGAAGTACTTAAAGGTATCTCGAAAGTATGTGGTGCATCTCATGCGCCATTTATAACTTCACCAGCTCCCACATTATTTAGTGTGGATGAATGGACAGATATCAACAATCCCGCAGCATTAGCTCCTCAGTTTAAACGCCCCGAGTATGCCGGATGGAACTCATTCAGAGAAATGGAAGATTCCAAATACGTCGGAATGGCAATGCCTCGTTTCCTTGGTCGTATACCTTATGGGCCTGACACTTGTCCGGTAGATTCATTCCATTTTGAAGAAGATGTTGATGGATCAGATCATGACAGTTACTGCTGGGCGAATTCTGCCTATGCCATGGGCACTAACATTACGCGTTCTTTCAAATATTTTGGTATGTGTACCAGCATTCGCGGCGCTGAAAGCGGTGGTGCAGTGGCGGAGCTACCAGTCCACACATTTCCAACCGCTGATGGTAAGAGCGAAATGAAATGTCCAACTGAGGTGGCTATTGGAGATCGTCGTGAAAAAGAGTTGTCTGATCTTGGTATGTTGCCACTACAGCATTGGAAAAATACTGACTATGCTGTATTTGTTGGAGGACAATCTTTGCAGGAGCCAGCAATATATGAAGACGATGTCGATTCCGCAAACGCTCAGCTAGCCGCAAGATTGCCTTACTTGTTTGCTGTTTGCCGTTTCGCGCATTATTTAAAGATGATTGCTCGTGAAAAAATAGGTTCGTTTATGGGCCGTAATGATATGCAGAAATTCTTAACTAACTGGATTATGAAGTATGTCATAACAGATCCAGGAGCTAGTCAGGAAATGAAGTCGAGGTTCCCGCTTGCTGAAGCGGAAGTCATCGTTGAAGAAGTGCCTGGCAACCCAGGTTACTACACTTCGCGATTTGCACTGCGTCCTCATTTTCAGCTTGAAGGTCTTTCCGCTTCGCTGGGGTTGGTTACACAACTTCCTTCATCGCGTGGTAGTTAAAGTTAATTCTAATCTCAAAAATATCTAAACTAAACATAAAAAACTATGGCTGGACAAATTTACCTATATTTAGCTGGAATCGGTGGTGAAACATCCGCAATTAAATTCCCTGGACTCATGGATGTAGCATCTTTTAGCGTTGGAAATGCAATGGAAGTTGACATGGAAGCTCGTACCGGTAGTGGTGGCGGTACCAGTGGCGCCGCTGATCCAGAAGACTTATCCATTGACAAGAAAATGGACTGGGCAAGTCCTGTGATGCTTTCCTGTTGCGCAACTGGTTCGGTAATCTCAGCTGGCAGACTTTTTCAATGTAATGTTGTTAACAAAGAAGTACTTCCAGTTTCTGATTATGCAATATCCGATGCAATTATAACTAGTGTATCATTGAGTGGTTCTGGTGGTGCTATACCGGACGAATCCGTTACAATCAATTATGGTAGTATCATATGGCAGTATCATTGTTACAAACACGACGATCCTTCCATGTGTCTTGGATCCAAGTCTAGAGGATGGAGCTTAATTTCAGCGGATCCTTTCCGGGCAGACTCAAAGGCAGTTGCTGCATTCGCTTCTCCCTCAACTTCAAATGGTATTGCGTTCCAAAATGATGCCACTAGTTATGACGCTTGTGGTGGTGATGGGACATCATCTTTCGACGTATCTCCGCCGATGCTTGAGACACAAAGTACTACAGAGGAGACATAAAATCTGTCTTGCAATTATTGATGGAAATTATCGCTAAACTAGGAAATTCATAATCCAAAATCATTTGATGAATTCGGAAGCCTTACTCAAACAAAATAATCTTTCAGAAGCACTGTCTGATTTAAAAAAAAGTGTGGCTTCCGCACCATCGGACGCTGAAAAACGTTGGTTTCTATTTCAGTTGTTTTGTTTTACAAGCGAGTACGAACGCGCTCAGGAACAATTGAAACTAGCTGCTCAGTTGGATGATTCATTTCAAAGCACCTTTCTGATTTATTCAAGAGTTGTCGCATCAGAAATCTTTCGTGAAAAAGTGGTTGTTTCTGCTGAGGAAACACCACTGATTCTCGGTGAGCCGGAGGAGTGGTTAGCTAAGTTATTTGAAGCGAATAGAATGTTGGAAAAAAACAATCTTGAGGCAGCAACTCAACTAAGGACTGAAGTATATGAATCGCAAAAGGTTAACTCTGGTAAGTGCAATGACATTCCATTTGAGTGGATCTGTGATCAGGATTCACGCTTTGCCGGCAATATTGAGTGCTTTTTAAACGGTAAATATTATTGGCTATCTTTATCTCAGGTAAAAGAATTAACACTAGTTTCTGAATCTGAGCCCAGAGCATATCTTGATCTTTTGTATCCTAAAGCAAAGCTTGTACTTAGGACAGAAGCCGAGCTGGATGTGATTCTCTTCGCCAGGTACCCAGGTCATTATTCGCCTGAATCACCAGAATTGGCAATGAATCGACTTACTGAATGGAATGATTTAAATGATTACAACATTCTTGGTCGTGGACAGCGCATGTTTTGCGCAGATAGTGGCGATTTTCCATTACTTGAATTGACTAAACTTTCATTTGATTAATAATGGCTGACCTTACATCAATTGATCGATTACAGCCATGTTTGCTGGACCGCTTGTTTGATGATGAGCCAAGACGTCTATCTGAAAGTCGGCATGAAAAAGTCGTTTCGATCAAGCGTTTCATGGAAGGAATTAAGCGTGATATTGAGTGGCTTTTAAACTCAAGTAGTCATTTTTATAATCTGGATGAACAGTATTCTGAAGTTGGAACCTCGGTTCTGAACTACGGGATTCGTGATTTTACGGGTTTAAGCTCAGAAAATCTAGATTTAAAGACACTGGAAAATGTCATCCATGAATCGCTCACAGCCTTCGAGCCTAGACTAATTGCCGACGAACTGGAAGTGAAGGCAATTAGGTCATCAGGTTCCAGTCTGACAAAAGTCAACGCGCTATCATTCGAAATTTATGGTAAGATTTGGGCCGATCCATTACCACAAGATTTCGTACTCCGCACAGAAGCTTCTTTGGACACAGGAGTTATTTCGGTGATTTAAAAGATAAAACTTAAGTGAATTCAGAGTCAGTCTTGTTAATCAAACTTTAAACCAAATTAATAAAACTGGATACCAAAGTAATCTAAACTCAAATTTATAAAATGGCTGGACAAATTTTTCTATACATAGACGGCATTCCTGGTGAATCAACATCTAATATTTTTACTAACTGGATTGATGTTGCCTCTTTTTCAATCGGAGTTGCCATGGAAATTGATATGGAAGCACGTACCGGCAGTGGAGGGGGAACTAGTGGTGCTGCTGATCCGGAAGATCTTTCAGTTGAAACAAAAATGAGTGTAGCGTCTGTTGTTCTTTTTCAGGCATGTGCGCTGGGTGCAGTTATTCCCAGATGTCGACTTATACAGTGCAATGTTGTAAACACGGAGTTGTATTCGGTTTCCGAATATTCAATGGGAGACTCAATTATAAGTGGCGTTTCCGTAAGTGGTTCCGGTGGAGGTATACCTGATCAATCAGTCTCAATCAACTATGGTAGCATTATTTGGCGATATCACGTTTATAACCATTACATGCCTTCAGTTGAGGTGGCCTGTCTTGAGAGAGAATGGAGTCCAATTTCTGCTAATCCACAAAAAGCAGACGCAAACGCGCAAAGTGCAGCTACAATTGCTCGAGAAGGTTGTTTTTCACCACCTAAAAAAGAGGATGACCCTCCTCTGCATCATTATGACAATTATGGTTCGAGTGCCAACGTCAGTTTTAAACATGGCAAGTCTGTATTTATGGATCCTAATGCCAAACCACCAAAGAGATCTTAGAGTATAAATAAAATGTAATTTTTGTGTACTTTACATTTACTATGGATCGTAACTTGAGACAAAATATAATTGGTAAATGAGCAAAATTTGGATTTTTCGATGCTATGGATGAAACCTTTTTAAATTATTATAACGATGAATTGAAATTCATTCGTGAAATGTCAGGTGACTTTGCGCGAAATTTCCCGAAGGTTGCAGGCAGATTAGCGCTCGATCCATCTGGCCAGGAAAAATGTTCAGATCCTTTTGTTGAACGCATGCTGGAAGGCGTAGCTTTTCTTACAGCGCGTGTACGATTAAAGCAAGATTCTGAATTCCCTACCTGGACACAGGCTTTTTTTGAGAGTGTTTATCCTAATTTTCCTAACCTTTTGCCGTCTACTGGGATCGTAAAAATCACCCCAAAACTATCAGAAGAAGATCTTGCTTCAGGTGTACATATTGAGCGTGGCACTTCTCTTTTCTCAAAACTGAATCCTGAAGATAAAACACCTTGTAATTTTAAAACAGTCCAGGATGTTTCTTTGTTTCCATTGAAGGTAGCATCCGCGGATTATTATGATCGTACATTGGATCAGCTGAACATTGCCGCCGCGCATCTCACTGATGTTTCGGCAGCAATAAAAATTGATTTCCAATCTACGGCAGGTTCTAAAGAAAGCCGTTTGCCACTTTCAGAATTTAGCATGGATAACCTGGATGTGTATTTGCGCGGAACAGGCAGTATCCCTGTACGAATCCTTGAGTATATTTTCTCAAAGACAGTTCGCATTCTGGTTCGTCCTGCAAATGGCAGTATTGATTCAGCAACGGTAATGCCCACTGAAAGCTTGTCCTATGTAGGATTGAGTAATGATGAAGCAGTTCTTCCTGTTGATGCGCGCGTATTTGAGGGATATCGCCTCTTGCGCGAATACTTTGCGTGTCCTCAAAGGTTCCGCTACTTCAGACTTAAAGATTTGGGTAAGTTAACGAATGAGATGGAGGCATCCGGATTTGAGGTTCTGTTCCTCATGAGTGATACAAATGACTATATTCAAAAGCATCTTGATATAAATAACTTCGATCTGTTTTGTGTCCCAGTCATCAATCTCTTCGAGAAACAACTGGATCGCATTGAACTGAGTCATAATAAACACGAATACTCTGTTGTTGCTGACAAAACCAAACCTTATGACTACGAAGTTCACTCCATTCGGTCGATAAAGGGTATCAGAGCTGTTTCAGAAGGTGGCGATCAAATGTTTCATCCTTTTTACCGTGTTGTTGATAGTATGCGCGGTATCAGTTCTTTCTACACGACTCGTCGGGAAGTTCGTTTGTTGAGTAACGCAGAAGAGCGGTTTGGTCGAAAATCTTCGTATCTTGGGTCTCATTTATATGTTTCTCTTGTAGATAGTCGTCAAAATTATATCGAGACTTCTTTTCGCCAGCTTTCAATAAGCGCCTTATGTACAAACCGACACCTGCCACTGAGTATGTCACGGCCTGAAGATAGCGACTCAGACTTTGAAGTCGATTATGATCTAGTGGAGAAAATTTGTTTTATCGGTAGCCCAACGATTCCCAGAAACGCGCAGGCTCAGGGAACGTTGCTGTGGCGCATGGTTAATCAGTTGCATTCAAACTACCACTCAATCATTGGCGATAGTGGATCACAGTCTGGTCAAGGGCTTCGGGATGTGCTGATGCCTTTTGCTGAGTCGATCAATCTTGATTTCCTCAAACAGGTTGAAGCTCTGGTAAATGTGGAATCACAACCAATAACCCGTAGATTTCATACAGAAGGGCCTGCCAGCTTTGTGCGCGGGCAGGAAATTCGACTTACTTTCGACGAGCAAATCTTTGGCGATGGAGGATTCTTCACTCTAGGGTTGTTGATAAGCGAGTTTTTACGACGTTATGTAATGATAAACGCTTTTGTTGAGACTGTTCTGGTTTCAAAACAACGTGGTGAGATTATACGATGGAAACCGAAAACAGGCAGGAAAGCGATTCTATAAAAGAAATCATTTGCGATAATCCCGCTGGTTTTGATTTCTTTCGGCTGATGTCCCTACTCGAAGTTCGAGAAGGGAAGCCACTGGGTACCTCGTCTTCTCCACGCCGTGAGCGTTTTCGTTTGGAACAGGAAGCATCACTCAATTTCCCACCCTCTTCTGTTGCTTCGGCAAAATACGATGAAGACTCTGATCGACTCGACGTCGTCATTCGCTGTTTGGGCATGATGGGCGCCAACGGTATTCTTCCAACTGTTTTAACTGAGCATGTCATACGTCGCATGCGTTCCAAGCGAGATAAGACACTCTATGCGTTTATCAATATGCTTCAGCATCGTTTGTTCACGCTTTTTTATCGTGCATGGGCATTAAATAGACCCAGTGTTGACTACACATGGGGAAGTGAAAGCAAATATCGGAACCACATTGCGTCTTTGGCTGGTGTGCATGATGTTCATGAAGAGCATCCCTGCCAAATCGAACCGCGCGCATCCATGTACTATTGTGGTATATTTGGTGCTTACACCGCTAACAGAGATGATCTGATAGCCTTTTTGGAAGACTATTTTGAGGTTCCATTCAAATTGTTTGAATTTGTCGGCAACTGGCTTGTAATTTCGAAAGATGATCGGGCACGGCTAGGACGAGTAGCCAATACAACTACTCTGGGCTTGAATCTCGTCCTTGGGGAACGCATATGGAATGCCCACCTTCGTTACCGCATCCACATTGGTCCGGTCGATCATGACAACTTTTTACGTTTTTTGCCCAATCATCCTAGTTTCTACAGGCTAAGAGACAGTCTCCAAAAATATGTGGGCAGCCAGTATGACTGTATTTTGACGATGACTTTACGCGCCAAAAAAGTGCCTTCGATTTCTCTTGGCAAAAAATCTTTTCTTGGTTGGAATACTTGGCTTGGCAAGCGTCAGGATTCTACGGATGCAAGTAACTTCTCTATCTTAATCAACAACTATTCATCGACAAATTATGGCCTCAATTAAACGAACAGCACTATTTGGAAAGCTCAACAGTATTTGCTATCATTCAGTCGAAGGAGCCACAGTGTTTTGTAAAATGCGCGGTAATCCTTATGTCGAAATGGTTCACTGGGTACAACAACTTGTACAAGGCAGTGACAACGACTGGGCGAAGCTGTTTGATTATTATAAGGTTGATCGTTCGAGAATGGCTGAGCAGATCACCAATTGCCTGGATGAATTGCCTCGTGGCGCAACTGCAATTTCCGATTTTTCACCACATCTTGAGGAATCTGTTAAACAGGCCTGGGTTTTTAGCACTTTGTTGTTTGGGTACTCCCATATACGTTCAGGCACATTACTATATGCAATGCTCGAAACACCTAGCCTGAAGCAGCTATTGCTAAAAATATCCGTTGAGTTTTCCAAAGTTAAGACGGATAAATTGGCAGAAAACTTTTCTGAAATTGTTGCAGGCTCTTCCGAGGATCAGGAATCTGCAAAAGATGGCTTTCAAGCGGATCAAAGCCTACCTGGTGAAGATAGTCAGGCAATCGGTCCTGCACAAATGGGCCGCGGTGAAGCGCTGAGAAAGTTTACGACAGACCTTACTCAACAGGCAAAAAATGATGAACTAGAGCCTATTCTTGGCCGAGATGAGGAAATCCGGCAGATAATGGATATTTTGATGCGCAAGCGTCAGAATAATCCAATACTCACCGGTGAAGCTGGTGTTGGTAAAACTGCTGTAGTTGAAGGGTTTGCTCAGCGTATCGCCAGGGGGGATGTGCCGCCGGCGCTTCAAAATGTACGTCTACTGTCGCTGGATTTAGGGCTTTTGCAAGCAGGTGCCAGTATGAAAGGTGAGTTTGAAAATCGCCTGCGCCAAGTGATTGAAGAAGTCCAGTCATCGGAAACACCCATCATCCTGTTTATTGATGAGGCGCATACTCTAATCGGGGCCGGCGGAGCTGAAGGGCAAAACGATGCTGCCAACTTACTCAAACCTGCACTCGCACGCGGCACATTACGCACAGTTGCAGCAACTACATGGGCAGAGTACAAGAAATATTTTGAGAAAGACCCTGCGCTTACCCGCCGTTTTCAGGTTGTGAAAGTTGAGGAACCAACTGTTGCCAAAGCAACGATCATGATACGTGGTCAAATGAAACGGTTGGAGGATCATCATCATGTGAGCATTCTCGATGAAGCAGTCTCAGCGGCAGTGGCACTCTCTCATAAATATATTCCTGCCCGTCAGCTTCCCGACAAAGCGATTTCACTGATCGATACAGCATGTGCACGTGTTGGTATCACCCAACATGCAACCCCTGCAGAACTCGAAGACCTGTCTCGTCGTATTGACTATCTTGAAACAGAACTGCGTGTTTTAACTCGTGAGGAAATCACTGGGGCTGATCATTTTAAGCGTAAAGTTGAAATAGAAAACTTTCTGGAAAAATATAATCAAGAAAAAGCAGCGCATGAAGAACGTTGGAAACAGGAGAAAGAACTCGTACAGAAAATTGACGCACTTAAGGCATCATTGATTGGTGGATTAACACTTGATGGTGACACGGATGTTCCAGCCACTACGAAGGATAGCTCAGAGGTGTCTGACGATTCTGCCGAAGACGAGGCTAAGGATAGCGAAGGTGCCGTTCCAGAAGATACGACAGATGTCGATAATCTAGATGAAATTGTCGAAACAAAGGGATCTGACGAAAGGAGAGATCTGCTCAAAGAGTTGAAAAAAGTCGAAGCTCAATTAGCAGAGCTACAGGGTGAAAACCCCCTTGTGCACCCCGAAGTAGATGAAAATACAGTGGCTTCAGTCGTTGCTGATTGGACTGGCATTCCAGTCGGTCGAATGGTCAAAGATGAGATTAAAGCTGTACTGGAACTAACTCAGAATCTGGAGAAAAGAGTTCTGGGGCAATCGCATGCACTTGAGGCTATCGCCAAGCGAATTCAAACATCACGTGCCAAGTTAGACAATCCAAACAAGCCCATAGGTGTTTTTCTTCTTGCAGGAACCAGTGGGGTCGGTAAGACGGAAACCGCTCTTGCGCTTTCTGAAACACTGTATGGTGGCGAGTCCAATATGATCACTATCAATATGAGTGAGTTCCAGGAAGCACATACAGTTTCCACTCTTAAGGGAGCTCCTCCGGGTTATGTTGGTTACGGCGAAGGTGGGGTGCTTACTGAAGCTGTGCGTAGACGCCCATACAGTATCGTTCTTCTGGATGAAGTTGAAAAAGCGCATTCGGATGTGCATGAAATTTTCTTCCAGGTTTTTGATAAAGGTATGATGGAAGACGGTGAAGGTCGAATGATTGATTTTAAGAATACGATCATTATTTTAACCACAAATGTTGGAACTGAAATGATCGAGAGCATGTGCAAGGATCCAGAGCTAATGCCGGAAATTGATGCGATCGGTGATGCACTGCGTAAGCCACTGTTAGATGCATTCCCAGCTGCTTTGCTTGGCCGCATGGTAACCATACCTTTCATGCAATTGAGCCCGGATGTATTGCGCAAGATAATCCTGCTCCAACTGGGTCGTGTCGTGAAGCGTGTCAAAGCGAATCACAAGGCTGAACTTGCGTACGATGATGCGGTCGTTGACTTGATCTTATCTCGTTGTACTGAGACCGAAAGTGGAGGTCGTATGATAGATTCAATATTGACTAATACGCTCTTACCCGAAATGAGCCACTGCTTCTTGAATGCAATGATGGAAGGGCGTGAGGTTACCGATATAAACATCTCTGCGAGTGATAACGAATTTAATTACGAATTTAAATAAAACTTTTGGTAAAAAAGCATAAGAAAGAAAATTTTTTAACTAATACTTGAGCAAACTAATCTTTAACAATCAACTCAGTTATGGATCCATATAAGCAAGAAAATCGTATAGCTTCAGTCGCAGTAGATGGCAAAGGAAAAGATGATCTCTTGCTCAATGCGATGAACGGTGTTGATAAAGTTGGAGAACCCTATATTTACACCATTGAAATGCTTAAAAATATCGATGCGAAGATCGATATTTCCGATTTGGTTGGTAAAAAAATACTAGTTACTCTCAAAACCACCTCGAAAAAAACACGGTTTTTCCATGGATATATTGCTGATATTCGCAGTGGAGGTGCAGCCGTCCACGGATTGCCTAGTTACTACGCGATGGCAGTACCCTGGATTTGGTTCCTTAAGAAATCCTCCAATAACCGTATTTTCAGAGATAAGACGGTAAAAGATATACTGACAACCGTTTTCAAATCAGCAAAACCTTCTTTCGAAGATTTTGAAACAGGAGATCTGACAACTCGTCCAAAATTGGAACATTGTGTTCAGTATCGCGAGACCGATTATACATTTGTCCATAGGCTCATGGAAGAATATGGTATCAGTTATTATTTTAAGCATCACAAGGACAAACATATAATGGCACTGATCGACTCCTCCGGGAAAAGGCCTAAACCTGCTGATAAACCCGGAGAAGATGCGCCAAAAGAAATCAACTACATCGGTTCAACTATTTCAGACAAGATCGACACACTCAGTAAGTGGGAACGTCAGAAGCGAGTTGTTACGGATGCTTTTTCACAGGCCGATTTTAATTTCGCCGATAAAGATATGTTCCCAGCCATATTCTCGTCCAAGGCAGAAGGGACTGAAAAACAAGGTGATTTTGAGGCAAAAAGTTTCGAACACTACACCTACGAAGCTGGATTTGAAGAGGGTGTTAGTGACACACATGATTTGAAAACATCTGATTTTGCTGACAATGTTGAAAAGCTAGCAAAAGTTAAGCTTGGTGCTTATGAGGCAGAACGAGATATAATCTATGCACAGGGGAATTGTCGCAGGGTACATGCGGGTTTTGAATTTAAGTTAGTCGACTATGATTACGATAGTAAGCAAAACAATAAAGAATACTATGTAACTTCAGTGCGTCACCAATTAAAAGTAGATGGCTATGGTCAAAGAGTTGGCCAAGATTCAAAGGGCTATAGTTGTTCGTTAACTGCGATCCCGAAAGAAACAGAGTATTATCCATTACAGATCACCCCCAAAGCTCGTATATATGGTCCACAAACAGCTACGGTTGTTGGTGAAAAGGCAAGTGATAAGAAGCTGATTTACACCGATAAACTAGGTCGTATTAAAATCTGTTTCCACTGGGATCGTGTAGACGATCGAAAAAAGATTGATAAAGTTTCAGAGACAGGAAAAGACAGCGTCGATAAAGATACAAAAAACCTGAGTTGCTGGGTTCGCGTCTCACAGGGCTTGGCAGGCAACAAATGGGGTTCTTTTTTCCTGCCTCGTATCGGCCAGGAAGTTATTGTAGAATTTCTTGATGGCGATCCGGATCGCCCAATCATTACCGGAAGCGTTTACAACGGAAAAAACCTAACTCCTTACAAACTTCCGGGCCATAATACTATTTCGACAATTAAATCCGAAAATGTTAGCAAAAAAGGTGAGAAAGCTGAGAAACCCAGTTTCAATGAGATACGTTTTGAGGACCAGGAGAAGGGTGAGCAAATATTTATTCATGCAGCAAAAGCAATGGATACCCAAGTACTTGGTGATCAGCGCACATACATTGGTAACAATATGCAATTGACTATCGATGGAGATGATAAAGGAAGCAATAAAGATAGAATAGAGAAAAAGAGTGATGATTCAGAAATTGGCCATCGCGATGTCGTTATCATGAAAGGTAACGACCAGCTAGCTATTGGAGAAGGGAACCTCATACAGGTAATTGGAGGTGGTAGCCTTCTGGATATTAAAAAACACTATAGTATCGCTGTCGCAGGTGCTATAAACGTGCAGGTAGGAGATAAGATCATTATTGCTGCAGGAAAAGATATACATATAAAAAGTGAAGCTAGCTTGGTTGTTGAGTCGAAAGAAAACATCAGCTTTAAAGCAGGTGGGGATATAACACTGGATGCAAAAGGTGTTATAAACTTAAATTCAAAAGATGAAATACTCGCGAAAGGAGCTAGTGGGATTGGTCTTACAGGTGGTAGTAGTACTATAGATATATCGAGTAATCTTGGATTAAAAGGAGGCAGTAATGTTGTGATCAAAGGCTCGAAAATCGATATGAATGGTGCTCCGCCCAAAAATCCGGCTTCCCCTGCTGCTGGGTTATCTCCTGACAAGCCAACGATCGAATCCATTAAAGATTTAAAGAAGGCAAAAGTAAGCGCAGCACTTAAAGAAGATGAAATTATGAAAAGCGGAAAGCCTGCAAAAGAAATAGAATTTGGGTCATTAGATAAATAACCAACAAATATACGACATGGATACTTTTCTAATGACTGTAATTTTTCTACTGGTTGTAACATGCATGATTCTGCTGTTTCTGTTGTATCAGAACATTAACAAGGTTGGTAAGCTAGAAGGAATGCTCAATCAGGCCGGAAATGAAGCCACCTCTAGCAAACGTTCTCTAGAATCTCTAAAAGGAGAGCAAGAATCACATTTCGAACGACTTCGAAAAGCTGAATCGGCTGCTTCCGACCTTCAAAAAGAAGTTAAAGAGGTGCAAAGTAAACTGGAAGCCTGCAATCAATCCAACGCCGAAAAAGATAAGCAGATACAGGAGATGGCTGAAAAGGTCAAAGCGTTCGAGCCTGCCAGCAATCGTGCTCGTGAGGCTGAAAATAAATTGATTGCTCTTCAAAAAGAATCTGCAGCTTTGCGCAGTGAATGTTCACAGGCATACCAACGTGTAGAGACCGCTGAATCTGAAGGGCGTGATAAGCAAATAAAATTTGAAAGAGTCGAAGCGACCTTGGAAGCAAAAGATAAAGCGTTGACCTTAAAACAACAGGAAAGCTCTAATCTAGCCCGTGAGCTTGATGAAAAACGGACCGAGATTTCGGAATTAGTGATTGAGCGTGATAAGCTTCTCAGCATGGAAGCAGCCTTAAAGGAAAAACTGAATGATACAGAGGAATCATTTAAGAGCAGCGAACGCGATCGACAAAAGCTCAACGATGAATTTACGGAATGCAGACTTGAGTTAGCGGAAACCAAGGAAAAGCTAAATCGGGTCAAACAAATGTTTGATGAACAGGCAGCTGCCGGTGAAAATGACGTTGATCAAATTCAGAAGTTGAGAGATCAGCTACTTGATACTGAAACTCAGCTAAGTCGTAAGGAATCTGCATTAAAGGATCTTGAGCAGGTTCATGCGGATGCAACCAGAGAGACACCTTACGAAGCACACAAGCATCTTGAGTGGACTTTAAATCACTTCGATCCCAAGGCGATTACTTTTAAGTTCAATAACTTGGGTGCTAAAGTTTTCCTGGTAGATGTTAAGACAAATTTCCCGCAGCTTCGTTATGAGTTTGAAACAGGTCGTGAGCTTTCACGTGGCAAAGATGTTGAATCACGCCTCAAAGTTGCAATAAAAAAGGCTGAACAGAATAACATGGAAGAATTGCCTGGAGAGTTTGATATGACGGTCTTCTATGCTCTTAACATCTATCCTATTCACTTTAAGATTCGCCCCCGCGAAGGACAAAAAATAGAACGAATTAAAGATGAAGGAAGCTAGCAGTGGCTTCCAGACGCTTAGTTTTTATTATACCAACGTGTAACTTTTTCTAGTACTTTGTAGTCGCCTCGCTTGTAGGTTACCTCAAGATGAGATTTACGATTTTTGAGCCCTTGCGA
>CAWUII010000054.1:0-18652 GCA_963922575.1 uncultured Opitutia bacterium
GGTGCTGCGCTACCTGAATGCGATCTGTACAAGTAATTATAGGCTTAGCTATAGTAGTTAGGCACTGACTATCAATAAGTTCCAAATCCGGATTAATTTCGCCATTTGACGATGGGCTTTTAAATTGTAAACAGTTGATCATAAAAGGCTAACTTCCAACTTCTGAATCTAGGTTCATTCACATTTTGGTGTAGCCACGGCGCTCTGTCGCAGTGTTTGTTGCCTCGGCATGTCATTGCAAAAAGGCATACAACTGAGACGCTGTAGACATTGGAGTCTATGACAGGCGATAGAAGGCACACGTCTCATCCTATTGCATCAACCGGGTTAAAACTTCCATACAAACGGCACGACGATCATTGTTATGATGAAGCAAATGAAGTTCAGCGGTAATCCAACGCGCGTAAAGTCTGAGAAACGGTAGCCACCAACGCCGTAGACGTATGTATTGGTCTGGTAGCCAATTGGGGTCGCAAAGCTTGCCGAGGCAGCAATACAGCAGCTAATAACAAAAGGACGTGGATCAACCCCAAGAGTAATCGCTATGCCGAGAGCGATGGGAACCATAAGTGCAACGGCTGCATTATTGGATAAAAACTCAGTAAATACAGACGTTATGATGTATATGAACGCCAGCATGATGATGTTTTGCAGATGTCCCGGTGTAAAACTTGTAATCAGGCCAATCATATTTTCCGCAATCAGAATGCTGGCTCCGGTTGAGTCCATCGCCTGTCCCAGAGCCAACATGCCAAAAATGATCATCAGGATACTCCACTCAACCGAGGCGTAAGCGTCTTTGGGTTTCAGGCAGCCGGTGAGCATCAGAATTGCAGATCCCAGTGTAACTGCTGCGACAATTGGCACCAGATTGAAGGTTGCGAGTGCTACGATCGTTATACTTGTACCAATAGCAATAGGCATTTTTGCGCGGATGCTGCGTGCCGGCAATCTAGGGCGATCCAGCAAAATAATTTCGTCGCTGTTTGAGAGTGAAGTGATCGCATCGCTTGAACCCATCATCAATAGCGTGTCACCTGGTTGCAGACGTAAACTATCGAGTCGATCACGTTGATTATGGCCTTTGCGATGTATGGCAACTACTACCATTCTGAAACGTTGACGGAAGTTGATTTCCTGCAACGTTCTACCGGTGATCGTGGCGTGTGGTCCAACAACACCTTCAACGATAGCGCCTTCGTCCATCGCAATGGTTTCAAGTCCGGAAGACAGTCTGCCGCGCAAACTGATGCCTTTGATGGAATTGGCTTCAGCGACTCCGGATGGGCGACAAGCAAGCACGAGTCGGTCTCCGGTTTCCAGTGGTACTTTCCTTGCATCGCCGGAGACGGCAACGCCGTGGCGTACAATTTCCAGCAACCGAATTCCACGGCCCTTTAGGATACCGCTTTCCTGCATCGTCTGCCCTTCAAGTTCTGAGCCCGCTCGTACAAATGCTTCGGTCATAAACTCCTTACGCTCTTCTTCACTGAGGATCGAGGTAAGTGTCTCGCGATGCGGTAGTAATTTGTTTCCGAAAAATACCAGATATAGTGCCCCAAATATAACAATTGGCAGCCCGACCGATGCGAGTTCAAACATACCGATCGGCGCATGGCCGGAGTTGCGCAAAATGCCACTGGCCAGCAGGTTGGTGCTGGTTCCAAGCAATGTACAGGTGCCACCGAAAATGGAAGCGTAAGAAAGTGGGATCAGTAACTTTGATGAAGCAACGCCCATTTCGCGCGAAAGTACCAGTATAACGGGCATCATGACGATGACAACCGGGGTGTTGTTGATAAAGGCAGAGGCCGCCGCTACGCCAATGACCATTACAAAGACGAACCGTTTGTAAGGAATTTTGGCAAGCTTACGCAGGTAAACGGTTAAAATATCAATAGCTCCTGTGCGTTGCAGCGCACCACTTACAATAAACATTGCAGCAATTGTCAGTGGCGCTGAATTCCCAAAGACTCCCAGCAAATTTTCAAGTGTTGGAAGTTCCGGACTCTCAGTCAGCATACTTACAAAGATCAATACTCCAAAAACAGTAATGGCTGTGAGGTCCGCAGAAATCCGTTCCCAGATAAAGCTCACAATTGCAAATATGAGCAGTGCAAAAACAAATATAATTTCCCAGGTCATGGTTGGATGGACGTTTTCATGTGTTTGGAAGAACGGATTTCGGCTACGGTAGTATCATCCTGTTCTTCGCTACGTGCCCAGCAGTAGAAAGATATTCCCAGAACTGTCAGGGAAAAAATCATATTGATTACTTTCATAATGATTCCACCCAGAATCTGATCATTTAAAGGGTCCAGGTCGATAATTCTTGGCGCCCAAACGTAGGTTGGGTAAAGTGCTTTTCCGGCGAGGGTTAGAAATGCGAACACAGGCAGTTGACCAACCATTAGTAGGAAAATTCCGATTATTTGTATTCCATAGCTGCTGCGTGGAATACGTTTGGAAGTCGTGAGATAGGGCCAGAGCATCAGTATGCTAGGTAGGAAAATGGTCCAGTGTTCGAGCACATGGATTCGCTTATCGTGTAGAGCTGCTTCATACAGTGCTGGAACGTGCCATAGAGTGAATATGAAAAGAAACAAAAGGCCTCCGCAAACCGGATACGTCAGGACCCGTATCGGTTTACGAACCGATTCTAATTGGAGGAGCCAGTCGATTAGCCAGGTGGGTGTGCCAAGTATGAAAAGTACCGGACTGACGTAGATGAGCAGGATGTGTTGCACCATGTGTGCACTGAATAAAAACTGTTCACCAATCTGATCCAGGGGAGAACCAACAGCAAGATAGACAATAATCAGGCCAGCATAGAAAAGAATGGCGTCTTTGATTGGAAAATCAGCTTCTAGTTCAATCCGATTGCGGAATGGTCCGATCCCAAGTGCGTACAACCAGCCAACGAACAGGAGAGAAATCAGCAAGAGTGGTTCTGTGTGCCAGTGAAGTTGCATTATGTTTATAGCTAAGCCTTAGATACTAAAAATTTAGTTGGAATTGCGGAATATAAGAAAGAATTCTGTATTCACAACTATCCCGCAGGATTCTCTGCAAACAGTTAACCGCAAAGTTCGCGAAGAATATGTTGATACTCAATGATTCAAAATTGCCGAACAAAATAGAGCATTCGATTTTTATCTGTTTGAATTCAATGATCATTCACATGTCCATTCTCCCATGGAGTGTACGAATCTTGATTATGGGTTAACCTAGTGCGAAAAACGCTAAGTTCATAACTTTAAAAAACACTGTTTAAACTGGAGGGCAACGCTCTGTCGTTGCCGCAGCGGTCCGGTAAAACGTCGTTTCGAGTCGACTTTGTCAGCGACCAGGGGGCGGAAATGACAGAGCATTTCCCTCCAGTTTAACAAATGACAGAGCGTTGCCTCCAGTTTAACTGAACGAACTTAGCGTGCTTCACACTAGAAAGATTGGAACCGGGTCACTGTTCGCGTCTCAACACTAAAGTAAACGCGCATATCTGGCCGACTACTGACAGGGTTGCCTTGCGTAGAGGCTATGATTGGATCTGAACCGCGCGCAACAGAAGCGCCGACTCTCTGGATAAATCCAGTGTTCGTTATGAGTCTATTATACTCCCAAGAGTACTCGCTACGTCCAGTGTTTTTACGGATTCTGTCAGGGTTACCTAAAGCCATCCGAACCTTTTTTTCATTAAATCCAACAGCGATTTCACCCCTTCTGATTATACTCTGTTCAGTAGGCGTAAAATCATAAAATTCGGGTGGATATTGATCTTTTCTGCTGCTTGTTGAAGAACAAGCGGTTATCAAAACAAGTACAAATAAAGAGAGTAAGAAATTTATTTTCATAGAATAGGATCTGATTTGCGCCGAATTTTCCAGTCGTTATCAATTTAGATGATTCAATGACACTGCAAGTTTTTCTAACGCTTGCCAGAAAATTGTATCACTCGCGCCATTGCCAATAAATGAAAAGGTTATCGTCGGCTTGTTATCCCTGAACCAATATCCGCTGAGCGCGCTAACACCATTCAAAGTTCCGGTTTTGCCATAAAAACAGTTTTCCCAAGGAGTGTCCCTAAATCTGTTTTCCAGAGTGCCGGTCTTTCCTGCTAAAGCCATTGAATTCCTGAAAGGTTCAAACGATTCGTGGTTTTCGATAAATTGCAGTAGTGCAACGATATCAGATGCAGATGCTCTATTATTTCTGGAAAGGCCCGAGCCATCCTCAAGTTGGAGAGAATTCAGCTGTAGATTAAATTCAGCAAAGATACTGTGGATTGTTTCGTTTACATCTGTGTATGCGGCCTTTCCTGTTTTGGCTCTTGTCAATGAAAGTGCCAGAATTTCAGCCCTGAAATTATCACTGTAGCAGTTGAGAGGTTGGATAAATTCTTCGGTCTCCATGACAGTTCCAGTTTCGAACAAAAGCTTCTTTTCTTTTACAGGTTTCGATGGTTGCCCGAGGATCTTTATACCGTGCTCTCTCAACCCCCGTCTTAACATAGAGAGTGCATACTCGACCGCAGAGGTATTTGAGATGCGCCAGAAGTCGCTTGAATTTACTTTTCCGTTATAACGTACATGATTGGCATCAGCGACATCCTGAGCGGCAACTGTCGGTGTGTTCGCAAATGTGAAAACCGCAGGATTTTCAGGAACTGTTTGCAGAGCCCCGTCCTCGACCAGCGTTTCCACAGTATTCTCATTGAAGGAAAATGCGGCCGCTGCGGTGTAGTGTTTATTCTCAGGAGGCGCATCCCACCGTTCAAAGGATAATTTGATATCTCCCTTTATCGTAGTAACTCCAGCCGATCGGAGTTGCTCAGCGTAGCGTTTGACTTGCTCGGTGAGCAGTTGGTTTTTTGCCTCAAAATCATTGTGATTCGAGTATCTTGCTGTGAAAACTAAAGAACCACAGGAATCAAGAATCAGATCGCCGGCCAAGACACCCTGAGCGATCGCGCCCTGTGCGAAAGTTTGTAACGGGGGAAACAAGATGGTTTCTTTTTGGGAAACTAAAGCGGCTGCAGATATAAAAAGTTTCGTGTTGGATGCAGGAATCAGAGGCAAGTTACTTTGATAAGAAAGTAATACCGTATCTCCTTCGGTCAATAAAAGTGAAATTTCAGCGCCCTGCAGTGCTTCCGATAAAAAGATTTCCTTTAGATGATCTTCCATGCTTGCCTGGTCGGGTGACTGACTGCCTGAAAGGCTGCAAAGCGCAGTGGTGATGCAAATAATGTAAGTGGCAAAAGCTTGTTTACCTGGAATCACGGGTGTAACTAAAAGGCAGTAATCGCCTCGAAATCAACAAATCTCTGATCCATGATGAACATGAGTGCAATGACTGTGCCCGTTGCAATGACCAGACCGGTTCCAAATGCGAGTGTCATCAGTAGTTTGTCGTAAACAAGATGCATGAACCAAGCGATAACCCCAATAAATTTGAACAAGGAAAGCACTATAAGCACGGTAAGAATCAGTACATCGTTGAGCGGCAGATAGACCAGTACGAGCTCGATACCAGTAATCGCAGCCAGTATCATAGCCAGATTAATAAACGCGTGATACTTCTGCCCTTCGTCGCTGTGGTCAGTAGCAGTGGATGGTGTGGATAATGTTTCAGACATAGTATCGAGTTAAACAAATTCTATCAGATAGATTGCTGTAAAGATAATGATCCAGACAATATCGACGAAGTGCCAGTAAAGTCCGGCAACCTCGACATCGACAGCACTTTCGTGTGGATCCATCTTACCGGTGAACGAGTAAAAGTACATGCAGGTCAGCCAGAAAACACCGATGGCAACGTGTACCCCGTGAGTTCCCGTCAACATATAAAAAGTTGAGCCGAATGTACCGCTTGATAAAGTTAGATCCTTATGTGCGAATTCCGTGAATTCATACACCTGACAGCCCAGGAAAATAAGACCGAAGAAAATAACACCGATGGTGTTGCGGCGAAAGCCTTTCATATCGCCCTTGTGCATTGCCGAGACGGCAAGGGCCATCAGGAAAGAACTCATCAACAGGATGAAAGTGGAGAAGGATGTAAGCTCCAGGCTGAACAGTGTTGTCGGGTCGAATGAGTCTGGGTACAGTTTTCGATAAATCAGGTGCGTCGAAATCATTGTACCAAAAAACATGCAATCGGACCCCAGAAAGAGCCACATGAACAGTTTCTTATTATCAATCATCATACCGTGATGACTATCGTGATTTTGGGCTTCGGCGCTCATTTTGAAAAATTTGAAATTCTGAAGAAAGCTATCTCAAGTAGCTTCTTCCTCCGGGTGAAAATGATAACCGCCGGGGCCTTCGAGCGCCCAGAGGGCAACACCCAGTGCGATGATAACAATACCCAGGATTGTTATGTAGCCCATGAAGGGAACACCTGCCTGCATGAGGGCAGCTCCGATCCCCAGTGGTATGAATCCTAGAGCCGCG
The DNA here is from genome assembly GCA_963922575.1 of uncultured Opitutia bacterium. Taxonomy (GTDB): domain Bacteria; phylum Verrucomicrobiota; class Verrucomicrobiia; order Opitutales; family Coraliomargaritaceae; genus Lentimonas. Next base: position 6,453 of record CAWUII010000054.1, read on the forward strand.
AACAGTGGCATCCAGGACTGGCTCGGCATATGAATGCCGTGACTGTCTTCTTCAACGTAGGTAATTTTGCGGTTTTCAGGACCATGTTTGTGTTCCCAGAGTGCATCACGGGCAGCAACTACAGGTGTACGTGCGAAGTTGTAGAATTTTGGCGGTGAACTGGTGGCCCATTCGAGCGTGCGCGCATCCCATGGATCATCTCCAGCTGGTTTTCCTTTGGTTACACACAAGACAATATCGACGATGAACAGCAGGATACCAAACGCCAGGATGAATGCACCGATGGTACAGATCATGTTGTAAGTCTCCCACCCAAACCCGGAAAGATACGTGTGTGTGCGCCGTGGCATACCAATTAGCCCAAGGAAGTGCATGGGAAAAAAGGTTACGTTAAGCCCGACAGTCGTGATAATGGCGACCCAGATATTCAACCGACCGGTCCACATTTTTCCGATCATCTTGGGCAACCAGAAGTAGATGGCGCTTACTGAAGCAAGTAATATACCACCAATCGCGACGTAGTGGAAGTGGGCGATCACGAAGTAGCTGTCCTGCTGTTGAGAATCTGCCGGCGCAGCCGAGTGCATAATCCCGGAAAACCCTCCCATCATAAACATCCAGATGAACCCGACACTAAAAATCATGGGTGCTGCAAAGCGCACACGTCCGCCCCATATCGTTCCTATCCAGTTGAAAATCTTAACACCCGTGGGCACGGCAATCGCCATAGTCAGCAGGGAAAAAGCTGCAGTCGCAACTTTGCCCAAACCTGTGGTGAACATGTGGTGAGACCAGACCGCAAAGCCAAGAAATCCAATAACAGCACCTGAGAAGACAACAATCGAATATCCAAAAAGTGGTTTCTTGGAAAAGGTTGGCAGCACCTCGGAGACAATGCCCATCGCAGGAAGGACGAGAATATATACTTCAGGATGTCCGAATATCCAAAACAGATGTTGCCAGAGTATGGGCTGTCCACCGTCAGCAACATTGAAAAAGCTCGTGCCAAACATGCGGTCAAACATCAATTGACCCAGGGCAATCGTGATCGCAGGAAACGCAAAAATGATCAGCAGTGAGACGATCAGTGTCATCCAGGTAAATACCGGAAGACGCATCATTTTCATGCCAGGTGCGCGCATGTTGATGATGGTGGAAACAAAGTTCATCGATGCACTGAGGGATGAGATGCCCAGGATTTGTAGGCCAAATATCCAGAAATCAGTACCAATGCCGGTGAATTGCGTGCTTGTCTGTGGAGCATATCCAAACCAACCAATCGCCGGGACAAAGTCAGTTTTGCCAGCAGCGACACTTGTATCGGAAGCAACAAACCAGCCGAGTTCGTAAAAAGCCTGAACCAGCCAGCTGAAATTCAGGACTAGGGCACCGGCAACGAAAGTCCAGAGGCTAAAACTATTAATTCGCGGGAATGCAACATCGCGAGCGCCGATTTGCAGGGGAACCAAAAAATTGAAGAAAGCAGCATTCAGTGGCATGACTGCCAGGAAAATCATGGTCGTGCCATGCATCGTGAACAGTTGATTATAGCGTTGAGCTGAAATGAGGTCATTTTCCGGAACCGCTAACTGTGCGCGGATTATCAGTGCTTCGATACCACCGACAACAAGAAAAAACATGGCAATCAAACCGTACATGATGCCAATCTTCTTGTGATCGACGGTGGTTAGCAGATCGACGATAAAATTCTTTTTGTGATCCGGACGCAGTAATCCAAGATTACTTTTTTGAGGCTTGAGAACGTCTTCCTGAGTTTCCGTTTTTGCCGGTGCCGGAATATCGGTTGTGGTACTGCTCATGTTTCTATCTATTTAAGAGTTTGTAAATACTGTGAAATTTTATCGATTTCATCGTCCGTCAACAGTTTCTCGAGTTCGCCGATCCCGCCGCCATTGGCCTTCCACATGAGGTTGCCCGGTTTGACGACATCGGTCTCTTTGATCCATTTGAAAAAATTGTCGTATTGCTGCTTGATATCAACTGAACCGTCTTCTCCGCGATGATTGAGCCAGCCGGCAGCAATGGAGTGTCTGGATGCAACCTTGGTAAGGTTGGGGCCGGCGACACCCAGCGCGCGCGGATTCCCTTCGACGACGTGGCAGGTGGAACATTTGCCACGCCCCACAAATAAGCGAAGACCTTCGTTGACATCACCGGTGAGCGCTTCCGGATTTTCCGCATCCAGGCGATACCATTCTTCCCAACTGAGTTGATTCGGAGTACCGGATCTGCCGGGCGCTTCATGACCCTGTTTCATTTCGCTCACCCAGTTGGCAAATTCATCGTCACTGACCACCGTGCTGCGGAAGAGCATGCGCGCATGGGAGTCGCCACAATATTCGGCACATTGCCCGTAGTAATAATCATGGATTTCGTCGCTAAGGTACTGATTGTATGCCGCAATTAGAGAGGCATCGTCTCCTTGGAGCTCATTTTTTTCCTTCCAAACATCAAATGTGTCACCTGCCTGAATCCACATCTCATTGGCCCGACCTGGAATAAGGTCAACCTTACCGGCAATTCGCGGCAGCCAGAAAGAGTGTATCACATCTTTTGAACGCAGCTCAAGGTGGACGACCTTGCCTGCCGGTATAACCATTTCATTGGCAGTGGTTACCCCGAGCTGTGGATAATCAAATGCCCACCACCACTGGTAACCTTCCACGCGAACTCTCAGGACATTATCTTCTTCAGCCTTACTGAGACCTTCGCCCTTATACCAGTGGGCAAGTTTACTTTCTACAGGACTGGGTATGTCATGTGTGTACCAAATTGCCTGTAATGTCGGTACCGCAATAATAACCAGAAGTAAGATGGAGGCACCAATCAAACCGACTTCGATCAATGGATTTCCATGGCCTTGTGTGGGGAGTGGTCGTGTGTCGTTCTTTTTCTCACGGAATTTGATAATGGCGTATAAGTAAACTGCGCCGACGGTAACAAAGATGAAGAGAGTGACCCAGACCGTGATCATGAACAGTTCATACTGTACCTCGGCAATAGGTCCTTTGGTATCCAGAGTGGACATGCGCGTATTCGTTTCGCAACCACTCAGGAACAGTAGCAAGAGAAACGGACATACAAAGCGATAAAAGATATTTTCGAATCTATTTTTCAAAACCTCTGGAAAGTAACTGCTTTTAGGTGTGCGTGACATAAGGTCAAACTAGAATATGTTTATGACTAAATGATTGTGAGGACTTTTGACAAGCCCATCTAAAGTCTATTTTTAGAGCTTATTGCTTTAGGTGTTTATTCTTATCTAAATTGTGTGGTCAGGCTCACGGGTTTGATTGGTTGGCTCCTCGATTAAGATACGCTGCATGATCGTTAATGTGGCATTTAAAACCACTGATAAAGAAAGCAGTAAACCAGTACACCCGTAACTGAAACATAGTACCAGATAGGAAATGTCCAGCGTGCCCAGGCACGATGTTTTTCACGCTTACCTTTAATTGCAAGCGTGAGCGTAATCAGAATCAGCGGCACAATCAGTATGGCCAGAATGATGTGACTGATCAGCATGGCATAGTAAAAAATGCGCCACGCACCTTCACCTGCAAAAGGCGTATGCACTCCCTGCACCAAATATTTGTGCAACACATAAAAAAACAGGAAGATTACTGAAACGGAAAAGGCGCTTAACATACAGGCACGATGTGCTTTTTCGCGGTTGGTTTTGATAAACGCAAACCCAAAGGTAAGCAGGATGGTCGCAGTGCCGTTTAGCAACGCATTGACCGTTGGAAGTGATTCGGTGAAGGACATTTTCTGGTTTAATAGTTAACGGTAGCGCAGGCGCGTCCCGCGCCGCACGAATGTTCGAACGCGCCCACTGACACGACGCTGGTGCGGCGCGGGACGCGCCTGCGCTACCGTTATTCTTGAAAAAACATTTATCCTAAATCAGCCAAAGATCCAGAACGAGTGGAAATAAAAGAGCGGGCAGATAAAAAATAGACGCAAAGAATAATTTACGTGCTGCGGCGTCGCGTTGGTCCGCTTTAAGAAATTCAATTGCAGGGCGCAGTATATAGAGCCCGGTTGCAATGGCGACTATCCCGTAAAGCCAGCTTGCCTTGCCGGTGAGGACCGGCAGTAGGGTGCTGATGATAAGCGCCAGGCAGAACAGAAAGGATTGAAGAGCGACCTTGCGCCCAGTTTCGTCTGCATTTGAGAGCATCACAAACCCGCCCTGCGCATAATCTTTCCGGTAAGTCCAGGCGATCGCGAAAAAGTGAGGTATTTGCCAGAGAAAGAGAATTGCAAACAAGATCCAGCCGAGCAGATCAATCGTGCCAGTAGCGGCCGCCCAGCCGATCAAAGGAGGCAGTGCGCCGGGAATTGCGCCAATTATGGTGTTCCAGGTAGTTAACTGCTTGAGCGGCGTATACACGAGTATGTACGTGATAACCGTGATCGCCGTGAGCGCTGCAGACAGTAAATTAGCCCCCACATATAATATCGCACAACCGGCAATACTCAGACTCAACCCGTAGATAAGTGCGTGTGTCGGATCCACGCGGCCTGCCGGTATGGCTCGTTCTTGCGTGCGTATCATTTTGGCATCGGCATGGCGTTCAAGCCACTGGTTCAGCACAGCAGCGCCGCCGGCAGCAAGCGATGTTCCGAAGAGAAGGCTCATTAGTATGCCTAGATCTCTGGATGGATTTGCCGAAAGATAACCGACCACAGCTGTAATGACTGAGAGAAAGCTAAGTCTGGGCTTTGTAAGCTCGTAGAAATCCTCGATGCGTTTACGAAATGAGACCTCTGATTCCGAAGAGTCAGCAAGTGTTGAGGATTCTGTAGTTTGTAAATTCACCTGTTTTTCAGACAGAAGAAGATGATGGATGAGATAGTTTGATAGAGGCCATGTTACCGACGGTTTTATTGAACTCCAATCGATATGTGAGAAAAGTTAAGGCCCATGTGCTGGCAAGCAGAAAAGCTCCAGCCAGATGGTGAATCGTAGCGACCTGTTCATTCCTTACAGTCCAAATGGTCTGGGCACCCAGCCAAACTTGTACAAAAAGAAGCCCGAGAACAATCAGTACGCCTGCTGCAAATGCTTTTCGGGTATTTGCGTTGGCCCACAGACGGCTGAGGAAGATCAAGAGCACAATCGTGACGAAAACGGCTCCGACTCGGTGAGCAAAGTGAATACTGACGTCAAAGTTCCAGTATGCCGGAAGTACACTGCCCGGTTGTGCCAGCGGAAATTTTGCAATCGCGAGACCCGCTTCTGCATGTCGCATGACTGCTCCAATCAGGATCTGCATGAAGATGGCTATGGTGCTTGCGATACCCCAAAACTTAATAGAATCCGGCACCGATCCGGTGAGACCGCTTTTTCGCTCAATCCAGACCCTTGAGCTGCCGATCGTGAGCGCCACTAAAATGCCCAGCACGATCATCGCGCCACAGGCATGAATCACGGCAAAACTCTGCGCGATCAGATTGTGATCCGTTTTAAGATTTAATTCATCGAAGACGACGCGCGCGCCTCCAAACAAACCCTGTAGAATAACAACCAGTACCAGGATTCGGCTCAGTGTTCGCATCCAGGTACGAGATTCTTTAAGCCAGATAAAGTACAGAAGTGTCAGCGAAAGAATGCCGATGATCTGACCGAGCAATCGATGACTGTGCTCCGCGAGCATGTCTGTTTGCTGTGTCCAATTTTCAGGATTGAGCGAACCGTTGGAAAGCGGCCAGTCCAGAAAAGCCATCCCGGCGCGTGTGGTTGTGGTAAACCCTCCAGCATATAAAAGCAGAGTGATCCAGCACAGTGAGAAGATGCAAAAGATAAATAGCCAGGGTTTGTAAGCGGCTGTGCGTTTTGGAGTGAGCAGATTCATGATGATCTTAAAGTATGTGATTGTACTATCCCGGATTTGTATGATGTATCAAGTAGAGCGCACGATATGTTTGATTCAATCACACGTTGTAAAAAGGCTCGTTAGCTCAACTTATGGTAAACGGGCCAAATAGCCAAACACTAGGTTTTGAATATTCGACGTTCAGCGTTCGATGTTCAAAGTTCAACAGAGATTTACAGCCGATGAACAAAGAACAATTTTTCGACCAATTAATTGAAGCCTTGCGCAAAGAAGCACTCCACGCGGTCAAAGCCTCTCAGGATGCAGCCGATTATGCAACCAACGAGGAATCGCGTGCAGAGTCGAAGTGGGATACACAGGGCCTGGAAGCTTCCTATCTTGCGGCCGGTCAGGCATGTCAGGCCAAGCAGTGGGCTGAGGCGGTTGAAGAATTGCAGTCCCGTCGGGAATTTCTACTGAATACAAAAACAGAGGTGACCCTCGGCGCGCTGTTCACCTGTGACCTGGATGGTTCCGAAGAGGTCTTCTTCTTTTCCAGCGTCGCAGGAGGCCAGGTGATCAAGATGGGCGATCAGGAAGTCACCGTTATCACGGCACAGTCACCTTTGGCCAGTCGCTTGCGTGGACTAAAGGCAGGCGAGGGATTCAAGCTGTCCAACGGTAAATCAGGCGCAATCCTTGCGATTACTTAAAGAAGCCGTCTCGCTCTGTTCTAATGATTGATTGCTCGCTCTTGGCAGTCACTCCCATGTGTTATCTTTTGACCCCTAGGGAAAAGTAATTTCACTTTGCTAATAACAAACTTTAACATTCTTTCCAATTTCAATGTACTGCTTAGTTAGTTATGAATGTTTCTTTAACTGAGCACTTAGATAAATTTATTGGTCAGCAGGTCGAAACTGGTCGCTACCGCTCGGCCAGCGAAGTGGTGAGAGAGGGCCTTCGCCTTCTAGAACAAAGGGAAGCACAGGTGCAAGCCGTACAGGACGCTCTAGATGAAGGATTTGCTTCGTTGCTCACAGATGGGCTGGAAGCAATGAAGCGTATTCGTAATCGCATTCAGGAGCAGCATGGCCTATAATTTTGTTTTTCGTCGAAAGGCAGAGGAAATACCTAACAGTGATTATCGACTACGTTGCTCGATATAATCCTGAAGCTGCCCTCGAACGCTACGAAACCTTTCTCGCACAATTTGAATATCTGGCCCGATTTCCAAAGTCGGGTCGTTTGCGGACAGAGTTTCATCCGGTTGTTCGCTCGCTTGCAATTGGGCAGTATATTGTTTTTTTCTGCGAAACCTCGCCGGTTGAAATCGTGCGTGTCTTACACGTTGCAAGGTCATTTCCAGAAAACATTGGAAACCTTTAGCGAAGAACCTCGTGTTTGAATGAAGTTTGTGGGTCGTATTTTTTTTAAGCATGACGAGAAAATCCGTTTTCAGTGCGCCAATGCTTACTAAATTCTAACTTTAAATCAATTACCAAGAGAGGCGGGTAATGTTGGGTACGTGGTCAAAATGTTGATCTTGGGAAAGTATCGGGCGTGCATGCTGTCTTGCAAGGGCAGCAATTGGTTGCCTGTACCTTTTGAGACTTCAGGCAGAATTTTGTAATTAATTTCTTCTTCTCAGGAGTTTGCCTGATTAAGCAGCTCGTTAACCCAGCGGCGATGAGGGCCGGAGAGAGTTATGCGGTCGAGCTGATCCAGAGCGAGCCAGTGAAGGTCTGAGGATTTAATGGCAAGCGCCACTGTTTTGGAGAGGTAAATGGTCTCTTTGATACGCTTGTTGGTAATGCCACGCGACTTGACGGCGAGCACTGCGCCGAGTTCGGGTGGTTCAGTGAAATGGTTGATCCTGGGCAGTTCATACTGACCGGCGAGTTGCTTTGCGTCGTCGGGGATGCGGTGTAGCAGTAGTTTTCCCTCCTGAACGACCCAAAGACGGTCGATTTCGACTTTTACAGTCGCTGCGCGCTGAATATTTGGGATACTTTCCACGTTGCCATTCGCAGCGCCCTGGCAGAGCTTTACAACGGGACAAACGGTGCACAGTGGCTTGTTTTTCATACAAACCGTCGCGCCCAGTTCCATCATTGCCTGATTGTGGTCACCCGGATTTTTAGTATTCAGAAGATCATCAGCAAGCGATCGGAAGGCAGTAACCGCCTCACCATTGTTTTTGAAGGTACGGCTGTAATTACTGAGCCGTGCAAGAATGCGGACGACGTTGCCATCAACAACAGCTGCCGGATACGTATGTGCGATGGAGCTTATAGCAGCAGCGGTGTAGGGGCCAATGCCGGGTAATTCTTGCCATTCAGCAGCGGTTTCTGGCTTTGGATTGAGTGTGACGTAGGTTTTTGCAAGTTTGTGAAGGTTGCGTGCCCGGCTGTAATAGCCCAGACCTTCCCAGTGTCTAAGTACGTCCTCGCCAGGCGCGTTTGCCAGTGTTTCAAAGTCAGGGAATCGTGCGAGCCAGCGCTCAAAGTAGGGAAGCACTGTTTTTACCTGCGTCTGTTGCAGCATGAATTCGGAAACAACCGTTTTGTAAGTCGAAGGATCCGAGCGCCAGGGAAGGGCACGTTGTGCCGAGGCATACCAGTCCAGTAGAGTCTTTTGAAAAGTATCCTTATGAGTCTTCAAATCCGGCATAATTTTAACCTTAATTCGGCAGTTGGAACCACAAATGCACACGAATCAACATGAATTAAGGTTCCTCGCTATTTTGGCGCCGCTTAAGATTCGTACAATTTCAGTGAATTCCTTACAAGTTCTATAGACGTACGCTTTTTTAGCCACGTAGCGCGACGCTTTAGCGAGCGATAAGCCGGACTGAGAGGCAGATAAGACGCTCGCTAAAGCGTCGCGCTACGTGGCTCCAGCTGCCAAATTGAGGTTAAATTTTGTGGTGTTAGAAATAAGTGTAATTTCATGTATATTTTTGATTTCAACTGCATGCAAGTTCAGACAAATTACAGGAGACTATGAGCAATCCAACGATAATCGACAGTGGCGAGTCGGCATTTCAAAAACGACCGGAATTAAACAGTCATCTAGCCTGGGAAAGCTTTATCGCACTGGCAAAGCATCCGAATCGGGTGCTGGTTATTGATCGAACACTCAAGCGACGCGAGATGAAATCGGGTCTGTTGCTATCATTGGCGTGGAGTGTATCACGAAAGCTGCCAGCCTGGACGGATCGGGACCGCGTCGGCATCGTTTTTTCGCCGGGCATTGGCGCCTGCATCGCCAACCTTGCAGTGGTCCTGGCCGGGAAAGTGCCGGTTAATCTGAATTTCACACTGGGCCGCACAAGTGCAGAAGCCTGCATACGAAAGGCCGAGATTGACTGCATTCTAACAACCGAGCGCGTGCAGAAGAAGCTTTCCGATTTTCCCTGGCCGGAAAGCGGCGTGGTTGACCTTGTTGAATTTTTAAAGGGTGTGTCGAAGGTGAAGTCCCTTGCATTGCTCGGTGCAATCAAAATGCTCCCGGCAAAGCTGCTGGCAAAAATTCTCAAGGTCCCGGCAGTCGGCGGCGATGCCGAAGCGGGCCTGCTGTTTACCAGTGGTAGTTCCGGCGAGCCCAAGGGTGTCGTGCTGACGCATCGCAATGTACTGGGTAACTGCTTGCAGATTGATGGGTCGAATCTGTTGCTAGAGGGCGAAACGGTGATCGCCAGTCTGCCGATCTTCCACAGTTTCGGGTTTACCGTCACCCTGTGGTATCCGATTCTCCGCTGCGTTTCAATAGTTACTCTGCCATCACCACTTGAGTTTAAGAAAATTGCCGAAGCAGTTGCAGCGGAATCTGCGACCGCACTGGTCAGCACGCCGACTTTTTTAAAGCCGTACATCAAACGCGTGGCACCGGAAAAACTGAAAACGCTAAAGTATGTGGTCACCGGTGCTGAGAAAACACCGGATGGGTTTGCAGAACTGTGGAAGAAAACTTTCGATAGCGAGTATCTCGAAGGATATGGGCTCACTGAAACCTCCCCAGTGGTCTGTGCCAATCTGCCGGATAAGCTGATTGTTTCAGGAAGTAAGACCGGTTTTAGAAAAGGATCGGTCGGTCGGTTGTTTCCCGGCCAGGCAGCGCAAATACTAAATCCAGATACGATGGAACCGTTGCCGGTAACCGAGACCGGGCTGTTGTTATTGAAAGGCCCCAACATTTTCGGAGGTTACCTGGACGATGCCGTGCGCACTGCAGAAGTGATGAAGGATGGCTGGTTTATTACGGGCGATCTCGCGCGATTTGACAGCGATGGATTTCTTTTTATCGAAGGTCGTCTGTCACGCTTTTCCAAGATTGCCGGTGAGATGGTACCTCACGGCACGGTAGAGCAGGCGCTGGTCGAAGCTTTTGATCTGATGGATTCAGATGTGCCGATGCTGGCGATTGGTTCACGCCCGGATGAAGCAAAGGGTGAGGTGCTGGTGCTGCTTTCTGCGGTCAATATTGAGCCGTCGGAGATTAAGTCAAAGCTGTCAGCTGCCGGGTACTCCAATCTCTGGGTGCCTAAAGTGATCAAGCGCGTTGAGAAGATTCCAACCCTGGCGACCGGAAAGCTGGATCTGCGTTCGATCAAGGCATTGTCGGCATCCTACTAAAAAAATATTCAAAGTTCGAGCCCGCCTTTGCCGGATTACGATCCAAGTTTCAGCTGGTCGAGAATATCTTTGGCAATACGTCGACTACTGCCTCGGTTTCGCTTATGCCATACAAGTCCTGCTTTTGACATGGACTCACGCAATGCAGGGTCATTTACCAATTCTTTGATATTTGTTTCAAGTTCGTTTGCATCGTTTACAACGCGTGCGGCCCCACTTCTCAAGAGAGAGCGGGTGACTTCTTTGAAATTGTTCATGTTTGGACCCATCAAGATGGGAATCCCTATCCCTGCTGCTTCGATCGGTGTTTGTCCACCGTTGTTGGGTGGCAGGCTTTTGCCGATAAAAGCCAGATCGGCAATTTGAGTTAACCGGGCGAGTTCACCGGTGGTATCTGCCAGATAGATATGAACTCCTTCAGGAGCAGGCTTTTGATTCGAGCGCTGATGCCAGAGCAAGGGTTGCTGTTCAAGCAATAGGACTATTTCCGAAGCGCGTTCAGCATGCCTTGGAACCAACAACAGCCGGCAGTTTACGCCATCTGCAATCAACTTGGCCTGTATTTTCAAAAGTATCCGTTCTTCGCCTGGCCATGTTGAGGAACCGAGCAAAATAAAAGGCCCTGGCTGATCGGGTGGTGAATCAAATCCGAGTTCGCTACAGAGTTCACGTTTGGTCGTCTCAACCATTGGTTCTCCAACAGCTACATCGAACTTAATATTACCGAATGTTTGAATACTGTCAGGTGGCGCACCCAGTTCCAGAAGGCGTTTTTTATTCAAGTCACTCGTTGCGTAAATAAAATCGAACTTTCGCAGTAGTCGCCTCGATAAAATAGAAACTTTTTTGTAGCGGTTAAAACTTCTTTCAGAGATGCGCGCATTGATCAAAAAAGTCGGTATTTTTTTCGCCCGAGCACGATGCAAATGCTCCGGCCAGAGCTCACTCTCGGTCAAAATAATAACGTTCGGCCGAATACGTTTCCATGCAAGTTGAATACAAGGCCAGAAGTCCGAGGGAAATACACCAACGCAAAGTACCTTTGCCTGATAGCGTTTGAGTGCTTCAGCATAACCAGTGCTGGTTGTTGTGGTGACAACAATTTCGATGCTATCATTTTTTCCAAGTACCTCAATCAGCGGACCGATTGCCAACACCTCGCCGACACTGACTGCCTGTAGCCATATACGTTGCTTGCCAGATTCCGGTGGTTTCAGACGATGAAAAAACCCGAGCCGATGCTGGAAATCCTTTGCATAGCCACCGCGTCGCCACATTCTAAAACCATAGTAGGGCAGAGCAGCCAGCAGCGTCGGAAGATACAGAAATCGATAAAACCAAATCATTTTTTCTATGAATAAAGTATATTGGCGACACATCATAGTAAAAAATGCCGTATGTTTCTTTTATCCATCCGATTAAAGTTGACCCTCAAATAGCCGAGCAATTTGCTCAATGTTTTTTACAAAGGAGAGATGACAGAGTGGCCGATTGTGCGACCCTGGAAAGGTCGTGTACTGGAAACGGTACCGAGGGTTCGAATCCCTCTCTCTCCGCCATTCGACGCAGTCGAATAAGGTAATAGAGAGGCGAGTCGAACCCGAGCAGAGGGTTTGTTCAGCGAAGCGATGCCGGAGGCACCCATCCCTCTCTCTCCGCCATTCGACGCAGTCGAATAAGGTAATAGAGAGGCGAGTCGAACCCGAGCAGAGGGTTTGTT
>CAWUII010000055.1:0-17316 GCA_963922575.1 uncultured Opitutia bacterium
CAAGTCCGGTTCGGAGGGAGGGGTGAGGTTAGAACCCTCATTCCTACCCCTATCCTGAATGCGATTTGTACAAGTAATTATAGGCTTAGCTATAAATTATACCTTTGAAAATTCATATAGCCATACCCGCGTTTACATTAGCGACTTAAATGGTTTGCAATAGAGCTGTCGTAACCAACGAGCTCCAAATATGCTTTGCCAATGCGTTTATTGTTACCGTCAAAAACCGCACATGCGCCTTCCCAGTAGGCGCTGTCCGGGCGAATTCCAACAAATTCCTGAGCAGCCAATAAGGGTCTCAGCTTATATATTTCCTCAACCCCGGTCTCCGGATGTAAGGCACGCACAGTTACCTGTGTAGGATAACGGTTGCCGGTGCGATCACTCTTCCATATTTTACCAGTCACCCATTCAAAGTTTTTAGTGTAAGCACGCGTTACCCTGCCATTTGAATCGATCCAACTAATGGGCGACCAAGGATCTGAGCCACCATCCTTGGTGCGTAGACGGTAAACTTTCACTTCAGTCCCGTCGTCGAGTTGGATAGCCGTCCAGTCCCAGCCGGCATGATTATCACTCAGTTGGCTGGAAGCAATCTCATGATCCATCCATCCAATGCCGGAGACCTTGGTACGACGATCACCTTCAACCAAAACACCGGCAATTTCCAGCCTGGGGTAGGTCCAGTACCAACTCACTGCTTCAGGATCTTCGCCCTTGCGGCTAATACCTCGCTCACCAAACACGACCAACGGCTTCAACGGACGGAGTTTAAGTATGAGCGTACGCCCTTCCGGCAACTTCAGCTCCTTTTCAATCAACACTTCGTCAGCATTCCAGCGTGCGACAATCGGCCCCACCTGAAAGTCCAAAGTCTCTTTCGACGCGCGAGCCTGCCACCCCTCCCGAAAAAGCCGCTCCACATGCATGTGGCGGCCTTCGTTCAGATCACTCAGTGAAAGGTGTGTCATATAAAGCTGCTGCGTCCCAAAAGCACTCGACGTGCCCTCGGAACCGATCATCTTCGCATCTCCCTCCAATCGGAAAATCGTCGACTGAAACCCAAAGCTGCGGCTGCCATCCACTGACTCCAGATGCCCCACCCAGTACCACCATTCAATAGCATAGCCGGGATGCACCCCGTGATCACGCGGTAACTGCGGCTCAAAATCCGGCTGCGGCACACGATAACCTGATTTTGTCTCCAACGGCGGCTGTATCCAGTCTTCTGCACTCGCCACCTGAAAAAGGCCCAGAACAAACAGTAAAACAACAGCGTTGTGAACATTGAGCATTGAACATCGAACGTAGAACGTAGAATGCACTCTGATGATATACCTTATTACCAGTTTCAACTTTATACCCATTTCAAAATCCAATATTTAAAAATTCAAAGTTCGATGTTCGAAGAGTTCAACGAGTTCGATGTTCGAAGAGTTTTCCGGTTACAAGACCACACAAATAGCCGCAGACAACAAGCCCCAAACCAAACACAAGTATCGTACTCACCTGCAGATTCCACAACAGCGTCCAGCCGAAGCATTGCACGTTGATCACGTAAATCAGCAGCCACCCCAATCCAAGACCAACCACGGTGCCACTCAACCAGGAGCTAACCACAATACTGGCACTTTCCAGGCCCGCCATCCACGAAAAGCTGCGTGATGGAAACCCAATGTGTGACAATGCATTCCAAGTGTCCGACGATTCCGCAAAAATGGCCAGCAGCCCAAGTACCAACCCTGCGATGGCGACTACGATACCAATGATGTTCAATGCATAAGTCACGCGAAAGGTCTCGTGAAAAATCGTCAGTACGACCTCGCGCAACTCCTGGGCATTGCGAATGTCCAATCCCGGAAACTCCAGACGTAGTGCGTCACGAACCGTATTGATCTCCACACCAGGCTGCAGAAATAGACTCGTGTTCAGTGGACGATCCGACCCAACCCACTGCCGCCAGACCGATTGATCGATGGCCGCTGTTCCAAACTCATTACCATAGTCGGCATAGATGCCGATCGGTGTTACATCCTTTGGACCAGCAGGCGTCTCCAAGGTAACCACCCCACCCTGCAACACGTTAAACCGACGGGCGAAGGCCTCACTAACAAATGCCGGCTCAGCGCCTTTGACAGGCTCCAGCTCACCCGGCTTGACCTGCCATATCTGTTCCACTCGATCTCGCCACATTCCATGATCAACCCCAGAAAGCATTGTCTTCCCACGCGGAGCATCGACGTAGGTAACGTACTGCGTGTCTGCATAGTCAACAAATGGCTTGTTCATCAGCGTTGCAACGACTTCGCTATCAATACCATTCAATGAATCCATTCCCGTGGAACCTTGTTCCGAAATATATAAATCCGACTGGAAACGCACATCAAGCCACTGTTCAATAGTACTTTGGAAGCTACCCACCAATTGCAAAATACCAGTTACCATCGCAACGGCTACCACCAGGCCAGCAACCGCAAGCCGATGTCGACTGGATCCCTCGGCGACCCGACTGATCGCAAGGCGACTTATCGGACCCAAACGAAACCGCTGTAACCAGCGATTCAGACTAACCATCCAACCACCGGCAAGTAAAGCGAACCCAAAAATCCAGCAACCCGCTGCAATGAAACCACCGATCGGGAAGCGTCCACCGCCTTCCAACACCGGCGCAGGCAATTTTAAAGCAAGCAGTCCGGCAAGGATCAAACAAACGCCTGGCCAGCGTTTCTGTAACAGTTGAAATCCGGGTGACCAATCGCCGCGCGCCAGTATCTGTGCCGGCGGCGTCAACATTGCATCACGTGCGGGTAACCACCCAGCCAGCAGACTGAGTATAACGCCCGTACCAAAGCCAATCCACAGATCCGAAGTTTGCAGTTGAATCGATTCCACCGAGGTAGCAAAATACAGCGCATTGACTGTATCCGCCAACAACCCTACCGATCCGGCGGCCAGTAACAAACCAATCCCAATCCCCAGAGCAGACCCAAGCAGCCCAATAAAGGCAGATTCCAGCAACAGGGCAAACCGGATCGTGCGTGCGCTGACGCCCAGACTCTTCAAAGTCGCTATTTCGCCGCGTCTGCGAACAACGGCAGCATCCAGAGCTTGCAGGATAAGGTAAGTACTCACCATCATGGCGATCAAAGAAAGGATGATAAGATTGAGTCGAAAGGCTTCAGTCATGCTGGCCCGCTCTGCGATCCGCTCAGCTGCCGGATTCACAACAAATCCTTCAGGCAGATTGTCACGCAACGCCTGTTCAAAAACCGCTAATGCATCGGTGTCACCGGCCTGCTCGCGATTGTTCAGAATCACTTCGACACGATCGATTTCATCTGGACGAGACAGTATCGTCTGTGCTGCAGGCAAGTCTGCGAAAATCAAATCATCGGGAATCTTTGATCGCTCACTGACCAGAGCACCGCCAACCCGAAGCTCAAGTACTCTGCCGGCAACCGAGACCGGAAAAATGTCACCCGCTTTCAGTCCGTTTGTTTCCAGAAATGCAACGCTAACCCAGACAGTCGGATCACTCCCGAGTCGTTCATACCAATCATCGTCACGATTGCCGACACTGAAATCCTGTTCGATAAAACGTGGTAGATTAGAAATAGAAAGGAAATCCAGCCCGATAAGTCGCAGCGGTCGCTGTACGTTCCCGACCGTATCCAACTGCCGGACCGCTCCTTCCACGATTGGAAAAAGGTGCCAGTCTGACGCGTGGCTCAAAGGTTGTAGATCGAAGAGACGGTCACTGCTTATTGGACCTGCCGTAGCCTGAATAAGGAAGTCACTGCGCCCGGAGACTGCCTCATTAAAAAGCCCGAAATTGGCCGTCGCTGCACGACTGGCTTGCCGAATGCCATTCAAAGACCCAACTCCGACGGCTACAATCAGAAGAATCAGCAGGTAGCTCCACCGCGCAGACCACCAGTGGCGCAGGGTAAACTTAAGTAGCAAAACGTAGAGAGCAGACATGCGATCTACCGATATGCCAGGCATAATTGGTTGTCAAATGTTCCAGATAGGTGGATTTATTCTGGTAGTTTGTATGTGTCTTCGCAGACGGCACCTGCACTGGCGGAACCCCTGAAAAACCAGTTAGCTATTTCCTGACCCACTCCAATTTCTGCAAAGACATCGTATTTGCTCCGATCCAAATTAAGAGCGAGCGCCTTCTGATAAGTTTTAGCAACGTAGCGCGCTACGAGATGCATCAAAAATGGAGTGGTCTGATATACGAAACTTCAAGCGTTACGATGTACTAGTGATTTTGAGTCATTGCAGTAAGTGACCAGGTTTCTGATAGAAATAGGCAGCAAATACAGGCTCAATCTGGAAAATGTCCGGGAGTTAGATTCCTGAGGAATTCATCGCAAGGTAGGCAGAGAATGTCATTTCTAATCAAGCGTTCGCACCCACGGTATAAGAGTATTTTCTGCGCCTTCGGATAGTCTTCTCCAAAGGTCCTCAATGCACGTAAATCTTGAGGACGTACTTTGTCAGAGTTTTTGACTTCTACCGCGAAAAGACCGGATTCGCCATAGACAATGAAATCTACTTCAACTTGAGAGCGCGTTTGCCAATAATACAACGAATGATCCCCTTTTGAATAGTCGCACCAAGCTCTTAGATGTTGAGCGACGAGTCCCTCAAGGGCGGCACCGTCGATTTCTTCTGGTGTATCCAGTGGTCCTTTGGGGCGATTGGCCCGAAACACACCGGTATCAAAATAGTAAAACTTAGGATGGGAGGCCAGTTCCCGTTGCGCTCGTTTTGAAAATACTCCCAATCGAATTCCCAGCAAGAGGTCTTCGAGAATATTGAGGTAGCCTTCGCAGGTTTTACGCTTCACCTGACATTCACGCGCGATATTGCTGAGATTGAGGATGGCGGCATGAGAAAAACTCATGGCTTCGAGAAAACGAGCAAAGGCTCCGACGTCGCGCACAAGTCCTTCCATCTGCACCTCTTCTCGTATATAGAGACCATTATAAGCTGCAAGCGTTTGATCTGGGGTTTTTGCGCCCCACACCACCGGAAGCATTCCTTGTTTCAGTGCGATCGACAGGTCAAAACGTTCACCAAGTTCGGCAGCCATATATGGGTGTAAGCTTAGATGACTTGCTCTACCCCCCAATAAATTGATTCCTGCGCGGCGCAGCTTTCTCGCACTCGACCCAGTAAGAACAAATTGCTGCCCTGTTTTTGCTTCAATTAGTGAATGCACCACTTCCAGTAATTCGGGAAGTTTTTGAACTTCATCCAAAACTATTTGAGTGCGGTCAGGATTGCCTTTTACTAATTCAGCAAGTCTCTCCGGACGAGCTGCTAGCTCACGATGGGTAGCGGGGTCAAGTAAGTCGATTCTCAGAGCATCGGGAAATTGGTGCCTGGTCCATAGGGTTTTGCCTGTTCCACGAGGTCCAAGTAGAAAGAAATGATCCGATGCAGCAACCAAAAAACGATTTAAATATTCCATTATGAGTCTCAAAATGGCGGAAACAATGCCATTGTCAATAAATTGGAATCTGGGTATGCACTTATCTCCGGCGGCTACTATATCTTGCAAGGTAACTTCATTTGGCTCGCATCTTGGCGACGCCTTGAAAAGCAATGTCCAGAGATATCTTTGACATGGCTTCTGTAGGGCGGGCCAGCATAGTGTTGAATAAAAGAGTGATTTGATCGTAATAAGGCAGACTCTCAGTCCAGCCAGGACGCAGTTGAGATTATAGTTTTTGGAGCGTGTGTTGTCTTCACGGATGCAGTGGTCACGAATTCGCTGATTACGTATTCAACAACCACCTCGGTGTCTGCGGTGGATAACTGCGAGGCTTCTGGCTCCGGGAAGATTCGCTCCCAGAAGCTCGAAGGGATAAACCGCTATTGCGCTGGTCGAAGCGTCCGTGTGCAGTGTTGGGCTCTTCGGTGTGGGTTAAAAAAGAGGGAGCTTGTTCGTCGATGTTCTCGGCTGCTTTGTAGGCGTGGCGGTTTTCATTTTTGAGTTGAAGAAAGTAATCACCACCGACCTTTAAGATCGCCTGGGCTTTGTACTGTAAAAATATTATTGTTTTATTGACTCGATTAAAATTATTACTAAACAAAAATTTCGAACGGTAAGTGGTAAGCTCTAATCAAAAAATCTATGGGAACTAAAAAACAAAATGTAACTCAGTTGGAAAAATCATCAGTGTTAGGGCAAGATGCCAGTGTTAAAGATTTAGCAAGTTTGCTTATTAACAATAAGGTATTAAATAAGGCAGGTCTGACTGCTGATAAAGTTAAAGGTCAGAAAGATCAGTTTATTCAATTTCTTGCAGGTGCTTTTAGTTCCACTGCAACAGATGTAGAACAAGCTGCAATGGCAGGCTTCTGGTTCTTAAAAAAGTCTAAAAACAAAGCAGATGTGAAGAATTTTGTTCTTAATGTTGTAAGCCTCGCAACAGAACTTGCGACTACCTTAAATGAAACAGAGGACAAAACTACGAAAAAACTTATAGAAGACAAGTTAGATAAGCTTAGCCCTGTCCTGGTTGCTGTGGACCAAAAAATAGAGGGCATGCCAGAAAAGAAGCCGAAAAAAAAGTCAAAATCAATACCGACTGCACCTCCTCTCCCAAAGACTGAAACTCAAAGTCAGGGATCCGTAAGTCAGGATCAAAGTCAGGAAACCGCAACTAGCACCAAAGATAAACCCGCGCTTGAGAAGGAACTCAGGCCCCTTGGAGATGAAGCCAAACTTGCCCAAAAATTTTCTGAGACTGGTAAAGAGGCTTTTTCCAAGTATAATGAGGTGGCAAATGCTCTGAAGGAGGATGAGCCTGATATTGCATCTGTTGAATCAACAATTGCGGAACTAAAGAAGCTTATTGAAGTAACTCGAGAGATTGAAGCACTTGTAGACCGTGCCAGCGATCTGAAGGACGAGGCTGCTGTTATATTGAAGAGTAATTCCACAAACAGGGCTGGCATCGGTGCAAAAAGCGTAGCTACGAAAGCGATTAGTGATCTCAAAGGAAAAAGCCCTGATCTCAATAGTATAGGATTAGAGCTTGATGATGCAGACAGAATGCTTGCAGAAAATGATGAGGAGGACGGAGAACCGTTGATGGGACTTCAGGATTTAAAAGCCTGGCTGACCAAGGCAGCCAAAGCAGACGGATCGAAATCATTTCCATTTGCTTGCTGCGTAGATGGCAAAAACTCAGGTGGCGATCTTACGGTTAACGGCTTCACATTTGTAATTCACAAGAAGAAAAAATCGGCGGCTTTGATGAGAAATCTGAAGCGGGAAATCGATTCTGCAAAGTTAAAGCATGGTATGCTCACCGTTGAAAAAAAGTCCAAGACAATTGTGTTAGACGTCAAGGGAGAGCTAGGTTCGATACCTAAGATCGCCAAACTGATGAAGCTTTGGCTCAAAGCAAGAAAACCACTACCGGTCAAGAAAGCACGTATACTCGATATCGATGGGAGCGAGGTTTCTGTTGGATTTGAAGATGGTGAACTCAAGGAACTACTGGTGGATTATGCAAAGCGTGTAACCACAGCTACCAGCAACTTCCTTGATTATGCTTCAAATATAAATGATGTTTGGAAAAAAATTACAGTTGTAGCAGGGAGAGCTAATGATTTTGAAAATATTAGTGAGTTTAACGCTGACAATATTACAAGGATTTTGACAGATTTGGATAACATCCTGGATAAAGCTGAGGATAACAAGAAATGGAAAGAGGTCGAAGCAGAAATTGATAGAAGTTTTGAACTCAATGAAGACTATCTCGACGGAAAAGAAAAACCACCCTATTGGGATAAGCTTAAAACTGTCTGGGCAGTAGCAAAGGCTGCAGCTGAAAAAGGTGATTACAGTGATGGGCTCACTATTGCCGTAAAGGTAAAGTCTACACTTCTGAGCATCATGGAAGGAAGCCTGACCGGTAATGACGATGCACAGACTCGATGGGAAAAAGCCAGCGGTAACTGGAGTAAAACTATCAGCAGTGTGCTCGAGCAAATTGATACACTTAAGCAAGAATTAATGAAATTTAATGACGTTGAACTTAAGGAAATCGCACAATTTGAGTTAAATGCCTTATTTCTGGACTACGTGAATCGTATAACGAAGGCATTTAACAATGTCAGCAAGCTTGACGGTAGTCCTGCAATGCAGGCAAATCTGGCAGGTGATGCTTTGGATATTGTTATTGAATTTAAAAAACACATGCTTGGTAACGAAAAAGTTAAGATAGTGGAACGTTTCGGTGCTTCAGCATTTGATTCACCTGTGAGTATAAAAGGCCCGTTAACTACAGCGTTTAACGAATTGCAACCCGCATTAGTACTATTGCAAGGAGTAGCGTCTTAGATGGTGCGGGTGTTATGTACTATAAATCCACTAAACAATAACTTAAAAAGTAAAAAATCATGCCAACAACAGAACAACTAGCAGAATTCAAACAAGCCTTTGGAAAGTTACATACTGAGGGTGATCAACTGCCTGATATGAATGTAAAAGACAATTCTGGGAATAATAAAAAGTTAAGAAACATTGTTTCCAAGTTGCGTAGAGAACTTCGCAAACACGTGTACAGGGAACATGTCGAACAGTTCACTACTGATATTAGAAATCATCTTGATGAATCAGACAGATTGACTAAACTCGGTGACGGTGGCCCTGATCATAGCGGCGCATTTACAGAACTAGAATCGGGAAGAAATAAGGCTATACAGGCCATGGGCTACATTGATAAGTACGCTAAATATAAAGTAAAGGCTGGTGAAGCTGTTGGAATGATTGCTATGTTAAAGGCAGGTGTGAAGCCAGAAGATGTAAAGGATTATGTTAACACTTGGGATCAGGCAGTTAAGGATGCAAACTTGTTAGCAGACACTCACCAATACGATAGTGCTGACAGTGATATAGATGATTTACATACAACGATTGAATCCAAAATAGAAGCTCGTGAGGTTCGTTGGGCTCGAAACCACATTAATCACTATGAATCACAGAATGATAAAATACAAACATATTTAGCTACTCAAATTAGCGAGTTGAAAAATATCCGTGCCAAGATGCTTACAGACCTTGCCAAAAAAGATTTTTTGCAAGTGATACTAGGGTATAAACTTTTTTCTGGTATAAATTCTGTAACGAAAAGCTTAATTCCACGTAGAACAGAATTTGAGGAGCAGTTAACAAAAACAGAAACTGCGTTAGACGATATTGAGTCACTTTTCGATGTAGATCCGTTTTCAAGTTTTAGTTTTGCTCTTCGGAAGAAGGCAGCTGTAAAGAGAGCATCAATTAAAAATCGCCAGATCGAACTTGCCTTAGAAAATCTTAAGAAGATTGAATCCGATGCGATTACAGTCAAGGGGTACGCACCTGATTACATATCTTTCTTAGAAGAGCGTCCAAAAGTTGATGATCCAAATCCGATTCAAGGATTAGACCGTCATGCTAACAAAAATCAAGAAATAGTGGATGGAATAAAGGATTTACTTGAACGGGCAGATTTGGCAAAACAATCATCAATTGTAAAATTCGATAGTACTGAAATAGATTTGGCCAATAAGCTTCTACAGGAGGTTAATCGAAATATCGCTGCCGCTAAGATTGCCTTCGATGCGAGTACTGAGTTTAACAATATTATAAGCAATGTAGACTCCGCAAGTGCCGCTACTGATTTAGCAACACTCAAATCCAGGTTTACTACAGCTAAGAATCATGACAAAAAAGATGCTGTTTTAAAATCAGGTGGAACCGATAAAGAATTGGATGTATTAATTACCCAGTACGGTGACAATTTAAGCAAAATACAAACAAAAGTAGATGATGATCCGGCAACTGCTGTGGACGACATAAAAAGTGCTGCTGCTGATTTAGATGAAATCTTCATAATCCTTTCTTTAGAAGCAGGATACGAGGTGGATCTCAAGGCACTTAGTGATCGCAGGGGTCTCCTTGATAAATCGAGTAAAGCAACCATAATTCGTTCGAAAATAGATGCTTTAGATCTTGCTATCGAAGAATTTACAGCGGAACACAATGCTAGAGAATGGAAAAATCAGGCAACTAAATTAAAAGTCGCTAGAAAGAAAGCTGATGAGGCAGAAAAGGTACGTAAGTTGCGTTTGGAGTACGAAAAACGAGAATCCTATATCATTGGTGCTGACGGCACTGGGGGTCGTCTAAGTGTATGTGATCTAGGAACTACGGATAAAAATTCTGTAATAGGTATTATAACCACTGCAACCAGATATGCAGACCGTACTAATTTGGATTTTGTGAATGCAAATAAAAAACTTGATGAAGCTATTAAAAAGATGGAAGAGCTTTATTTCAAAAAGCAGCTCAATGCAAAGGACGTAGATAATGTCAAAACCGCAGCTGAAAATTTAATTAAAAACGGGAGTGTTGAATCATTGGATGAACTCATTCAAAGTATAGATACAGGAAGTGCTGACAAGGATCTTGAAATGATAGCGGCCCTAGCTGAAGTCCGTTTTGGTAAGGCTTTAGATGTCGAGGTACTTACTAAGATTGGAGCGGTAACCGCGGCTAAGCGGATGATGAGAGTGATGGCTTTAGTACCTAAAGACATTATCAATAATCCAAGTATAAGTATAATTAAAAGAGAGGGTCCAAATGCTAGCGTCGGAGGCTACTACGCTCCGGGAAGGGGTGATGTTGTTGCAACAGGTCGTCCAGGTGTATCCAATGAAAAATTTGGTGCTAATATATCCCATCAACTACCTATTGATGATATGGATTCTGAGGAGTATCGAAAATATTTGCCAGACAATGTTGATAAAGCGGTAGATGCCTTTGATTTTGCTCTTTTGCACGAAGTTGGTCATGCGGTAGATGATAACCTTGGCTTTATGTTAAGGAAAGCGAAAGAAAGTGCCTATGGTAGTTGGAAGTTTCATGGTTCAAATATTGACGTTATAGTCGATCAGGTTGCACAAAAATACAAAGTACACCTAGGTGATGATCATTGGAAACAGGAGATAAAAGACTTGCTTCTTAGAAAGGATGTTACATGGCCAAATGTTGCTCCGGCAAGTGCAGATTTGACTGCGAGAGAGTTAAAAAATGCTTTGAAACTTTGGTACAAAAAAGCAAGTGTTGATAGTGGACAACTTTGGTATAATCAAGCAGATTGTGAGTATGTCGAGACACCTGATCATCGAGTATACCAGGAATCCTATAAAAACAAATGGACTAGTTATCCTATTGAAGAACGTAAAAAAGGTATTACCGGATATCAATTCCGCGCACCTGGTGAATGGTTTGCTGAGCTCTACGCAGCATATTATATTAAGCCAAGCAAGTTAAAAAAATCTCATCCTGCTGTAGCTTGGCTATCAACTCTCAAGATTTCATAAGATAACTCATAGAAAGAACAAATATTATGTCAGTTTTTACCAATACAACAGTACCATGCCCTGCATGCCAGGCAGAAGTCCCATTTCAGTTAGTAGACAGTGTTAATGTAACTCGAGAGCTAACGCAACCAGGTGTGCGTGCTTCAATCTTAGATCATACATTTCAATCAGAACAGTGCACTGGCTGTGGCAATGAATTCCGAATTGAACCAGAATTTTCCTATGTTGATTTCAATCACGGTCAATTCATTGGCGTATGGTCGTCAGATAAGATCTTCGAATGCAGCAAGTATGAGGCTCGTACTTTAGATGCGTTCGAGAAATCCTACGGCGGTAAAGCATCTGAAGTAGCACAAAGCTTAGGACGTACGCTCAATAACCCAAGGGTCGTTTTTGGATGGAACAGTTTGGCAGAAAAACTGATCGCTGCTGATGCAGGTATTGATGATTTAGTCTTGGAATTGGTAAAGATTGCAATTGTGAGTGACGGAGACGTGCTTATAGATCAAAGCCATCAAGAGCTTGTATTGCTGGGTGTCGATGAAAAGGATGGACTCATTTTTGGTTGGTTTGCTCAAGGTTCGCCATCTTTGAACGAGGTGATAAAAATACCTAGGGATATTCTCGGAGATGTCAGTTCTAACATAGATGCCTGGAAGGATCTGGGGAAAGATCTGCGTGGCGGTTTATTTGTGGATTACCGCAAGCTCTTTTTTGCAGAGTTAGCCTCAGCGTAGCCATGGAGTCTCATGTACATGAGCAATCCATAGTTATTTTCTCTTAGTTATCAATTTGGCACTCAAATCATTAATACAAAAAACAGTGCTCAAAATTATTGTTTATTTAATTTTCCTTCAGCAAATGTTATTTAGTTTTGAGAATTCTGGAATTTTTTATTTAGGTGAAAGCATTAATGATGGCTTTTTTCCTGAAAAAGCCGCTGACCGACAGAAAAGCTTCGGAGTATTACCGTCACTAGGGCGTGTCAGTGGTGCAGAAAAAAGTGAAGTCGTCTTTGTAAATGGGTTTCCGTTGAACACTTTAGGGGGATTAGTTCCAGACTTTGATAAACTGGCTGGAAAGCCCACCGATTACACTTCAATTACCCCCCTCCATCCATATTTCCTTAAGTCTGGTGGAAATAGTATACAAGTTTTTTCTGGAGAGCCTTTACCCGATAGATCTTCGGAAATCACCGTAGCAATTGCTGAATGGGATTACGTGTATGGAAAAACTTTGCAGGAACTGAATCGTCTGCAGTGTTCTGTGCGTTCTTTTGCAGACAAACAGATTGAAGATGAGTGTGTATTCTTCTGGGAGAATTCTTCATTGTCCCAGTGGACTTGGCAAAAAGGAGTTCCTTTGCAAAATGATCAGGAAACAAAGCAGCAACTACATCAGGAAGTTGTTAAGCTACATAATACACTTAGCAAATTATCAGGAGCAAGTTCTGACGATGAGCAGGTGCGAGCACTGAAGGAAAAATGGGAGAAAAGTACCGAAGAATTTATTAATGCCAGTGAATGGCGTGGTAAGCCTTATGTATTTATTGATCAGGTCTTAGAAGCTGCTACCAAACTGGCTCTGCCTGAAAATGACTTTGGGACTTTGGTGTTTCAACCATTACCTGAACTGGATGCATTGCAGTTAGAAATTTTTGCTGGTGGCACTTTGGCTAAGTTGCATAATAAATATAATCATTCTTTACTCAGTTTTACGAGTAATCTCGCTGATGGTCCCCGCGGGCGCTCGGGAGATAGTAAACTATCCTTTGATCTATGGTATCGTAAGAATGATGGTCAGTGGGAACTGGATGCAATTTATCCACGTGAAGCCCCGAATACCTGGAGTGGTTTTTTGATGAACTTCAACGACCTTGAAAATCTGTTTCGCCTTACAAACTTCTAAAGTAGTTTTATATTATGGAACGCTTTAGTCTCTTTACTGTACCTGTATTTGTTTACGATCTGGAAGATATGGAGGCGGTCAACGAAGAGTTGGCGTCGCGACTGATCGAAGAATCCGAAGAATCCGATGGGTTACATCAAAGCAATGTGGGTGGGTGGCACTCCCCACCCGACTTAAGTCGTCGCCAGGAACCCTGCTACCAGCGACTGATCCAGGAAGTCGTCAACCACGTAAGCCATACGTTCACCGGCGCCTGTATGACAACAGGCATTCCGCCGGAAGCTTTGCCTTCCTATCGCTACGCTGTCCATGCCTGGGCGATGCTGATGCGTGACGGCGATTACACCATACTGCATGACCATTCTGAATCCCACTGGTCACTCGCCTATTACGTTGATGCTGGTGATAGTGATGTAAAGCGTTATCCGAACTCAGGCGACCTCTCCTTTGTCGATCCGGGCCGTGGCTCGATGGCAATTTCCGGTGCGGATTTATTTCCGTCGACATTTACTGTCAAGGCACGCACTGGAGCTATGGTCATTTTCCCCAGCTTTTTGCAGCATTACGTACACCCCTATCGCGGAACACGGCCCCGCATTTGCATCTCCTGCAATGTCCGAATGACGCCGACTCAGTAGGATTAAACACAGAGGCGCGGAAGGCGTGGAGGCTCGAAGATGCGGATAATTTTCGGTTTAGTTCGTTACAATTTGAACCTATTTTCTTTACCACGAAGAGCGCGAAGCACACGAAGCATTAGAAACACTATCTTTGGGGTTTAAAATTATTTTCTTCGTGTTCTCTGTGCCCTTTGTGGTGATCTATGTTTGATACGTAAATTTATCTATGACAAATATACTGATCGGTCAAAACTTGCTCATTCAGTAAGTGAAAAAACAGCGATTCTACATGATTTGAAAAAAAGGGTTATTAAAAAGATGTACTTTTTGTAGTCCTACCATAATCGTTTCAGCTAACTCTAACTTGAGGTAAATTAAAAAATGCAGCTTTCACTTGAACACATTGCAGATGCGATTGGAGGAGAATTAGTCGGCTCAGGGCATCTACTCCTCACGGGTATTTCATTCATTGATGAAGCGGATGCCAGCCAGATAGCATTTGCACTTAACAAAGAAGACTTTCGAGAGCTTGAACCGGAACGCTTCTGTAAGGCCGGTGCAGTTATTGTCCCGCTCCGCTACGAAGGAACACGAACTAATATTATCAGAGTCGACAATATGCAATTGGCTATAGCCAAGACGATTGGCTTATTTAACCCGAAGGAGCAAATTAAGCCAAAGATCAGTTCGCGTGCTGATATCAATAGTAGCGCGAGTTTGGGTGAAGATGTATACGTAGGACCTTTTGCTTCTATAGGCGCTCGTTCGATCATAGGGGACAGGGTAGTCGTACAGTCAGGTGTACATATTGGCGAAGATGTAGTGATAGGTAATGATACTGAACTTTCATATCGTGTCATTATTTTACCACATACGCATATTGGCAATCGTGTAGTAATCCAGCCAGGAACGTTGATTGGTGGTGACGGTTTTGGCTATGCAAAAGACGGCAAGAAGTTGTTCAGAATTCCCCACGTAGGTCATGTAGTGATCGAAGACGACGTCGACATAGGTGCATATAATACGATCGAACGGGGCAATCTTGGGCGGACACTTATTAAGCAGGGTGCAAAGACTGGGAATCTAGTATACATTGCACATAATGTATGTATAGGTAGGCACACTCGCGTCGGCGGAAATGCGGGAATTGCTGGCAACACATTCATTGGGGATGGTACTTTGATTGGCCCTATGGCTGGCATTGCTGAGGAGTTGTCTATTGGCAACGATGCAGTTATTGGTCCGAAAGCTTCCATTATTGACGATGTGGCTAGTGGCGGAAGCGCCTACGGTACGCCGGGTATGTCTCGCAGTGCATGGTTGCGGTCAGCAAGCTTGATCCCGCAACTATCCAAAATGCGAAAAGAGATAAGCAGTATGTCCCGGCAAATCGACGAACTGCAGTCGCGATTAAAGGATTGAGACCCGAGAACAGTTCTCTTTACGATAACGTAAGATATTTTTGCACATTTGAATTGAGTGTGCTCAGTAAGGTTCGAAAAAAGTAACCCACTTCGGTAGATCGACTGCGACGACGACTCTGGCGGCAGCAAATACAAGATGCTTTGATAACAGCTATCCAAAACATCAAGGTACTAATCAAGTATGCCCGACCAAAAACTGCACAGCCCAGATTTAGGAACCTGGAGGCAGTTAACCTTATTTCATCGGTGATATTGACCGTCTTTTCCAATAGGTTGCAGTCTTTCCGAGCTTATTGCAGAGCTTCATTTAAAAGATTAAAGGATTCCATAAGAAATTTGACTCATCAGTGTACCCTACAATTGCACCTGTTTGGGCAACAGCCCCTTTAGCTTCCAAATTATTGAAATTGCACGCACCGTATCTTTATTTGAGCTTGTGACTGGAGATGTGTTGATAAGCGAAGGCTGGTTAGGCTTGGGCTTTTTTTTTAACTTTCGGCCATAAAAAAAGGTTTAATATTTGTATCCTGATCTTAGGTGTCATTTTGCGGTTTAAAGTGCACCACCTTTTTGCACTTCAAAGTGCACCACTCTGAAGAGATGCTTTTGTTTATTCCGATGTCTGGTTTTGTCGAGCGTGATCTTTCAATCTGTAGCTGTTTCCTTTGATTTTGATGATTTTTGCGTGGTGCAGGAATCGGTCGAGTATCGCTGTGGCGGCAGGGACGTCGCCGATGAGTTTGCCCCATTCTTCCAGGGGTCTGTTTGAGGTCATCAGTGTGGAGCGCAGTTCGTAGCGTCGCATGATAATCTCAAAGAGGTATTCCCCTGATTTAGGAGGCAGTTGTTTGATGCCCATGTCGTCGATAATGAGCAGGTCGCACTTAGTATAGCGCTTCATGGTGCGGTCCTGGGCGGCGTCCATGCTGTCCTCTCTGAGATCATCAAGGATATCAAAGATGGAGCGGTAGAGGACGACTTTTCCCTGCTTGATCAGTTGATAGCCAATGGCCTGTGCAAGGTGGCTCTTGCCCACTCCGGGGGGTCCGATCAGCAGTATGTCTTCGGCCTGTTCAGTGAACAGGCCGCTGGCGAGTTGGTAGATCTGCTGGCGGTTGATGCTTTTGTTGAAGCTAAAATCAAAGCTTTCGAGTGTGCGTTTATCGCGGAAGGTGGCGCTTTTGGTGCGCCGTTTGATGGTGCGTTGCTCGCGGATGTTGAGTTCGTCCTGAAGGATGAGTTCGAGGAACTCTTCATGTGCGAGATTGTTGCCGATGGCTTCCTGAAGCCTCAGGTCGAGACAGGAGGCAAGGCCGCTCAGACGCAGCTTCGAGAGTGATTGGTGCAGGTTAGGATGGTTCATTGCTTGATTTGATTTGTTGTGTTGTGTTTAGTTGAACAGCTCGTCGGTCGCGGCGATACTGTCATAAGATTGTGGATTACGGATGAGTTCATGCTGCTCCAGGAAGGAGAAGATCTCCTGATCCTGCGAATTGCACAGCCACAGGCGTAATTCTTTGAGCGTATACTGTCCGTGGATATTGGCTTTGTGGGCCGCCTCGTTGATCTGCGCCTTGGTGTATTTTTTCTTCAGACCGAGCAGGCCTTGCAGGCGGCGTAGCGCGGTGTCACTGCATTTAGCAATCAAGGCATCCGCCCAGCGCAGGGTGTGCTCGCCCATGCTGATCACCCGGTTGCGATAATAACCGACCGATTCTTCGACGCTGCCACGGCAGCCGGCAACCCCGAGCACTTTACTGAACCGACCTTTTTCGAGGCGTGTATGCGTGGCGATCTGCTCCATCTTTTGGTCAAAGACTCGAACCATAGTGCCGTCCCAACGCGCCCAAACACTCTTGCCAATATATTGAGTGAAGTGGCCTGAAAAAGTGAGACACGCGATGCTCTTATATTGTTATATGTGGTTTAGTTGTTGTTAGTGCAAGCCGGAAGGCTTGCTTGGTTGC